>DXHJ01000179.1 GCA_019113475.1 Candidatus Dorea intestinavium | reverse complement strand
AAATGTGGCTGCTATCCGACATGATAGTTCAGCCACAAATAAGTGTGTTTGGCACCTAGTTATGGATTATAACAGAAAAGAAAATAAAACACAAGCAAAGTGTTTTTTCTTATTGTACTTAAATTAGAAATGAGGAAGTAGGAATAGTACTTGATACTTTTATTTTTGTTGGTATAATGATAGAGGCAAATCACGACGAAAGGCAAGAAAATGATTATTAATGAAAAAAGATTATGGAGTCAGATCGAAAAACTAAGTCAAATCGGAAAAAATTTCGATGGTAGCATTACGAGACTTCCTTTTACGAAGGAAGACCGCTTAGCAATGGACTGGCTTTGTGATGCCATGAAAGAAGCAGGACTTGATACTCACCACGACGAGGCTGGAAACCTGATTGGCGAAATGCTAGGTAGTGAAGAAAACGAACCTTGTATTGCCCTTGGTTCTCACTATGATACGGTAATAAGTGGCGGTGCCTTTGATGGTACCTTAGGTATTCTAGCACCCCTAGAAGCACTTAGGGTCTTACACGCAGAAGGGTATAGACCAAGAAGAACCATTCGACTTATTGCTTTTAAAGATGAAGAAGGAAATCGTTTTAGTTATGGCATGATTGGTAGCAAAGCAATTTCCGGACTTGTATCAGAGGAAGGACTTTTAGCGAAAGATAGTAAGGGTATTACTTTATACCAAGGGATGAAAGACTTTGGTTTGCATCCTGATCAACTAGGTAATTGTAAGATGGATGATATAAAAGCTTTTATTGAGCTACACATCGAACAACATACCACCCTCTGGCAAAATAAAAAGCAAATTGGGATAGTAGAAGGGATTAAAGGAATCAAACGTTTTTCGATTAAGATTTTTGGTGAAAGCAATCATGCAGGTTCGACGCCGATGAAGGAGCGAAAAGATCCCGTAGTAGCCATGAGTAGCTTTATCACTAAAGTTACTAACTGTGCAAAAAAATACCCGGATTTAGTTGCCACCATCGGTAAGATTAATACCATACCTGGCGAAGTTAATATTATCTGTAGTGAAGTGCAGTTTTCTTTAGAAGTACGTTCTTTAAAAGAAGAAGAAATCACGCAGTTAATGGAAGAAATGCAGGAATTTTCTAATAGCCTAGAAAAAGAGCAACAAGTAAGAGTTAAAATTAATGAGGAATTTAGTGCAGACCCCTGTCTTTGTTCTCCTTCTTTAAGAGAAGAAATCAGAAAAGTTTGCGAAAACGCCAAAGTTTCTTATCAAGATGTGATTAGCGGAGCAGGACACGACGCTATGAATCTTAAAAACGTCACTGATATTGCTATGATTTTTGTCCCCTCAGTTAAGGGTTACTCGCACCGAAAAGAAGAATATACCAGTAGTAAAGATTGCCAAATTGGCGCAGAGGTAGTTTATCATCTCCTTCGGGAATTAACCAAGTAACCTTATGAGTGAAAGTAACTCATCAATTATTAGAAAAAAGAAAAAAGGAAAAAAGAAGATGAATGTAAAATCGTTTTTTAAGTTGCAAGAAAAAGGCACTACTGTTAAAACAGAGATCTTAGCCGGAATTACCACTTTTATGACTATGGCCTATGTATTAGCCGTTCAACCATCAGCCATTGTTGGTTTTGATGGGAATACCTTTGTCGATATAAATGGAGTTGTCATTTCCAAAGAAGCAATCTCCGTTACTTGTGCTCTAATTAGTGGGCTTATTACCTTATTGATGGGCTTTTATGCGAATGTACCTTTTGCCCTCTCTTGTGGAATGGGAACCAACTTCATGTTTGGGGCCTTGCTTCAGTCTAACACTCTTTCTTTTGGCGCTATTATGTCAATCACTTTAATCTCCGGAGTTATCTTCGTTATCTTAACCATCTTTGGTGTCCGAGATTTAATCGTTAAAGCTATACCCAGAAATATAAAAACAGCGATTGGTTCAGCTATTGGCTTTTACATCGCTTATCTTGGTTTTAAAAATTCCGGAATTGGTAAGTTTGAAAATGGTATTGAACTTGGTAGTTTACGTGACCCGGCAGTTCTATTAGCAATTGGCGGACTTTTCCTTATTGCAATTTTAACAGCTTATCGTGTCAATGGTGCTATTTTAATTGGGATCGTCGTAGTTACTCTAGTAGGAATTCCTCTAGGAGTTACCACTTTACCAGGCAATGTAGTTAAAGCACCAAACTTTAGTGATATGGGTAATATTATGTTTGCCTTTGATTTTAAGAGTCTTTTAACACCAGAAACCATTGTTTATGTCTTCATCGCTTTTTGTGGTGACTTTTTCTCCACCCTTGGTACTGTTTTAGGTGTTGGCGCAAAAGCCGGTATGCTAGATAAAGATGGTAACATGGAAGATATTCAAAAACCTTTCCTTGTCGATGCTATTGGTACTTGTGTCGGAGCTTTTACGGGAAATACTACGATTACTACTTTTGTTGAATCAAGTGCTGGTGTAGAAGCAGGTGGAAAAACCGGTCTTACTAGCGTTACTACCGCAGTTTTATTTGGTATTATGATGTTCTTTGCGCCACTATTTTTAGCCATTCCTAATGCAGCAACTGGTCCAGCTTTAATCTTTGTTGGTTACTTAATGATGAGCGGTATTAAAGATCTTGATTTAAGTGACTTTAGTGATAGCTTTGGCTCGGTTATTATGATTTTATTTGTAGTCTTTAGTGGCAGTATTGCTAATGGTATTGCTGCCGGAATCTTAGCTCACATTATTATTAAAGTAGCAACTCGTAAATATAAGGATTTGCATCCTGTTATGTATGTCTTAGCGATTCCTTTAATTTTCTATTTCATTTTTAAATAAGAAGGAGGACCATCATGCAGTTAAAACCACGTGATAAAAAAAGCCTTTTAAAGGCAGCTCTAGGCGAAATTCCTAGTGATTTATTAATTAAAAATGTGAAGCTTGTTAACGTAATTACCGGTGAAATTTACCCGGCTAATGTTTATATTTACGAGGGCTTTATTGCCCACGTAGAAGTGGAAAACCTAGCAGCAGATCTTGAGGCGGCTAAAGAAGTAATTGATGGGAAAGGCCAATATTTAATTCCGGGCTTTATTGATTCTCACGTCCATATTGAAAGCTCTATGATGACACCTAGAAACTTTGCTAAGGCCGTTATTCCTAAGGGAACCACCACTATTATTACGGATCCTCACGAAATTGCTAACGTTTGGGGCGTTGAAGGGGTGGAGTATATGTATGACTCTTCAGAAGATTTACCCATGCGTCAACTAATTGATATCCCAAGCTGTGTGCCGGCAGTACCAGGTCTTGAAAACGCCGGTGCTACTTTTAGCGCCAAAGAAGTGGATCAATTAGCACCCAAAGAAAGAATTATTGGCCTAGCGGAAGTGATGGACTATGTAGGGGTCATTAACGGCGAAGAGCGAATGATGGAAATGATTGAAACAGCAGAAAAACATGGCCTATATTTACAAGGACATGCGCCTTTCCTTAAAGGAAGAGAGCTTTCTGCTTATCTTTGTGGGGGCCCGAATACCTGTCATGAGTCAAGAGATAGTGAGGAAGCTTTAGCGAAACTTAGAAATGGCATGCATGTAGATGCTAGGAATAGTTCTATTGCTAGAAACGTAAAAGAAATCTGGGAAGGGGTTAAAGATGTTACCTTCTTTGATAACTTTGGCTTTTGTACGGATGACCGGGAAGCGGATGATATTTTAAATATTGGGCACATTAATGATGTGGTGCGCTATGGTATCGAAAGAGGTATGGATCCCGTAGCCGCAATTAAAAGTGCAACTTTTAATAGTGCTAGAGAAGCCGGTATTGAAAAACTAGGAGCCATTGCACCCGGTTACGTAGCGGATCTGATTCTTCTTGATGATTTAAGAAAACTGGTACCAAACCAAGTCTTCTTTGCCGGGAAATTAGTCGCAAAAGATGATCAGCTAACGGTAGAAATTAAAGCAGAGTCTTATCCACTAGAGACAAAAAACTCTGTTCATATTAAAGAATTAAGTGTAGAGGACTTTAAGTTAAAGGCCCCAGCTGGTAAAGATAAAGTTGTGGTTAATATGATGAAGTATCCAAATCCCGAACAGTCCTATACCGAATGGGTAAAAGAAGAGTTACCGGTGATAGATGGCTGTGTTAGCTTAAATGGAGATAAGGATTTAAAGTTTGTGGCTGTGGTTAATCGCTACGAAGGTAATGATAACCTGGCTATTGGTGTGGTTCGTGGTTTTGGTACCAATTGTGGGGCGCTAGCTTCCACCATTTCTCACGATAGCCACAACTTAACGATTGTGTATGAAGATCCGGCTGAGGCTTTAATAGCAGCACAGGAACTTCTTCATTGCCACGGTGGTATGAGCGCCGTTAAAGAAGGAAAAGTTTTACACACCTTAGAACTTCCTCTAGCAGGATTAATGTCCCTACTAGGAGCAGAAGAACTTTCACTAGAAAGTGCAAAAATGAAAGAAGCCAATCGAGCATTAGGACTGGAACACTTAGCAAATCCACTTCTTCGCATTGTAACTTTGGCTCTTCCAGTTATACCAACAGTGAAAATGAGTGATATGGGCTTAATCAATGTACCAAAGAAAGAGTTTATCCCGATTATAGAAGCGTAAAAATCAAGGAAATTAGAAATATTTAACAAGTTAAACATAAATCATTCACAATCTCTTGTTAAGATAACTCTAGTTTCAAAACAAACAAGGGGCCATGGGGGTCGTGCCAAAGAGGCATTACTCTCATGGCGTCGTCTATTTTAGGGGAAAATAAGGATTTTGCATAATGCCAGGCCAAACGTTGCATAAATGCCTTAATGTTGCTATAATAATGGGTACGTATAAATTAGAAAAGGATTGATAAAATGAGTAGAGAAAAATACTATATTACTACCGCAATAGCGTATACTTCAGGAAAGCCTCATATTGGAAATACCTATGAAGTAATCTTAGCAGATGCTATTGCTAGATATAAGAGATTACAAGGATATGATGTGTTCTTCCAAACCGGAACCGATGAACACGGACAAAAGATTGAAAATAAGGCCAATGAAGCAGGTATTTCACCGAAGGAATACGTAGATCAGGTGGCCGGTGAAGTGAAAGCTATTTGGGATCTAATGAATACTTCTTATGATAAATTTATTCGTACCACGGATGATTATCATGAAAGACAAGTACAAAAAATATTCAAAAAGTTGTATGATCAAGGTGATATCTATAAAGGCCATTATGAAGGAATGTATTGTACAGCTTGCGAATCTTTCTTTACTGAATCCCAGTTAGTCGATGGCAGATGTCCTGATTGTGGGGGCGAAGTCCATGCTGCTAAGGAAGAAGCTTACTTCTTTAAAATGAGCAAATATGCAGACCGACTAATTGAATACATCAATTCTCACCCTGATTTCATTCAACCGGTATCAAGAAAAAATGAAATGATGAACAACTTTTTATTACCAGGCTTGCAAGATCTTTGTGTTTCCAGAACTTCCTTTACTTGGGGAATTCCGGTAGACTTTGAAAAAAATCACGTAGTTTACGTTTGGCTTGATGCTCTTACCAACTATATTACCGGAATTGGTTATGATGCTGATGGTAATAACAGTGAGCAGTTTAAAACCCTTTGGCCAGCTGATTTACACTTAATTGGAAAAGACATTATTCGTTTCCATACGATTTATTGGCCAATCTTTTTAATGGCTCTTGATTTACCACTACCTAAGCAAGTCTTTGGTCATCCTTGGCTGTTGCGCGGAGAAGGCAAAATGAGTAAATCCAAAGGAAACGTTATTTACGCGGATGACTTAGTAAAAATCTTTGGCGTAGATGCCGTTCGTTATTTTGTACTTCACGAAATGCCTTATGACAATGATGGTGTTATTACTTGGGAATTAATGGTAGAACGTATGAATTCTGATCTTGCTAATACCCTTGGTAACTTAGTAAATCGTACTATTTCGATGATTAATAAATACTTTGGCGGCAAGGTAAGTGATAAAGGCGTGGTTGAAGACGTTGATGCGGACCTTAAAGGCGTGGTATCTACGCTAAGCGAACGAGTAGATAAAAAGATGGATACTTTACGTGTAGCCGATGGTATTACAGAAATTTTTGCGATGTTTAAACGTTGTAATAAATACATTGATGAAACCATGCCTTGGGCGCTTGCTAAAGAAGAAGAAAAGAAAGACCGCTTAGAGACTGTTTTATATAATTTACAAGCTAGCATCTTAGAAGGAGCTAGATTACTTGCTCCCTTTATGCCGGAAACAGCTGAAAAGATTCACTCTTTCTTTAGCGGCGAAAAGGTAGTTGAAAAGCCGGAAATCTTATTTGAAAGATTAGATATGGCCGAAGTAATGGAACAAGTAGAAGAATTACTACCAAAAGAAGAAGAAAAAGAAGAAGAAGTAATTTCTGTGCCACAAAAAGAAGAAGTAAGTTTTGATGACTTTACTAAGATGCAATTTCAGGTAGGTAAGATTTTATCCTGTGAAAATGTACCAAAGTCAAAGAAGCTACTTTGTTCACAGGTGTTAGTAGGAGATCGGACTTTACAAATCGTTTCCGGTATTAGACATAGCTACAAAGCCGAAGAGATGGTAGGTAAAAAAGTGATGGTTCTTGCAAACCTAGCACCTGCTAAACTAGCCGGTGTAGTTTCCGAAGGAATGCTTCTTTGTGCCGAAGATAAAGATGGTACCTTAGTCCTTGTTTCACCAGAAGCTGAGGTTACCACCGGAGCAGCAATTAATTAGGAAAAGAAAGATGGTACTTAGATGATATTTGATACCCATGCTCATTATGATGATAAGCAGTTTGATAAAGACCGAGAAAGTATCTTAAATTCGATGAAAGAAAATGGGGTAGGAACAATCGTTAATATCGCTTCTTCCTATGAATCCAATCTGGCTAGCTTAAAGCTGACGAAGGATTACCCTTTTATCTATGCGGCACTTGGTTTTCATCCCGATGAAATTAAAGAGTTGACAGAAGAAAAATACGCGGACTTTACCAAGCTTTACGACGAAGAAAAGGTAGTTGCTATTGGCGAAATTGGTCTTGATTACTACTGGGATACTTGTCCTAGGGAAGTTCAAGCCTATTGGTTTGAAAAACAGATAAAAGAAGCCGGTAAGAGAAACCTACCGATTTGCATTCACAGCCGGGACGCAGCCGAAGATACCTTTAAAATTGTGGCCAAATACGCAGATCAAATAAAAGGCGTGATGCATGCTTTTTCTTATTCCGTCGAGCTAGCTAGAGAATACGTTAAGATGGGTTATTATCTTGGTGTTGGTGGCGTGGTTACCTTTAAAAATGGGCGAAAGCTAAAAGAAGTAGTGGCAGATATTCCACTGAAACATCTGGTAATTGAAACCGATGCTCCTTATCTAAGCCCAGAACCTTTTAGAGGCAAAAGAAATGATTCTACCAAGCTTAACCTTGTGGTTGCAGAAATTGCCAGAATCAAAGAACTGGAGGTTTCTGAGGTGATTCGTATTACCACAGAAAATGCCAGAAAGCTTTATCGGATAAATGAGGGAGACGTTGATGAATAGAATTACTCTTGGAAATCCAAGCGGTACCATTGAAGTATTAAAAAAATATAATTTTGTTTTTCAAAAGAAATACGGACAAAATTTTTTAATTGATGGCCATGTTCTAGATAAGATCATGAAGGCAGCAGATATTAATAAAGAAGATTTTGTTATTGAAATAGGACCAGGTATTGGTACCATGACTCAGTACCTGGCTACTTATGCCAGAAAAGTTGTGGCAGTAGAAATCGATAAAACCTTGATTCCTATTTTAGAGGATACCTTACAAGAATTTGATAATGTAGAAGTTATTAATGAGGATGTTTTAAAATTAGATTTAAAAGAGTTGGTAGAAAAAGAAAATGCCGGAAAGCCGGTAAAAATTGTAGCAAACCTACCTTATTATATTACCACTCCGATTATTATGTCCTTATTTGAACAAAAAGTACCAGTAGAAAGCATTACAGTGATGGTGCAAAAGGAAGTGGCAGAACGCATGCAAAGTCAGGCCGGATCAAAAGACTACGGCGCTTTATCATTAGCGGTAGCCTATTATGCCTCTCCTTACATTGTAGCCAATGTACCACCAAACTGCTTTATGCCAAGACCAAAGGTTGGTTCAGCCGTCATTCGCTTAACGCGCCATAAAGAGCCACCGGTTTTAGTAAAAAGTGAAAAATTATTATTTGATGTTATTCGAAGCTCTTTTAACCAAAGAAGAAAGACTCTTTTAAATGGGCTAAATAATTCAGAACTTATAGATGTTTCAAAAGAAGACCTGTTAGAAGCAATTAAGGCTTTAAATAAAGGAGAGAGTATCCGCGGGGAAGCTCTTACTTTAGCAGAATTTGCAGATTTAAGTAACTCTATATATGATAAAAGCGATAAGTAACAGTAGAAAGTGAGGAGCGCAAATGGGAAATATTGAAACAAGCTTATTTGAGATTACAGAGGAAATTAAGCACTTATCAGAAATCTGTTTAAAGAACAATGCAATCGAAAAAGAACTTTACACAAAATATGAAGTAAAAAGAGGCCTAAGAGACCTTAATGGTAAGGGTGTATTAGCCGGCCTTACTAATATTTCAGACGTTGTGGCAACAAAGGAGGTAGACGGTGAAATCGTCCCCACCGCTGGTAGACTTTATTACCGAGGATACAATGTCAAGGATTTAGTAAATGGATTTTTAAAAGATAAACATTATGGCTTTGAAGAAATTACTTATTTACTTCTTTTTGGTGAATTACCAAGTGCGCTAGAACTTAAAAACTTTACCAATACTTTAATTGAAAGACGTTCATTACCGCCAAACTTTGTTCGTGATGTTATTATGAAAGCACCAAGTCGTGATATGATGAATAGCCTTTCACGCTCCATTTTAAATCTCTATTCTTATGATGCTAAGGCAGACGATACTTCAATCCCTAATGTTCTTAGACAATCACTAAACTTAATTAGCCAATTTCCGATGTTAATGGTTTATGGCTATCATGCTTATAATTACAAAATGGGTGATGACCTCTTTATTTACGCACCCAAGCCGGAACTTTCCACAGCAGAAAATATTTTAATGATGCTTCGTGAAAATAGAAAGTATACAAAGCTTGAAGCAAGAACTCTTGATATGGCCCTTGTTCTCCACATGGATCACGGCGGTGGTAATAACTCAACTTTTACGACTCACGTAGTTACTTCATCAGGAACCGATACTTATTCCACAATGGCAGCAGCGATGGCTTCACTTAAAGGCCCAAAACATGGTGGTGCAAATATTAAAGTTACCAAAATGTTTGACGACATGAAAGAAAATGTTAAAGACTGGGAAGATAAAGATGAAATCAAACATTATCTAGAAAGACTTTTAGAAAAGAAAGCCTTTGATAAATCAGGCCTAATCTATGGTATGGGGCATGCTATTTATTCCGTATCTGATCCTAGAGCAGATATCTTTAAGAAGTTTGTTAAGCAGCTAGCGAAAGAAAAAGGTTGCGAGAAAGAATACAATCTTTATGAAGCAGTAGAACATATGGCACCAGAGGTAATTGCTGAAAAACGCAAGATTTACAAAGGTGTAAATGCAAATGTTGACTTCTATAGTGGCTTAGTTTATGGCATGCTTGATTTACCACCGGAACTTTATACCCCAATTTTTGCCGCAGCAAGAATTGTTGGCTGGAGTGCTCATAGATTAGAAGAACTAGAAAACGTGGATAAGATTATTAGGCCGGCTTACATGCCACTTTGTCCTTACAAAGATTATGTACCAAT
>DXHJ01000023.1 GCA_019113475.1 Candidatus Dorea intestinavium | reverse complement strand
GCCATAACACCAATATTTTCTCCATAAGTAGTGGTTGGTACCGAACCCACAAATCCAGAAATAGCTGTTGAAATATTATCACCTAAAAGAGAACGATGAAGACCTGGGTCTTTTAATAAGTCATTTCCCACAATCTTACTAGTAACTACTTGATGACCAATATGTTCAGAGGTAATAACAAGTACTACCGGTAAAAGGATTAAAATCGCATTAATATCGAATTTCGCCATTTGGAAATGAGGAAGTTCAAATAAAGGAGCCTTTGCTATGGTTTCAAAGTCAACCAGACCACAAAAAGCTGCTGCAACGTAACCTGCTACTACCGCTATTAGAATGGGAATTACGGCAAAAAACTTTCTAAATAAGATGGAGCCAAAAACTGCCACTCCTAAAGTTACAGAAAAAACAATGACATTGGCCGTGGAAATTTTTTCATCCAAAAGACCTGCTGTAGAGGCCGCATTTCCTGCTAGCTCTAAACCAATTAGTGCTACAACAGGTCCCATAGCTGCATTAGGAAGGACCACATTAATCCAATCGGTACCAAATTTATAAACGATTCCTGCTATTACACAACCAACTAGGCCGACAACTACAAAGCCACCTTGGGCATAAGGAAATCCCCATTTGTCAATTACAATAGCAGCAGGACCTAAAAAGGCAAAACTAGAGCCAAGATACGCTGGTGCCTTTCCTTTTGTTAAGACAATAAAGATCATGGTTCCTACACCATTCATAAATAATACAATTGCTGGGTTGATTCCTAAGATAAAAGGTACCAGTACAGAAGCGCCAAACATGGCAAACATATGCTGAATACTTAAAGGGATCAATAGTTTTACCGGTACTTTGTCTTGCACCTGAATAATCTTTCTTTCTTTCATTTACTTTCTCCTTCGACTTTATTCAAATGGGTATTTTATACCCCATTCTTTTCTAATGCTATCCATTAATTCCATTATTTTAATCGTAATATCATGAGGGGCTTGTGGGCACTCTAGTCTGCCTTCTTTAATGGCTCTAGCAGCCTCTATTACCTCGTATTCATAGCCGGATATTTTCTTTGGTAGGGGAACCTTTTCAATCAGTTCTCCTTGGTTATTATATATTTCCACTCCCACAGGATTGTTAAGCTCGCGAACAATAATATAACCTTTAGTACCATAAATAATCCCTTGTTGATCACTGCCCCCTCTAAAAGTGCTACTAAGCACTGCTAGTTGGCCTGATTTATATTTTAAAATAATTGCATTAGTTTCGTCGACACCTGTCTCCATTTTCACACAAGTAGAGACAACGCTTTCAATATCATTACCCAAAAAAATACTTGCAAAGTTGATTGGATACACCCCAATATCTAAAAGTGCTCCTCCTGCAAGTTCTGGTCTAACATTTCTTTCTATATTCATTAAACTATAACCAAGATTACCGCTAACGCTAATAATCTCACCAATTTTATCTTCTTTTATTAACTGTTCTACAATTTCTCGATAAGGCATGTATCTTGTCCAAATGGCTTCCGCTAAATAAACCTTTTTCTCTCTTGCTACTTCAATCATTTCTCTTGCTTCTTTGGCATTAACAGCAAAAGCTTTCTCGCAAAGAATATTTCTGCCATAATTCATAGCCATAATAGCATTTTTGTGATGCTCCGAATGAGGGGTGGCAATATAGATTAAATCCACGTTTTCATCTTTGGCTAATTCTTCGTAACTTCCATACGCCACCTCAAAACCATACTCGGCTTTAAAAGCTTCTGCTTTTTCTAGACTTCTTGAAGCGATAGCATAGCAGGTTACATCTTCCATTTTATTTATGGTATTTGCCATTTTAATAGCAATTGTGCCTGCTCCCATAATACCAACTTTCATTTATAAATTGACCTCCTATTTTTTTCTCCTATCTATACTACCACAACTGTCTACAAAAGTGATAAATAATCTTCATATCCTTCTTCTTTCATCTTCTCTTTGGGAACAAAACGAAGAGATGCACTATTAATGCAGTATCTAAGACCACCAAGTTCTTTCGGACCATCCGTAAAGACATGGCCGAGATGGCTATCTGAATCTTTTGCTCTTACTTCTGTTCTTTGTCTACCAAAGGATAAGTCCTCTTTTTCCAAAATCATCGACTCTTGAATTGGTTTGGAAAAGCTTGGCCAGCCACAACCGGATTCAAATTTATCCGTGGAAACAAAAAGTGGTTCTCCAGAAACAATATCCACATAAATTCCTTCTTTAAAATGATCATAATATTCATTTTGAAAAGGAGGCTCTGTCGCATCATTTTGGGTTACTTCATATTGCATCGCGCTAAGTTTCTTTTTCAACTCATCTTGGTCGGCTTTTTTTAAAGTTTTTTCATCTAAAGCTTTTTTTGCTTCTGCAAAATGTAGTGCTCCAATGTGACAATAACCGGTCGGATTTTTAACAAGATAATCTTGATGATAGTCTTCTGCTAAATAGAAATTAGTTAAAGGTTTTACTTCAATCATGACAGGATCTGCTAAACTTTCGGAAAGCAAAACTACCGAGCCCTTAATAATAGCCTCATCCCTTTTATCCGTATAATAAATTCCCGTTCGATACTGGGTTCCAATATCATTTCCTTGCCTATTTAATGAGGTTGGATCGATGATTTTATAAAATTGTTCTAATAAAAAAGTAAGGCTAATTTTTTCTTCATCATATTCAACTTTCACAGTTTCCGCAAAACCCGTGGTATCAGTACAAACCTCTTTATAGCTAGGATCTGGCTTATTGCCATTGGCATAACCTACCTCTGTATTCACTACCCCGTTTAAAAGTGAAAAATACTTCTGTGCCCCCCAAAAACAGCCTGCTGCTAAATAAATTTCTTTCATTATAATCTCCTCCAATCTCTATGACTTTTCTTAATCATAATATATTCTCGCCCTTAACACAAATGAAGCTTTTCCTTTCTTGTTTTCACAAGCATCATCTGTTATATTTATCTACAACAATAGGAGGTGCTTATGAATAAAGATGTTTTTAACAAAAAAGATTTATTATCTATTCCCAATCTAATGGGGTACTTTCGTTTGCTTTTAATTCCCTTTTTTTGCCTAGCTTGGTTTTCTTCCTTTCAATACAGCCATCTAATCGCTATTCTTATTTTAATTGTCTCAACAATTACCGATTTTCTTGATGGTCTCATTGCTAGAAAATTTAATATGATTACGGAATTTGGTAAATTTTTAGACCCTCTTGCTGATAAGCTTACTCACGGTGCTATTGCTATCTGCCTTTGCTTTTCTTATCGGCCGCTTATTTACCTTTTAATTTTAATGGCGATAAAAGAGGGCCTAATGGCCCTCTTTGGGATTATCAACCTAAAGCATCAGGTAAAACTTGATGGTGCAAAATGGTATGGAAAAGTTTGTACCGCTAGCTTGTTTCTCCTTTTATGCTTTTTGGTTTTATTTCATCCCGTCTCCCCTAAATACTCTACCCCTTTAATACTAATCGTCATGGTGATTATGTTTTTTACCCTACTTTTTTATCTCATTACCTTTTATCAGATGAGAAAAAATTGGCATTAATCAATACTTTTCCGTTGCCATTAGTAATACTTCTTCATAAGATAAATCTACACCCTTCCAATAAATCAAATAGCCATCTGTTGCTACTTCTTTCCACGTCTCTTCGTCTTGTAAGCAGCGGTAGCGGATGGTTTTAAGATATTCACTCATGTCTAGGGTTATGGAACTTCCTGTGACAAATCCTACAAATAGGAGTTTGTTTTCTAAAGCTTTGACATTGTTTATAGGTTTGTATTCATATTCCATATTACACCAACTTTCTGCAAAAATATAGGAACTGTATTGCTTAATAAGACTATAATACAGTTCCTATAAATTAACTATTAACCTAAGGTTAGTTTAATAGTTCTGCAGATATTCACTTAGTTGCTGCTTCTTATTCTTTGCATCGCCCTCAATGCCGATTTTATTATAAATACGATTCATATATTGTTTGATGGTTCCTACTGACAAGAACAGCTTTTCCCCTATTTCCTTATTTGTATATCTTTTAGCCGCCATTTGCGCAATTTCTCTTTCTTTTAAAGACAACTGCTCATAAGAAGATTGTAAGTCTCCTCGATTGGTAAATTTTTCACCGATTTCTTTTATCTTTTTAAGTCGATTAAGCTGATAACGCTTAGTGGCAATTGCTTTTTCAAATAAAGGTGAAATTAAATTATAAGCTTCCACATAAGGCATTACCAATTCATCAGGCTCTCCTTTTTCCATAGCTTTATCTAAGTACAAAAAAGCTTTGTTCTCTTCTTGTAAAGCTAAATAGGCACTGGCCAATTGCAGATCAAGGATTAAACTGCCATATTCCGTTTGAAACTTTTTCAATAAAACCCGTGTTTTTTCTTCTAAGGCTAAAACCTTCTCATATTGTTTTTGTGAAAGAAGATATTGATTATAAGCTAGATGAACAGCTGGCACCGCTCCTAAGTAAGGAAGCGACGATTTTTTTTCAATCGTTGGTATCCACTGCATTTTTTCCGGAATGTTATTAATAGAATTAATATAAGCTTCTTCTATTTCCACTTTAAAAATTAAATTCAGCAGTCCTTTGTCTTTTAAAAATTGATAAAGAGAAGCAAATAAATCTTCAATAGGGGTTTCTTCTAAATGAATCTTGCACTTTAAGATAATAATTTGTGCATTCACTACTAAACTCCATTGGCGATACTCCTGTGCTTCTGCCTCGGCCCTTAAGGCTAACTTTAAAGCTTCTAGAAAATTTCCTCTTTGGTAGTTTGCTTCACTATCCAGTAAAAATTCTGCTCCTTTTCCATGGCCTCCCGTTAGCTGATAATAAGTGGGCATGGTTTCATACATGGCCTTAACTGTTTCATTTAATTCACCCATTTTTCTGTAATAGCTAAGAAGTAGAGAGGGCGAGCCTTGGGTCCAGAGATTTTCTACATCTAATGTACTAGACTTCTTTCCTAAAAGTTCCCAGCCTTTTTTCTGATATTTTCCCATTTCTCTAATATCATTAAATTTTAATAAGGATAAGCTAACCGTATATTCGCCCTTAATCCAATTTTTTCTTTGTTCATCAACAATTGTTTCATCGGACATTAACCTGGTTAATAGACCTTGCACTTTTTCTCTTTGGGCTGCCATCTTAAAGAGAATAAATCTACGCATACTAATAACCAGTGCTTCTGGGTGTAAAAGTAGCAACTCATCAGGAACTGTCCGAATCAGCTCTCCTAAAATTCTAATCGCTTCTTGACCTTGCCAGGAGCTTTGGTGTTTCACCAAAATTTCCAATAGCCTTTCATATTCTTTGGCCTTGTAAAAATAAATAATTGCTTCTTCTATTTCTTCTTCTTGCTCGTACCAAGTACCATAACGTATTAAGATTTCATTTTTTTCTTTCGGTGGTAAGCAATCATACTCTTCTCTTAAAATTTGTAGTAGGATATTGTGGACATGGTACAAACCCGTAGTGTCACTATAGTAAATAAAATTATCTTCTTTCGAAACTCGCTCTAACTCTTCTAGTACTGCCTCACCATGACAAACCGACTCCGCTTCTCTTTTGGTAAAATCTCCCTCTTTTGTAAGCGCAAGCTGAATTAAGACCTCTTTTGTTGATGGTTGCAGTGGTTCAAAAAAGATGTCTTTTACCATGGGATAAACATTACTATAGTTTAAAAGGAATTCGTTGTTTTCCACATAGTTTAATAGATTCATATAGATGATAGAGATCCAACCTTCGCTTTCTTCATAAAGCATCTTGCGATCCTTTTCTTCTAAACTAATATTACAAAGGCTGGCATATTCGTCAATTTCCTCTTCCGTTAAGCTTAAATGCTGGGAACTAATTTCATTGATACGACCGCCAAAAGCAACTCGTTGTGATACTTTTAAGGGACTAACTCGCGAAAGTAGCACCAAATGAAAGTTTTCTGGCATAAACTCTTCTAAAAATGTTAAAAGTGAATTTGCTCTGGAAAAATCCAAAAGGTGAAAATTATCAATAATAAAGTAAATTTCTTTTTCTGATTCCACTAAAAGTTGGAAAGCTTCTAAAAAAAGTTCCTTTTCATAAGCTGTTTCCGGGGTTCCAATATCCTTTAATATTTTTTGTATTTCTGGATAATCTTTCATTAAAGTGGAAACTCTATGCCAAAACAAGGAGGATTCTCCGCCATGAACTGACAACCAAAATATTTTTTCTTCTGCTTTTTTTTCTTTAAAAAATGTTCGTGCAGCTGTAGTCTTTCCGTATCCTGTTGGTGCCACTAAGGTAGTAATAGCGCAAAAAGGAATAAGATCTAACTTTTCTTTTAAACGCTTTGAAAAGTAAATCTTATTCCTGATATTTTCATTTCTTACGGCTTCACTGCCAGCTTTTACATTTTCCCCCATATAAACCCCCTCGTTTATAAAAATCTGCGTGTAAAAGTAGACGTCAACCTCATTATAGCATAAATCACCTTTTTTATTGGCTTCATTTCTTTATTTAAATAATTTTTTTCGTATTGATAATGTTCTCCCTCTAAGCATCTTGTTCCTTGTAGGGTCTTATTAAAGTCTGCCCGTAGTATTTGATTTAAATCTTTTGAATCTACCGCTAACATAAGTTCCGTATCAATATAAGTGCTTCGCATATCCATATTAAAGGAACCTACTACACTCATAGAATCATCAATAAGCCAAGCCTTCATATGCAGAGAATCTTGACCGGAAAATTCATGAACTTTGACATTTGTTGCCAAAATATTGTCCCTTTGATTTAAGTAATCTGAACAGCCAAAGGGGTTAGCTCCATTTTCTACAGCATTCGTAATAATCGAAACCTGATCCACCTCTTTGCTAAGTCTAGTAAGGTCTTGATACATTTCTTTACCAGCAATAATGTAAGGAGTATAAATAGAAACCTCTTCTCCTTGTTTTGCTAGTTCATTTAAATAGTACCAAAGATCCGGCCTTTTATTCTTTGCTGCAATGGGCGTATTTAAAAGCGTTACCTTGTTCGTGGGAACGGTCTTAGCAAGCCAATCATAATCTTGATAGACCTTCGGATACTTTCTTCTTAAGTCCGCTCTTCTTTGTCTTAGTTCTTCTGTCGCTTGGTTTACTTTAGTGGCGGTCTTTTTCGGATGATAACCAACCACATCGGAAAGAGCAAGAAGCTGTTGATGATAAGCCCGAACTTGCGCTAAAGATGTCTGATCAGCGTCCCCAGTCTCATAAACTAATAACTCACAATCTTTGTTATGATGCTTGCCATAGTCCCCCATAAAAAGATTAAACATATTTCGACCACCTAGAAGATACATCTTATCATCACAAACTAAATATTTACTGTGTAAAGAAGCCTGAATCTTCCACGGTTTTAAAACACTAATCTTATTATAAATATAAAATTCCACATTATTGTAGTTAGCAAAAGCCTTGATATAAGGGCTATTTTTAAGATCTAAAAACTCATTAATACCATTGGTTATAAATTCAACTTTAACCCCTCGATCTGCTGCCTCCATAAGCGCTGCCATGAGGTCTTTACCGGCCTGATCAGGCATAAGTTTATAAGTAGCCACCTGGATGCTTTCTTTGGCCTCATTAATGGCTCGTAGATTCATCTCCATGGACTCTTTCGCCTCTAAAATAGCTTGGACTCTCTCCAAACCCACTTTATCACTATAACAGTCTTGGGGGTTAAAATTTTCTTTCGTACTTGCTTTTACCTCTTTATGTTTTACGTAAGGAATCGCCACGCTTAACAAGTAAAAAGCTATCACAATTAACACTACATATAACACTTTTTTTACTTTCACATAATCATCCTATCTAAGTATTTGTAATCTTTTTAACTCATACCTATACTTATACACCAACTTTGATGAATTATGCACCAAATCCTATAAAGTTCAATCTTTTTTAACAATTACTTGGCTAAAAAAGCGTAAATAGCTTACGATTGTATATAAAACAAAGAAAATCGCTAAGATGGTTTCTAAAATCACTACGTATTTTCCCCAAATTAATAAGGTTCCATTCATCGCCATTACCGCCACAAATTGCTTTGATGCTATGGCACTAATGACAAAAGGGAAAGTAAAGGAGGCAAAGGATGGGTAAAAAGGTAATCGGATATACTGTGCCGCCTTAAATAAAGCAAAAATATAAATAATAGTTGCTACTACATACATACCAGTTAAAAAGATTAAATTCTTTTTCTCCATGGTACTAATATAGCCCACAATACACAGACTCATGGGGGCTGCATAAATGCAGATTACTGGTTTTGCCGGATCAGGGAGTTCTCTTTTCGTTAAATAGCGATAACTTACCACAAAAAGTAAAAGAGCAAAAGTAATAAAGCCAAACCAAAAGGCAGCTACGCCTATTTTTTGCATGGCAAAAGCCGGTGCTGTAAGTGAGGCTACAACAATTCCCACATAAACAATATAGTAACTAGCAAAGACTTTCGCGATGTTAAATTTCAAAATAAATTGAACCGTAAACCAAATAATAAGGGCTACATGAAGAAGAAGCCCGAAAACCCAAATATAAAAAGCTACGGGACCAAGAAAAGGTTTTCCATAAACACTAAATAACATAATGGACATCGGAAATGTTCCTGCCACACTAGCCATAATAGGGTTTTTAAAATCCTCTTTAAACATCTCCCCGTGCAGAAAGAGTTTTAAAATTAATAAGACTAAAAATACCAAGGCCACAGCGCCTAGAGCATATCGTATTCCTTCTGAATAGCTTTGTAATAAATTTCCTAAGGCTAAAGTTCCTAACATCACACCACTAAGGGGTAATGGCACCATTTTAATTAATTTTTTCACTTATGCTACTTCCTCATCTAGATTTTTAAGTCCTAATTCGCGAACAATAATTTCCGCTGTTTTTCTAGCACATAAACCCGTAAAGTGAATACATTGTTCTTTGTGCTCGCCAGCACCCATATCAAACTCTCTCGTTAAAACTCGGCAACAAGTTGAGTGTTTACCATTTTCTTTTTTAAACCAATCATGAAGTTCATTGGTAAGCTCCATAACCTTAACTACTTTCGGGTCTTTTGGTCCATTTTGCTCTGTTCTACCAAAGAACATTCCTAGGGATAAAACTCCTCCATTTAAAGCGCCACAGATGCAACCACTTTTACCAACACCAATTGCCATACCAGATGACATTGCAATCACTTCTTTTGGTACATCTAACTCAAAGTTATCTCGAATCGAAGCCATTAAAGCCTCACAGCAGAAATAACCATTACGATAGTTGTCCTCGGCATCCTTCGCTATCTTGTTAACACTTACCTCTTGTTTTACATTCATATTCTTTTCCTCCTATTTATACATGAAGCTATTATAACACTGTCCCTCTTTTATTTCCTATTGATATTATTAATGCTAGCTTCTTTTAATAGATAATATCTATCATTGTTTTTTATGATTATTTATGGCATTCTAAGAAGAAAAAGTGAGGTTTTTATGCGCTCAATCAATAAATTTATTACCGCTATGATTTTCTTTGGTACCATTAGTATTTTTATCAAAAACATTTCTTTATCTTCTGGAGAGATTGCTTTTTGGCGCGCTTTCATCGCCTTACTTTTTTTACTGCTTTATCTCTTGATCAAAAAGCAAAGCCTAGCTCTTTACCGGATAAAAAAGCAACTCCTAAAACTATTTCTTTCAGGAGTTGCCATGGGCCTAAACTGGATTTTTCTCTTTGAAGCTTACCACTATACTACGGTAGCAATGGCTACCCTTTGTTATTATTTTGCTCCAGTTTTGGTTATTATTTTAAGTATCTTTTTATTTCAGGAAAAATTAGATTTAAGGCAAAGTCTCTGCTTTCTTAGTGCCAGTCTTGGCCTTATTTTAATGATTGGCTCTAAAGCTTCCTCTAAAAGTAATATCCACGGTATTCTTTTAGGACTTGGCGCCGCACTTTTTTACGCCCTGGTAATCCTTATTAATAAATCGATTCCAGACGTGGATGGACTAATTCGTACTGTTCTACAATTTATAGCAGCCATTCTAATTTTACTTCCCTACCTGCTGCTAACAGGTGGTTTTAAGATTGCGGCTCTGTCTGCTACCGGTCTTCTCAATCTTTTAGTAATTGGTATCTTACATACGGGAATCATGTATGTATTTTATTTTACATCCCTCTCTTTCTTAAAGGGTTCGCAAATTGCTATTTTAAGTTACCTTGATCCTTTAACTGCTATCTTTATCTCGATTGTTCTACTAAAGGAAACCTTCACCTTTATTCAGCTTTTGGGCGGAGCTATTCTTTTAGCTTCAACCTTATTATCTCAGGCTTCTAAGACCCATTGATAAGCTAACCTTTTCCCATCTTTGCTATCATCGACATAGACAATTCCTTGATAAGAAAAATCCAACTTGCAGATGAGGTGTTGCATCCGCAGGTTTTGTTCGTGAGTATCAATTCGGATGTCAAAGAAGCCTTTTTCAAGGGCTTCTTTTTTTAAAAGCCTTAACAAGTTTTCTCCTAGTCCTTTTCCTTTAAAATCTGGATTAACTGCCATTCGATGAATACTTGCATACTGACTCGTTCCAGATTTCCATTTTCCCTCTGCTATTTTTTCATAAGCCTCATCTGGTAATTCTATTAATACTCCATAACCTACAATCTCCTCTTGGTAAATAAGGACATATCCTCTTTGTTTCTCAATATCTTGTAACAACAGAGTAGGAGACGGATTTCCATCCTGCCACTGTGGACTATGATCTTCTTTTAATAACCTTCGACCTATTTCAATCAACTGACTTACTTGCTTAAAATCAGCTGCCTTCGCTTTTCTTAAATAAACTTCACTCATTTGTTTGCCTTATCATTTTTTAATAATCATATTTATTGCTTTTTCTAATTTCTTATCTTGCTCTTTCGGGTCTTTTTCGGGATGTTCAAAACATTCTTGTAAGTTATGGACCACCACTAAACCCATCACTCGGTCAATACCGGAGCGAATGGCATTTAATTGGGTCATAATATCCATGCATTCTTGTTCTTCATCAATCATCTTTTGCACCCCTCTTATTTGCCCCTCCGTTCTCTTTAGCCGATTCATAATGCTTTTTTTATTCTTCTCGTCCAATATTATTACCTCTTTTATATAAATAAATTCAAGTTGGAATTTTCTGTATCACCAAGATAAGTAGCAACACCACCGTATTCCACAAAATCAAATAATTCCGAAGCTTCTATCCCCATAATATCCATACTCATGGTACAAGCAACAAATTTTACGCCTAATTTATGAGCTTTTTCAATCATCACAGGTAGGGCTTCGACATTTTTATTTTTCATTACGGATTGAATCATTTTTCTACCGGCTCCTAACATATTCATACTAGAAACAGGCAATTTATTGGCACTATTTGGTAGCATCACATCAAACATTTTTGCTAAGCCACTCTTTTTAATTTTCTTTTTCTTTAAAACACTAAGACCCCAGAAAGTGAAGAAAATGGTAACGTTTTTACCCATAGCGGCTGCTCCGGAAGCAATAATCATGGAAGCAATGGCTTTATCTAAGTTACCACTAAAAACTATCATGGTTGCTCCATTTTTTGTTTCACTTAAAACGCCCTCTTCTTTTGGTAGTACTAACTGGCTCTTTTCTAAGGTACCTTTTGCTAGTTTTGCTACCACTTTATTACCTTTTACTTCATTAGCTAAAACAGTATTTCCGGTATTTTTAGCCCAAGCTTCGATATCAGCACTAAAACCAAAATCACTGGCGGTAATAACCATCTCATCACCTGGGTTCATCTCATCCATATTTTCTTTTACTTTTAAAATAGGGCCGGGGCACTGAAGTCCACAAGCATCTACCTGAATACTTCTAACATTAGCTTTTCTCGTTGGCACTGCTTCTTCTTTTTTCGTTGGTTGAATATTTTTATTATTAATTTGGTACTTACCAATCTTATAAGTTTTATAACCACCGTCTAAATTCTTGGCCTTAAAGCCGTTTTGTAAAAGAACTCTAGCACCGTTATAACCACGAAGGCCTACTTGGCAAAGTACATAAATTGTTTTATCTTTAGGGATTTCATCTAAGTGCCCTCTTAAAACACTTAAAGGAATATAGTGACTGCCTTCAATTTTTCCTGTAGCATATTCTACTTCTTCTCTGATATCAAGAAGATAAGCGCCTTCTTTTAAAAGATCATCAACTTCATGCCACTGGAAGGTTTCTACCTTATCTTTTTTCATATTATCTGCTACATAGCCTAGCATATTAACTGGGTCTTTGGCACTAGAATAAGGAGGCGCATAGGCAAGCTCTATTCCGGCCAGGTCCCAAGCTTTTGCCCCAAAAGTCATGGCTGTTGCAATAACATCAATTCTTTTATCAACACCAGCGACACCAACTCCTTGTGCACCGAGTATTTTTCCATCTTGACCAAAAATTAGCTTTAAATGGATCGGGCTAGCATCAGGATAATAACCGGCATGTGAATTAGGATGAACGTGAATGACTTCATAAGGAATTCCTTTATTTTTTAAAATACGTTCACTGTTTCCTGTTGCTGCTACAGTAAGAGCAAAGACTTTAGCCGCAGAAGTTCCTTTGGTGCCAGGATAGGTGATTTCCATGCCGTTAATCACATCCGCAACTAACCTTCCTTGTCTGTTAGCCGGCCAAGCTAGAGGAATATTGGTAGGACTACCATCAACTCCGTCTTTTACTTCAATAACATCACCAATGGCGTAAATATCTTTATAATTAGTCATAAAGTTATCATCTACTTTAATACCACCTTTAAAGCCAAGAGTGATGCCACTTTCCTTAGCAAGGGTATTTTCTGGAGCCACACCAATGGATAAAATCGTCATCTCGGTTTTTAGTTCTTTACCACTATTTAAAAGCAAGGTTCTGCCTTGATCTTTAAATTCTTTTAGTCCATCATTTAGATAAAGATCTACCCCTTGTAAATTAATCTGTGCATGCACTTCCTGGGCCATTTCAAAGTCAATATTTGGCATAACTTGTGGTGACATTTCGACTAATTGTACTTTAATACCAAGGTGAGCCAAGTTTTCCATCATCTCAAGACCAATGAAACCGCCACCGATAACTGTAGCCGTTTGAACTTGATGCTCCTTTATATAAGCTTTTATTTCATCCATATCGGGAATATTTCTCAGAGAAAAGGCATTCTTTGCTTCATTAAGTCCCGTAATTGGGGGAATAATTGCTTTTGCTCCCGTACTAATGATTAAATAATCAAAGGATTCTTTATAGCTTTCCCCGTTTTTATGATTTAAGATTTCCACTTCTTTTTCTTCAGGATTAATCTTTGTTACTTCAGAAAAATTGCGGACATCTAAATTATACTGATTGTGCATCTTTTCAATGGATTGTACTAAAAGTTTTTCTCTCTCTTTAATTACATTCCCCACATGATAAGGAAGGCCACAGTTTGCGTAAGATATGTATTCACCTTTTTCTAATAAGATGATTTCATCCTCTTCGTTTAGCCTTCTAAGTCTCGTTGCGGCTGTAGCTCCACCGGCAACACCACCAATAATTACAATTTTCTTTGCCATAAAAAATCCTCCTTGTTATTTATACTAATTATTTTAAATATACCTTCTAAGGGTATATAAGTCAACATATATCTAGGTTTCTGTTAATTTTTAGTATTTTTTCTAATTTTTATGGCTGTTTTAAAGCCTTCTTCCTTTTATACCCCATTAGGTATTTTAAATGTTTTTTTCTCTAATAACACAAAAATCTCTAACCTACCAAACTGGTAAGCTAGAGATTTTTCTATTCATACTTAAATCTTTTATGCTCTTTTAATTCTTTTAGATAATTTCTAACATAATATTTAGCCATCTCTAAATTCTGTTCTGAATAATTTCCACATTCATCTGGCTTAGCCCCAGGAATTGCACCTTCAAAAGCTAGTATAAATTCGCCCATTTCTAAAATCATGTCGTAAACATCTGCGGATTTTAAGTCACCAAACATTAAGAGATAACAACCGGTTCGACAACCCATTGGGCCAAAGTAAACAATGTCGTCACTATATGTACTATTTCTTAAATAAGTGGCGCCTAAATGCTCGATGGTATGAAGTGCAGGCACATCAATAACTGGTTCTCTATTAGGAGCTGTAAAGCGCATGTCAAAAGTTGTAATCGTACAATCTCCTTTTTGATCTTTCCTAGAGACATAAAGTCCTGGATATAATTTAAGATGGTTAATCGTAAAGCTTTCTATTTTCTTCATAGTAAGATCCTTTCTAAATTACTCTTTTTAATATCTTACCATTTCTGCTACTAAGATGTAAGTCCCCTTATTAACCCTTATTTATTCTTACAAATATTTTCATATTTTGTATATCACTCACCTTTACCTTTTGCCCTGCATTAATAGCGATCTGATCATTATTTCTGACACCATATTTTTTATTATCAATAATAATTTTTCCTCGTCTTTTTATTTCTGAAACTGCTATACCAGTGCTACCTTTAAGTTTTAATCTGTTCTCTAAAATCAACCCACACTTATATCGTACTCCCATAATTATAAGAATTAAAGCTATCGATAAAACTAGGCTTGTTGTCAGCTTTCGGGAAATCATTGCAATACCAATAGCAACAATGACACTACCATTAGCGTTACTTCCAGCACTTTGACTATGTCCATAAAAGAATGGCAGGCCAGATAATTTTTCATAGCCAATAAAAAACACACCATACAAAATAAAAAATATACCTACATATTTTAAAACAAGAATTGTTATTGGGTTGGACATTAGACCTTCCTGCTGGTTTACAAGAATTTTTAATACCGTCAAAACATTTGCTAACAAGAGAACTGAAACTACAATCTTTACTTCATCTGCTCCTAATATTCTGTTTTCTTTGACCCTATCCTTCATTTTATCCATCTCCTTTGATGTATTTTATTAGTTGTTAATATAATACGCCTTTTAAGATTTATTATCAATGATTCAATATTATTATCTGCTCTAAAAAATGACCAAAAAAAACCGCAAGTCCCTATTTAAAGGGCCTGCGGCATTTTTTATAAATTTATAAGGAAGTTCAATTTACTAAGCCTCTACTGTAGCAACTCTTCCTGAACCTACTGTACGTCCACCTTCACGGATTGCAAAACGAAGACCTTGCTCCATAGCAACTGGGTGAATAAGTTCTACTGACATCTCAACGTTGTCACCAGGCATGCACATTTCAACACCTTCTGGAAGGTTACATACGCCTGTTACGTCTGTTGTTCTGAAATAGAATTGTGGTCTGTAGTTGTTGAAGAATGGTGTATGACGGCCACCTTCATCTTTTGTAAGTACATATACTTGAGCTGTAAATTTTGTGTGGCATGTTACACTACCTGGTTTAACAAGTACTTGACCTCTTTCGATGTCGTCTCTGTTAACACCACGAAGAAGTGCACCGATGTTATCACCAGCTTGAGCTTCATCAAGAAGTTTACGGAACATTTCAACACCTGTTACAACTGTTTTCTTAACTTCTTCTCTGATACCTGCGATTTCAACTTCATCATTTACATGAAGTGTTCCACGTTCTACTCTACCTGTAGCAACTGTTCCACGTCCTGTAATTGAGAAAACGTCCTCAACTGGCATTAAGAAAGGTTTGTCTGTTTCTCTGACTGGGTCTGGAATGTAGCTATCAACTGCATCCATAAGATCCATGATTCTATCTCCCCATGTGCTGTTAGGATCTTCGATTGCTTTAAGAGCTGATCCTTGGATGATTGGAGTATCAGAACCTGGGAATTCATATTCGTCTAATAATTCTCTGATTTCCATTTCTACTAATTCAAGTAATTCTTCATCATCAACCATATCACATTTGTTCATGAATACAACGATGTAAGGAACACCTACTTGACGAGATAATAGGATATGTTCTCTTGTTTGAGCCATAACACCATCAGTTGCAGCAACAACAAGGATAGCACCATCCATTTGTGCAGCACCTGTGATCATGTTTTTAACATAATCGGCATGTCCTGGGCAGTCTACGTGAGCGTAGTGACGTTTTTCTGTTTCATACTCAACGTGAGATGTAGAGATAGTAATACCTCTTTCTCTTTCTTCTGGAGCTTTATCGATATTATCGAAATCAACAGCTGCGTTTCCTTCTACTCTAGCTGCAAGTGTTTTTGTAATTGCAGCTGTTAAAGTTGTTTTACCATGATCAACGTGACCAATAGTACCAATATTACAATGTGGTTTGTTTCTTTCAAATTTAGCTTTTGCCATTTTGAATTTCCTCCTTAATTATATGCCTTTATCTAGGCTTTTGCATATTTTCGTTACTAGACTAACTTAGATTATATTAAATAATCTTAGGTTTTTCAAGTTTTTATTTTCTAAGCATCTTTTACTGATAATACTTTTTCTTGAACTGACTTAGGCACTGACTCGTAGCTCTCAAAGAACATTGAATAGTTACCACGTCCTTGTGTTCTGGAACGAAGATCTGTTGCATATCCAAACATTTCTGAAAGTGGAACAAATGCTCTTACAATTTTTCCACCGCCAAGATCGTCCATACCTTCTACACGTCCACGACGTGAGTTGATATCACCGATAATATCACCCATATATTCTTCAGGCATTGTAACTTCAACCTTCATGATAGGCTCTAATAATGTTGGGCTAGCTTTTCTCATAGCATCTTTAAATGCCATAGAACCAGCAATGTGGAAGGCCATCTCAGATGAATCGACTTCGTGGTAAGAACCATCATAAACTGTTGCATGAAGTCCTACTACTGGGAAACCACCAAGGATACCTGATTGCATTGCTTCTTCAATACCTTCACCAACTGCAGGAATGTATTCTTTAGGAATAGCACCACCCACAACTGTTGAATCAAATTTGTAAGTTTCTTCTCCGTTAACATCCATAGGTTCGAACTTAACTTTACAGTGTCCGTATTGTCCACGTCCACCTGATTGTTTAGCATATTTGCTATCTACATCAACAGCTTTTGTGAAAGCTTCTTTATAAGCAACTTGAGGAGCACCAACGTTAGCTTCTACTTTGAATTCACGAAGGAGTCTATCAACGATGATTTCAAGGTGAAGTTCACCCATACCAGCGATGATTGTTTGACCGGTTTCATGATCTGTATGAGCACGGAAGGTAGGATCTTCTTCTGCAAGTTTTGCAAGAGATTCACCAAGTTTTCCTTGAGATGCTTTTGTTTTTGGTTCAATAGCAAGTTCGATTACAGGTTCTGGGAATTCCATTGATTCAAGGATAACTGGATGTTTTTCATCACAAAGTGTATCACCTGTTCCTGTAAGCTTGAAACCAATTGCTGCTGCAATATCACCAGAGTAAACTTTATCAAGTTCAGCTCTATGGTTTGCATGCATTTGTAGGATACGTCCTACTCTTTCTTTCTTGCCTTTTGTCGCATTAAGTACATAAGAACCGGAGTTTAATGTACCGGAATAAACACGGAAGAAAGCAAGTTTACCAACAAATGGATCGGCCATAATCTTAAATGCTAAAGCTGAGAATGGTTCATCATCAGATGATTTTCTCTCAACTGGGTTACCATCTTCATCCGTACCTTCAATAGGTGGAATGTCGATTGGTGATGGCATATATTCAACTACTGCATCGAGTAATTTTTGTACACCTTTATTTTTATAAGCTGAACCGCAGCATACAGGAATTGCTGTATTGTTGCAGGTTGCTTCTCTTAGAGCCTTTTTAAGTTGATCTACTGAAGGTTCTTCACCTTCTAGGTACATCATCATTAAATCATCATCTAAGTCACAGATCTTCTCAACAAGTTCTGCGTGATATAATTCTGCATCATCTTTTAAATCTTCAGGAACGTCGATAATTTGAATATCTTCGCCTTTATCATCATTATAGATGTATGCTTTCATTTCCATTAAATCAATAAGACCTTTGAAATCATCTTCTTTTCCGATTGGAATTTGAAGCATAATTGCATTTTTACCAAGTCTATCTCTGATTTGTTGGGTTGAGCCGTAGAAATCTGCTCCCATTTTATCCATCTTATTGATGAATGCCATTCTAGGAACATTATAAGTATCAGCTTGACGCCATACATTCTCTGATTGTGGTTCAACGCCACCTTTTGCATCGAATACCCCTACTGCACCGTCAAGTACACGAAGTGAACGCTCAACTTCTACAGTAAAGTCAACGTGTCCCGGAGTATCAATAATATTGATACGATTTTCTAATGCACCAGGTTTTACTTCACCTAGTTCATGTAGTGTCCAGTGACAAGTTGTGGCAGCTGAAGTGATTGTAATTCCTCTTTCTTGTTCCTGCTCCATCCAGTCCATGGTAGCAGTACCTTCGTGAGTATCTCCAATCTTGTAGTTTACACCGGTATAATATAGGATACGCTCTGTTAATGTAGTTTTACCAGCATCAATATGAGCCATGATACCTATATTTCTGGTTCTCTCTAGTGGATATTCTCTTCCAGCCAAGGTTTTTTCCTCCATACTTGTTAACTCTTACTTCTTGTTTCTTTTATAAGGAAGTTCAATAAGGAGATTAGATTATCTAATTCCTGATTGAACCTCACGCTGCACATCTTCTATTCCTAGAATCTGTAATGAGCAAAAGCTTTGTTAGCTTCAGCCATTTTGTGCATATCTTCTTTCTTCTTAACAGATGCTCCAGTGTTATTAGATGCATCTAGAAGTTCATTTGCTAATCTTTCTTCCATTGTTTTCTCGCCTCTTTGACGTGAATACAATGTTAACCAACGAAGTGCTAGGGCTTGTCTTCTTTCTGCTCTTACTTCGATTGGTACTTGGTATGTAGCTCCACCAATACGTCTAGCCTTTACTTCAAGTACAGGCATAATGTTGTTCATAGCTTCTTCGAAAACTTCGATAGCTGGTTTGTCAGCTTTTTCAGCTACTTTGTCAAACGCATTGTATACAATCTTTTGTGCAACACCTTTCTTACCATCTAACATGATGTTATTGATAAGTTTGGTAACCACTTTATTATTGTACAATGGATCTGCTAGTACGTCTCTTTTTTGAGTATGTCCTTTACGTGGCACGGTACTTCCCTCCTTAAACATTATTGTGTGTTTTCACACTGATTAATTCATCGGTACTCACATGTGTCTTTCTAATGATACTGTGTAGTGCGGTTGTCATACTTATATAATATAACTCGCAACTTACTTCATCATAGTTCTGTTTGTGATTACATTAATTACTTAGCGGCTTTTGGTCTCTTAGCGCCGTATTTAGAACGAGATTGCTTTCTGTTAGCTACGCCTGCTGTATCAAGTGTTCCTCTAACAACATGGTATCTTGTACCTGGAAGGTCTTTTACTCTTCCTCCACGGATTAAAACAACGCTATGTTCTTGAAGGTTGTGACCTTCTCCTGGGATATAGCTTGTTACTTCGATTCCATTAGATAGACGTACTCTGGCAATTTTTCTAAGGGCTGAGTTAGGCTTCTTAGGTGTAGCAGTTTTAACTGCAGTACAAACACCTCTTTTATGAGGAGCTGACTCGTTAGTAGCTCTTTTCTTTAAAGAGTTGTATCCTTTTTGAAGCGCTGGTGCTGTAGACTTCTTTACAGATGTCTGGCGACCGTGTTTCACTAATTGATTAAATGTTGGCATTCTTTTCACCTCCTATGATTATAATAAGTTGCTGATTCATAATTCTATGATCTATGGTACACAAATGTCAATTTTTACAACATAAAAATAGGCATTCTTAGTGCACACTAAAATAGTATACGGTCTAGTTGCTAAAAAGTCAAGACTTTATAATCCCAATTCTTCGGAAATTGCTCCCATCTCTTCTAAAGCCACATCAATTAGGTCATCTAGAGATAAACCGGTGAATTCGATGGCCTCCATATAATCCCGATTGGCCCCTTTAGCAAAGCGCAGTTCATTAAATCTTTTCATCACTGATTTATGTTTTACACTAGCAATTTTCTTATCCGGATAAATTTGTGCCACCGCTTTAACAAAACCGCTCATCGGATCCGCAGCTAAAACGGCATATTCAAGGTTGGTTTTGGCTTTTTTCCCGGACTTAGGATTGTGGGCTTTAATAGCTTCAAAAAGAACAGGATCATTGATTCCCTCTTTTTTTAGGATTTCTACAGAGGTAGGGCCATGAACGGTTAAATCATTTTGCCAATCACATTGTTCTTCATCTAAGTCATGAAGGAGACCGACAATTCCCCAATATTCCACATTATCAGGGTCTAACTTTTTCGCCAGTCCTTTCATAATAGCTTCTACTGCATAGGAATGTGTAATATAATGCTCCCCTTCCATATATTTCATTAAAATTTCATGAGCTTCTTCTCTCGTCATCATTTCTACCTCCAAAATTTACATTCAGTCTTTTCTTCCTACTAAAAAAAGGTCGGAGTTTTAAGCCCCGACCTTCCTAATAACTCTTATTCTTCTGGTACTACGATTAAGTCTTTTGTAAAGTTGTTTAATACTTCACATCCATCTTCAGTAATGATAACAAGGTCTTCAATACGAACACCAAAGTTTTCTTCTGGAAGATAAATTCCTGGTTCTACTGAGAAGCATTGTCCTACTTTAATAACGTCTTCGTTAACAGATGAAACATCACCAAATTCGTGATCTTCAAGACCAATTGAGTGTCCAGTTCTGTGAGTAAAGTACTCGCCAAAACCTTTTTCTTCAATGTAGTTTCTTGCAGCAAGATCTACGTCTTTCATTTTGTTTCCTGGTTTTGCTGCGGCAATACCACGCATGTTAGCTTCAACAACGATATCATAAACTTCTCTTTGTCTATCTGATACTTCACCGATAAATACAGTTCTTGTCATATCAGAAGCATAGTTGTCTTTAAATCCACCGATATCTAAAACAACGCTATCTCCTCTTTTACCTTTTGAATCATCGGTTACATGGTGAGGATCTGCTCCGTTTTTACCATAAGCTGTGATTGGATCAAAAGAAACTCCTTCACATCCATGAGCCTTGTAGATTTCGCGAACCTTTGCATCGAGTTCATTCTCTGTAAGACCTTTTACTACGTAAGGAATTAATTCTTCCATTACGTCATCATTGATTCTTGAAGAAATTCTCATAAGTTCTAGTTCTTTTTCGTCTTTAACCATACGGATATAGTCAATAATTGGAGAGCCGTTAACAAATTTGCTACCGCCGCCAAGTTCTTGTAAACGAATAAGGAATTTTGATGGCCATGTTTTATCAATACCCATTACTTTATCCTTATCTACGTATTTACTAAGGATTTCAACACCGTCTTCGATGTCATCATAATAAATTACGTCTACTCCCATATCGCCTTCTTGTGGGAAAAGTTTGTTAATCATCATCTTATGGTTTCCGTTCACATTAAGATAAAGTGCTAACAATCTCTCCCCTGGATGAATCCAGTGTCCTGTTAAATAAAAAATTGCAACAGGGTCAGAAATAATCATCTGTGGAACCTGGTTTTCTTCCATTGATTTTAGTACTCTTGCTAGTTTGTTTTGATCCATTCTTGTTACCAACCTTTCAATGAATTATGACTCCTAAAGTCTAATAATATTATAGTGCCCCTATAGCATAAAGTCAATGCTATAGAGGCACTCTAAGTCCTTACTTTTTAAGGTTTTTTTCCATGTCATGGCACCCCATAGCACAACCGCTACAGTTGCAGCCACAGCTACCAATACCATTCTTTTTATTCTTTCTCATTTTGCGAATAATTAGTACTACAATTGCCACTAATATTGCACCTACGATGATGGTTGAAACTAAACTACTTGCAGCCATTAAAATCCCTTCTTTCTCTAGCTACTTTACTTTTTTTACTTGCATATTTGCTATATTAAACTTAAAACTATCACTTGGTTTATAAGGTCTAACCATTAGGAATACAATTAAAACAACAATTAAAAATCCAACTACTGTGCCGATACCAAATTGGCCGGTCATAATAAAGGTGCCAATTTGATAGATGCTAAGAGATACGCCGTAGGCAAAAAGCGTTTGATAACCCACCGCAAACCAGAACCATCTAATGTTGTTCATCTCTCTTTTAATCGCTCCCATAGCGGCAAAACAAGGAGCACAAAGAAGGTTGAAGACTAAGAAGGAGTAAGCTGCCATAGTGGTAAAGCTAGCACTAAGTGCTCCCCAAACTTCTTTTCCTGTTTCGCTAACTTCCGAAAAGCCATAAAAGATGCCAAAACTGCCGACTACATTTTCCTTTGCTACCAGTCCCGTAATAGCAGCAACCGCTGCTCGCCAATCTCCCCAACCAAGAGGAGCAAAAATAAAGGCTAGTTTCTTTCCTATTACGGCCAG
>DXHJ01000178.1 GCA_019113475.1 Candidatus Dorea intestinavium | reverse complement strand
ACAAATTGTGGCTTAAGAAAAAGTATTTTTTAGCCAGGTGGATTTCCCAAAGAGGCGTTAGAAAAACAGGAATTGAAATTCATCCAGGAGCAACCATTGGAAAAGGTCTCTTTATTGATCATGGAAGTGGTGTTATTATAGGAGAGACAGCAGTCATTGGCAATAATGTAACCCTTTATCAAGGAGTAACTCTTGGGGGTACTGGAAAAGAAAAGGGGAAAAGGCATCCTACCTTAGAAGATAATGTTATGGTTAGTGCAGGTGCAAAAATCCTTGGTTCTTTTACCATTGGCGCTAATAGTAAAATTGGGGCTGGAGCAGTTGTTTTAAAAGAAGTTCCACCTAATTGTACTGTAGTAGGGGTACCAGGAAAAATTGTTAGAAAAAACAAAGAAGTCATTCCAAGACAAAATATGGATCAAGTGAATCTACCAGATCCAGTTGAAAAAGAGATCAAACATTTAGCAAAAGAAATAAAAGGCTTAAAAAAGCGAATAAAAGCCATAGAAAAAGATGAGGAGAAATTAGATGAAACTATATAATACGGTATCAAAAAAGAAGGAAGAATTTATTCCTTTAGAAGAAGGAAAGGTAAAGATGTATGTTTGTGGTCCGACTGTCTATAACTACATTCACATAGGAAATGCAAGACCGATGATTGTATTTGATACGGTTAGACGTTATTTTGAATACAAAGGCTATGAGGTAAACTTTGTTTCAAATTTTACTGATGTGGATGATAAAATCATTAACAAAGCAAAAGAAGAAGGGGTAGAAGCTTCTGCCATTTCGACAAAATTTATTGAAGAATGTAAAAAAGATATGGAAGCTATGAATATAAAGCCTGCTACCAAACATCCTTTAGCGACGGAAGAAATCCCTGGTATGGTAGATATGATCAAAACCCTAGTCTATAAAGGTTATGCTTATGATAAAGATGGAACTGTTTATTATCGCACCAGAAAATTTAAAGATTATGGAAAATTATCCCATAAAAATATTGATGATTTAAGAACTGGTGAAAGAGAGTTAAAAGTAACCGGAGAAAATGAAAAAGAAGATCCGCTAGATTTTGTTCTTTGGAAACCGAAAAAAGAAGGGGAACCAGCTTGGGAGTCACCATGGAGTGCCGGTCGTCCAGGTTGGCATATTGAATGTTCAGAAATGGCTAAAAAATACCTAGGTGAAGAAATTGATATTCATGCCGGTGGTGAAGATTTGATTTTCCCTCATCACGAAAATGAGATTGCCCAAAGCGAGGCGGTAACCGGAAAAACCTTTGCTAAATATTGGTTGCATAACGCTTTCTTAAACATTGACAATAGAAAGATGAGTAAATCGCTAGGAAACTTTAGAACGGTACGACAAATTAGTGAGCAATTTGATTTACAAGTGCTCCGCTTCTTTATGCTAGGTGCCCACTATAGAAGTCCCCTAAACTTTTCCGCTGATCTGATGAGTTCTGCTAAAAACGGTTTAGAACGTATTACTAATGCGGCCGATCATTTAAAGTTTTATATTAGCAAAGCCCAAAATGTTACTGCTACACAAGAAGAGAAGAAGAAGTTAGAAGAAATGATAATGTTTAAGGCGTCTTTTGAAAAAGCGATGGATGATGACTTTAATACGGCCGATGCCTTAGCCGCAATTTTTGATTTGGTGCGCTTTATTAATTCTTCAACAGATGAAAATAGCACCAAAGAATACTTACAAGGCCTTTTTGATTTCTTAAAAGAGTTAACGGGCGTAATGGGTATTATCGTTGAAAAAGAAGAAGAAATTTTGGCGGCTGATATCGAGAAATTGATTGAAGAAAGACAAAATGCTAGAAAAGAGAAAGACTTTAAAAGAGCCGATGAGATTCGTGATGAATTATTAGCAAAAGGCATTGTCTTGGAAGATACAAGAGAAGGTGTAAAATGGAAGAGAGCATAAATTTGGACTTAGGTAGTGTAATTGAAAGAGAATTTTCCCTAAAGCCGGTGGCACCAGAGTCTTATTCCCCTTTAAACCTAGCCTATATAGGAGATTGTGTTTTTGATCTCGTTATTAAAAGTATTCACTTAAATGAAGGTAATATGCCAGTTCATACACTGCATGAAAAGACTAGTCATTTAGTAAATGCTAAAACCCAGTCAGAAATTATGCGCCATTTACAAGAGCTCTTAACAAAGGAAGAGCATGATATTTTTAAACGAGGACGTAATACGAAAAGTGTTTCTGCGGCTAAAAATCAATCAATTGCGGATTACCGACGAGCAACAGGATTTGAAGCTTTAATCGGCTATTTGTATCTGAAAAAAGAATATGAAAGACTAATAGAGCTAATTAAAATAGGCTTATTATCATTAGAAGAAGAGGATTAATATGAGCGAACAAGAAAATGAATCAATTATCAAAGGACGTAATGCGGTGCTTGAAGCTCTGCGCTCCGAAACCACGGTAGATAAGCTTTTTGTGATAGAAAATAATCATGATGGTCCCATTAATACCATTATTAGAGAAGCAAAAAAGCAAGATGTTATTATCAATTTTGTAGACAAGGAAAGACTCAATCAACTTTCACCTGGTGGACACCATCAAGGTGTTGTAGCCATAATAGCAGCTTATAAGTATGCAGAAATTTCTGATATGTTAGCTCTTGCAAAAGAAAAAGGTGAAGATCCGTTTCTAATTCTTTTAGATAGCATTGAAGATCCCCATAATCTAGGTGCAATTATTAGAACGGCTAATTTAGCGGGAGCGCATGGGGTTATTATTCCAAAGAGAAGATCAGCTACCTTAAATGCTACCGTTGCAAGAACTTCAGCTGGTGCTATTTCTTATACACCAGTAGCCAAAGTTACAAACCTGGGAAAAACCATAGAGGACTTAAAAAAAGAGGGACTTTGGTTTGTTTGCGCTGATATGAAAGGCGAAAGCATGTATCAATTGAACCTAACGGGACCCATAGGCCTTGTTATTGGCAATGAAGGAGAAGGAGTGGGTCGTTTAATTAAAGAAAAATGTGACTACCTAGCTACAATTCCGATGAAAGGCAATATTGATTCGCTAAATGCTTCCGTAGCAACAGGCGTGCTTGCTTATGAGATTGTCAGACAAAGATTATCTTAATAAATAAGAACTTTAAGGAGAGGCCATGGATTACTTAAAAGAAAAGTATATAGATTTACATTTACACTTAGATGGTTCTTTATCACCGGAGTTTATAATAAGAAGAGCAAAAAAAGAGGGCATTAGTTTGCCCTCTTTTCAAGTGGAAGAATTATTGCCTCATTTAAGAGCAACAAAAAAAGTAAAAGATCTAAATGATTATTTGAAATGTTTTCGTATCCCGGGACTAGTCTTACAAAGCGAAAGAGGATTAATTGAAGGAGTTCTAGATGTGGCCCATGAATTAGCCTTAGCGAATGTCTTTTATGCAGAGCTTCGTTATGCACCACAAAAGCACTTGGAAAAAGGCCTTAGTCAAGAAGCGGTTATAAGAGCAGTTATTAAAGGGATAAAACTGGCTGAGGAAGAAACCAGTATAAAGCTTACCTCCATTTTATGCTGTATGCGGGGAGCTTCTTATGAAGAAAATATGGAAACTCTTAGACTTGCATCAAAGTTTATGGGAAAAGGGGTAGTGGCTATTGACTTAGCTGGTGCAGAAGCTTTGTATCCGAACGAACTTTACGAAACTTTATTTAAATATGCCTATGAAATGGATGTGCCCTACATTATTCATGCAGGTGAAGCACTAGGTCCTGATAGCGTTAAAACAGCGATTGAATATGGGGCAAGACGAATTGGTCACGGCGTTCACGCTGTTTTTAGTGAAGAAGTGATGACCACCCTTAAAAATACAGGAATTCCTTTGGAACTTTGCTTAAGCAGTAACTTACAAACGGGAGCTATTCAAAACATAGAAGACTTTCCTTTGCGGACCTTTTTGCAAAAAGGCCTTGTTACTACGATTAACACGGATAATATGACAGTTTCTAATACAAATATTGAAAAGGAATTTGAACTTTTAAAAAGTGATTATGGTTTAACTAAAGAGGAAGAGCTGATTTTAAAGCAAAATGCAATTAAAGCAGCTTTTACAAAATTAATTTAAGGAGGAAGTTATGGTAGATTATACACAAGGGGGCGGCTATGAATATCATATAGGTGTAAAAAAAGGTGAGGTGGGAAGATATGTAATCCTACCAGGAGATCCGGGACGCTGTGAGCAGATTGCTAGCTTTTTAGAGACACCTAAACTAATTGCCAGTAATAGAGAATTTGTAACTTATAGTGGCACCTTACTAGGAGAAAAAGTCAGCGTCACCTCTACTGGTATTGGTGGACCTTCTGCTGCCATAGCCTTAGAAGAACTTTGTCACTGCGGGGCGGATACCTTTATTCGGGTTGGAACTTGTGGGGGAATGGATACAAAAGTAAAGGGTGGAGATCTCGTCATAGCTAGTGGTGCTGTTCGTATGGAAGGTACCTCAAAAGAGTATGCTCCTTTAGAATTTCCAGCTCTAGCTCATATTGATATTGTTAACGCTTTAAGAGAGGGCGCTAGGAAGTTAGGCTTGAGAAACCATGTGGGAGTTGTGCAGTGCAAAGATTCTTTTTATGGCCAACATGAGCCTACAAAAATGCCAGTAAGTTACGAATTACTAAATAAATGGGAAGCTTATTTAAGGTTAGGAACCCTAGCTTCGGAAATGGAATCAGCAGCTCTTTTTGTTGTTGGCAGTTATTTAAGAGTGAGAATTGGTTCAGTTTTTCTGACCATAGCCAACCAAGAAAGAGAAAAGAAGGGCCTTAGTAATCCCCAAGACCATGATACCAGCAAAGCAATCAAAACCGCTATTGAAGCTTTAAAAATCTTAATTGGAAGGGATAAGCAAGAGGTCAATGAATAATAAAGAACTTATTTACAAAGCAAAAAAGGTTAGAGAAAATGCTTATGCTCCCTATTCAAACTTTTTGGTAGGAGCTGCGCTTTTAACCAAGGCGGGTGAAATTTATACGGGCTGTAATATTGAAAATGCGGCCTATTCTCCTTGTGTTTGCGCAGAGAGAACCGCTATTTTTAAGGCTGTTAGTGAACAAGAAAAAGAATTTAAAGCCATCGCTATTGTTGGCGGCAAAGAAGGGGCCGATAAAACCAGTTTTTGTCCCCCTTGTGGTGTTTGTAGGCAAGTGATGAGAGAGTTTTGTCAGGATGATTTTTTGATTATCCTAGAAGGAGAAGAGGGGGCAATTAAAGAATATACTCTAAAAGAATTGCTACCAGAAAGCTTTAAGGCAGACTACTTATAAGGAGACCAACTATGAATAGTCAATAGGAAAATGAGGTTTTTTAAGAAAATTTTTGCCTTAGAAAAGGACATCAGAAATAAGCATCCTAGGGATGCATCTAAAATTAAATATAGTAGGACTAAGCTAAATTAAATTCAACATTATCGGTCATCATTTTATGAATAACACGTACAAGTTTATGAGCTACATGGCCTAAAGCATTATAGTGCCGACGACCTTGAGCAATCTTAAGATCAAAGTAGTCTTTGAAGGTTTTATTGACTAAAGTAGTTTGCCAAGCGGCGTTAATTAGTGCATACCGGAGAAGTTTTGAACCGCGCTTAGACATACGAGTTCTGGCTGCATTAAAGTTTCCAGATTGATACACGCAAGGATCTAAGCCAGCATAGGCTAAGAGTTGGCAAGGTTTCTCAAAACGTTTAATATCACCAATCTCACCGAGGATCATGGCACCATTAAGTTTGCCAATTCCAGGAATGGTTTTGATGACAGAATCGATTTCATCCATTAGGGAATATATTGATTCTTCAACCTCATGCAGCTGTTCTGTATATAATTCTATTTGAATTATGGATTGTCGTATCTGTAAAGATAGTGTATTATCTTTAGTACCGACAGATTGCGCTGCAAGCTCTTTTAAATGTACGGCATGTGACCGTTTAAAGTGGCCCCTAGAGGTCTTGTTCAGCAG
>DXHJ01000022.1 GCA_019113475.1 Candidatus Dorea intestinavium | reverse complement strand
CATTTCTACTGCATTTAATTTAAAAGCATAATCATATTTCATATAAAAACCCCCTTTACTGGTGTTGTCCAGTAAAGGGGGTACATATCAACGACTTGGGGTTTATTACTAGTAATTATTTTTCAAGCTTTGATGCTGCATCTTCGTCAATAACAAAAGTAACATCTTTATGTAGTTGTAAAATAGAAGCTGGTACGAGTGGCGTTACTGGTCCGTTAATTACGGTATTTAAAATTTCCGCCTTATCTTTTCCACTAACAACAACAAGAATTTTCTTAGCATTTAAGATATTGCCAATTCCCATAGTGTAAGCTTGTTTTGGCACCATATCTTCATTTTCAAAAAAGCGAGTGTTTGCTTCAATAGTACTTGGAGTAAGATCAACACAATGAACGGAGATAGGAAAGCTCTCATCGGGTTCATTAAAGCCGATGTGACCGTTATGGCCAAGACCTAAAAGTTGTAAATCAATACCACCAATATGTTCAATTGTATTATTATAGTCATTGCAAGCTTTATCAGCGTCTTTTTCTAAGCCATTAGGTAAGAAAGTTCTTTCCTTGTTTATGTTTACTTTAGAGAATAAATGTTCATTCATAAAATAGTTGTAGCTTTGATCGTCATCTGGACCAAGACCACGATACTCATCAAGGTTTACAGAAGAGATAGTTGAAAAGTCCAAGTCTCCATCCTCATAGTATTTAATTAGTCTATCATAAGTTCCAATTGGAGAAGAGCCAGTTGCTAAGCCAAGGACACATTCAGGTTTGATTAAAATCTGAGCGGCGATGATATTAGCTGCTTTTTTGCTTAATTCTTCATAATTTTTGGTTGTAATTATTTTCATAAGTTTGTTTACCTACCTTTCATAGAAAACTATAGCCTTATAATACCATTAGTAGATGATAAAATAAAGATATATCTTGAGATAAAGTTTATGATATACTAGGTTAGAAAAGAATAAAGGATGAGGAGATCAAAATGCCAAAACGTACGGATATTCATAAGATTATGATTATTGGGTCAGGACCTATTGTTATTGGAGAAGCTTGTGAGTTTGATTATTCCGGAGCACAGGCAATCAAAGCACTTAAAAGTCTAGGGTATAAAATTGTTCTCGTAAACTCTAATCCAGCGACGATTACGACAGACATCGATAGGGCAGATTGCACCTATATTGAACCCCTGTCACAGAAACGCCTGGAAGCTATTATTGATAAAGAGCGCCCCCAGGCAATTTTGCCAAATTTTGGCGGGAAATTGGGTCTAAACCTTTGTTTGCAATTAGCAGACAAAGGGATTTTAGATAAATATCAGATTGAAATAATAGGAGCATCTATTACAGCAATAAAGAGCTGTGAAGATCGGCTAAAATTTAGACAAGAAATGAATAAGTTGGGCTTTGAAATAGCGAAAAGCGAAGTGGCTCATAATATGGGAGAGGCTTTAGCGATTGCCAAAGATTTCCACTATCCAGTTATGCTGCGCCCACTTGCCAGGAATAAATTAAGTGGTGGTGGATTAGTTTATAATAAAGATGAACTAAAGGCTTCTATGGAAGAAAAAGTTTTAATCGAAGAAAGCCTTTTAGGTTGGCAAGAATTGGAACTAGAAATAGTTCGCGATAGGCAAAACAACATCATTCCTGTTTGCCTTATTGAAAACATTGATCCGGTGGGTATTCATACCGGTGATTCACTTAGTTGTTCCCCGATGCTTACTGTTGCAAAAAATGTTCAAAAAAGACTGATAGAAAAGGCGACGAAGATAATCGAAGCGCTAGAAATAATAGGTGGCATCAATGTTCAATTTGCCTATGATAAAAAGACAGATCGTATTTTTGTGACGGAAGTCAACCCTCGAACAGGAAAAACAGCGGCATTTGCCTCTAAAGCGACAGGCTTTCCCTTAGCTTTTTTTGGTGCTATGTTAGAAGTAGGACTAACATTAGACGAAATTGCGAGTATAAAACAGGAAAGTTCAACTAATTTTAAGCCAGATGAAGAAGCAATAATTCTTAAATTTCCTCGGTGGGATTTTGAAAAATTTAGTGATACTCCTAATAAACTAGGAACACAGATGCGTTCAGTAGGGGAAGTTATAAGTTTTGGGAAAACTTATAAAGAGGCTTTGCAAAAAGCACTCAGAAGTTTGGAAAATGACACCTATGGACTGGGAGATAAAAAGAATACAAGTAAGAAAACCAAGACAGAACTTGTCATGATGTTAAAGACGCCTACAAGTGATAGATATTTTATAATCTACGAAGCTTTAAAAAAGGGTGTAAGTGTAAAGGAAATAGAAGAGATTACCAAAATTAAACCTTATTTTCTGGAACAAATAAAAGAATTAGCGGATGAAGAAATAGTACTAGAACTTTCTAAAGGACAAATTCCTGATGAAGAAAGTTTAAAAAGAGCAAAAAAGGATGGTTTTTCCGATCGCTATTTGGGAACTATTCTTGATTTGTCCGAGGAAGTAATTCGAAAAAATAGACTTCAGTATAATATCAAACCAAATTTTGCGGAAATTAAAATTAAAGGCGAAAAAGATAAGTCTTACTATTACTCGACTTATGCAGGCAAAGATAGAAATCCAATTTCGCTTGCTAAACCCAAGGTTATGATCCTTGGTGGAGGGGCCAATCAGATTGGTCAAGGAATTGAGTTTGATTATTGCTGTGTGCATGCTGCCTTTGCTCTGCAAAAATTGGGCTTTGAAAGTATAATGGTGAATTGTAACCCAGAAGCAATTTCAACGAACCCTGATGTTGCGGATAAATTGTATTTCGAACCTCTTACTTGGGAAGAGATTTTAAATGTTTATGAAAAAGAAAAGCCAATCGGCATTATTATGCAGTTTGGTGGACAAACACCGCTAAATCTGGCAACGCAATTAGCAGAAAATGGGGCGACTATTTTAGGAACTTCTTCGGAGATGACGGACTTAGCTGAAGACCGAGATTTATTTCGTGCGCTGATGGAAAAAGCACAAATTCCGATGCCAGAAGCGGGTCTAGCTATTGATCCATCAGAGGCTGTAATTATTGCTAAATCTATCGGCTATCCAGTTATGGTTCGACCTTCTTATGTATTAGGAGGAAGAAAAATGGAAGTGATTTATGATGATGAAAGCATGTACGAATATATGGAGAAGGCAATTGGTATTTCCCCAGATCATCCCATTTTAATTGACCGTTTTTTAAATCATGCGCTGGAGTGTGAAGTAGATGCCATTTGTGATGGTGAGCAGGTTTTTATTCCCACTGTTATGGAACATATTGAACGGGCTGGTGTTCATTCCGGAGATTCCGCTTGTATTATTCCGGCAAAACATATCAGTTTAGAGGATTTAGAAACTATTAAAAATTATACAAAAAAGATAGCGGTAAAAATGGGAATTAGAGGCTTTATTAATATCCAATATGCAATAGAAGGTGGACGTGTTTTTGTTCTAGAAGCAAATCCACGCGCCTCTAGAACTGTACCCCTAGTTTCTAAAATGTGCCAAAGTCCGTTGGTTTCTTTTGCGGTAGCAACTATTATGGCAAATCTGACAAAAGAACCTCTCTTAATCAAAGACTTTAGAATAGGGAAAATCCCTTATTATGGTGTTAAAGAAGCTGTTTTTTCTTTTGAATTATTCCCAGAAATAGATCCCGTCTTAGGACCAGAAATGCGTTCTAGTGGGGAAGTCCTTGGTCTTTCTTCTTCCTTTGGAGAAGCTTTTTATAAGGCCAAAGAAGCCGCGTCCCAAAGGCTACCAAATCAGGGCAATATTTTGATATCTGTGAATAAAAGAGATAAAAAAGAAGTTATAGAAATTGCCAAGCGCTTTAAAGAAAGTGGATTTTTTATTCTAGCTACTACCGGGACTCATGAATTGTTAAAGGAAGCTAAAATCGAGACAAAAAGAGTAAATAAATTAACAGAAGGACGGCCCAATATCCTGGATTTAATCACAAATGGAGAAATTGATTTAATCATCAATTCGCCAGTTGGCAAAGAAAGTATCTATGATGATAGTTATTTAAGAAAAAGAGCAATCAAAGAAAAAATTCCTTATATTACGACTATGGCAGCGGCCTTAGCGGCAATTGAGGGAATAGAAACGACTAGAAATAAAGAGCAAGATAAGTTAAAATCTATTCAACAACTTCAAGAAGAAATTAAGGAGGATGAAGATGGAAGCAGTATATAAAGCAATGAAAAAAGGTGGCGTTATGAGTTTAGTAGCAGGAATTATTGTGCTAGCTACAGGCATCACAACTGGCGTCCTTTTAATTATTAATGGTGGATCCTTACTAAAAAATAAGAAAAAAATTATATTTTAATTCAAAGAGTGCATTTAGCACTCTTTTTTTTATATAAGAAAAGAAAAAGCGAACAAACGTTTTGTACATTGCTGTACTTTTTAAAATCTATATGGTAAACTATAAGTAATTATTATGAATTAATCTTGACAACCGTTTTTCCTTATTTTTAAGTGAAGAGCGGTCGTTTAACGTTTAGATATAGAAAAATTAAACTTGTGTACTGATGGAGGTTTATTCGATGAATACAACAAATGAACAACTATTTCAATTAGAATCACAATATCAACCAACGGGAGATCAACCAGAAGCAATACGGGAATTGGTAGCAGGATTTAAAGAAGGAAATCAAGCAGAGACTCTTCTTGGTGTGACCGGTTCGGGAAAGACTTTTACTATGGCTAATGTTATACAAGAGATACAAAAACCAACGCTTATTATTGCTCATAATAAAACCTTGGCGGCACAGCTATATGGAGAATTTA
>DXHJ01000177.1 GCA_019113475.1 Candidatus Dorea intestinavium | reverse complement strand
CCTCTTCGTCCCAGTTATAAGGCTTGGTGTCATTCGTTCCCAATAAAATAATATAAATATCAGCTAAAAGTTCCTGAGAACTACGATATTCTGGCTCCAAAATATAGGGAAAATCTCCTGTAGAAGAAAGTGTTCTACCAGGATTCCCCAAATTATAGACTTTAAACTTCTTCCCCACAAATCTAGCTAAAATACTGGGATATGAATTTCGACTTCTTGTTAGCCTTACGCCTGATCCAAAAGTAATGCTATCTCCAACACATACAATTTTCATATGCCTCATCCCCTTTTGTTCTTCTTTACTATCATAGTATAAAATAGAAGTTTTGACCACCTTATCTCCTAGAAAAATATGTAAAAAGGCTGCCAAGAGGCAACCTTTTTACAAAATAATTATTTATTATCTAGGAGCCACTTCATCGCGCACCCAGCATAAAGTGCTGCCCCGATTGGTAACGCTTCCTCATTAAATACTGCTTTAGGATGATGAAGTGGATAAGAATAACCTTCTTTAGTGCTGCCGGCACTTAAAGCCATAAAAGCTGCTGGTACCATTTCTGCTAGTAAAGCAAAGTCTTCTGAGCCTGCTAAAAAAAGACCTGGCAGATTTTTTGTATCAATTACTTCTTTTGTGCCTGCAATTTCTTTTGCGTACTCTATTACTTGGTGAACCATTTTTTCATCGCTTATTACGCTTGGGCACTCGGTTGTAAATTTAACTTCAGCACTACAGCGAAAAGCTTTTGCTACATTTTCGGTAATTTCTACCATTCTTTCCTTGGCAAATTCTCGTACCTGTGGATCAAGAGTTCTAATAGTTCCGGTAAGATACGCAGTATCCGGCACAACATTTGAAACGCTTCCCCCATGAAGTTGCCCCACCGTAAGAGCTAAACTCGATCCTGTAGGAATCCCTCTAGCGTGAATTTCTTGTAGGGCTATTAAAATATGGGCCGCTACATTTAAGGGATCTAAGCCTGTATTTGGCATTGCCCCATGACATCCTTTGCCCTGAATATGAATTTCATACCAATCAGCCGCTGATGATCCGATTCCTGGTTGTTGTACTAACAATTTCCCGGTTTCGTAAGGAGAGCCAATCATCACATGAATCATCATCGCACTATCTACTTGCGGATTTTCCATAAGCCCTGCTTCAATCATGCTTTTTGCCCCTTTTAATAGTTCTTCAGCAGGTTGAAACATTAATTTTATTTGGCCTTCTATTTCTTCTTCGTGGTTTTTTAATAAACGCGCTGCTCCAAGTAACATGGCTGCGTGAAAATCATGTCCACAGGCATGCATATTTCCTGTTTTTGCCGCATATTTCACTTTAGCATCCTCTTTAATGGGCAAGGCATCCATATCACCGCGAATCAAAATAGTCTTACCGGGCTTTTTACCTCCTACTAAAGCTATAATTCCCCCACCCACTTCTTTTGGTTCATAGCCCATTTCTTTCAAAGATTGACTAATATACTGTCTTGTTTTTTCTAGTTCAAAACCTACTTCTGCGTGTTCATGAATGTATCTTCTATGTTCTCTTATCTCTTCTAAATAAGTTTTTGCCTCGTTTACTAATGACATCTAATTGCCTCCTTTAAGCCTTTGCTCCTGCTTTTGTGATCCCTCTGTTTTTCCCTTTGTATAAGATATAGGCCCATAAAAGAGAAACCACTAAAAAGATAATCATCATATTTCCTTGTTTTCCCATAAAAGAAGCATATCCCATCGTCATGGTTAAAATAACTGATAAAGTAACAGGAACGGTTGCTGTCTTAATATTTCTCACAATGATAGGAATTCCTAGTGCCCCCATGATGGCCGGCATAATATGATCGAAGGCCGGAGTTAATACTGGATTTTGTAAAAGTGGTAAAAGTTGTGATCCAAGAACCATTCCTACAAAAACAATAATAGTTGTTACTACCGAGGACACAGCAATTGATATCATGGATACTGCGTCCCCTTCTTCTGTCCCCTCAGAAACCTCTGCGATCTTTCTCCCTGAAGCCGCCGCTGGTATCTTCATATTCATTACATTTCCTGTCGTAAAGGAAAGATATTGCCCACCTGCTCCAATAATAGGCAAATAAGATAGAAACTCAATAATAGCAACTGGCCCAAAAACTAAAGCAGCTGCTCCCATAGCCTTAAAAGTTGGACCCCACTCTACTGTTTGACCAAAAATAATTTGTGCTCCTAAAGGTACAATAAATAAAGCAATGATAATTAATAAAGAAGAAACTATTCCTACTGTATGAACTTTATTATTATAACTATTCGCTTGTTTTTTCATTATATCTTCCTTTCTCCACTATTTAGCTGACTATGACTGCTGTTATCATTCCAATAATCATTGCTAGCGCAAATGAAAAATCGGAAAGCGATTTAAGGCTAAACCTCTTAGCTACCTTATCAAGAAGAAGCGCTGAGGCTCCCGCTGTTGCACAAACCACAATTCCTGTGGTATCTCCTTTATTGACTAAACGGGGAACACACATGACACACATTAAGCCAATCATCATAGCGCCTGATGCTACCGTCATAAAGCCTCCTGCTTTTCTGGCTTTTCTCACTTTTCCGTCGTAAAACTTAAGGCCAATTACATTAACCAGAGGCCAAACAATGCTAACCCCACACATTACCCAGATAACGCTAGTGTAAACAGACGTTGTCATACTTCCATCGCTTAATCCTCCATAGCCAAAGCCCATCATTGTCATTTCTGCACAAGCTGTCTCATAAGCTGCTGAGCCAATAACTGAAAGCCTTAGCCAAGGAATGTATTTTCCTAGTGAAGGCATCAGCGCCACTACCGTAATAACAATCGGTAGAGATGGTAAAATCGAAAACAAAGCACTGTTAGTGATCGCTTTTCTGACATTTTTTTGATCAATTCCTAGTTGTTTCGTTCTTTTAATTCCCATGTTAATACAAACTGCTGCTTGGCCCAACACCAAAAGTACTGGTATTAAGCAAAGACCAAACATAATCATGTGATTAGCTAATACTGTATAATTTTCCATATGCATTCTCCTCTCGTTTCCTTATACTAGTATTTTCACATGAAAATTATTTTTCATATATTCTTTTTTTAATGTCTTTGCTATCCTTTTCTAATCTGTTTCATAAAAAAATCGACAGTTGTCCATAATTAACTGTCGATTCTTTCCTATTTTATTCTTTTGATCATAAACATGATAACACTATTATAGGTTAAATTTGTATTAAACAAATAGGTCCCGGAATTGATGTTTTCTTCGTAAACAGAATAGCCACTAGCTATATTCGATTTTACATAGTCAAACACTTCTGTATCCACAAAGTCTGGATAACCTGCATTAACGATTTGGGTAATAGCTCCGGCATACTCCTTATTGCAAGTCACCTTTTTCACCTGGTAATTTCCCGGTTTAATCCCTTTTAGTTTTATATTAATATTTCTTGTTAAAGACTGAGTCGTAGCATCATCAATGGAGTAGGTTGGATTTAGATATTTAGGATTCCAAATAAGAACACAGTACTCTTCTTTAATCGTTTCCGAAACAATAAGCTGTTGGTCGCGGTGAATAATTTTGCTCCCTACCCTTGTTAGCATTTCTAAAACCGAATAGACGGGACGCCTTACATCATCTAGCATATAAAGAGCAAGTGGACTCATGGGCGGTTCTTTCGAATACCTAGCACTCACTGATGAATCTGCCCAAAAGCCCGCTCCTTTAATATTTCTATTAACATCTAATAAGGCTTCTAAAATTAAGGCTGCTCTAAAATATAAGATGCTTTCATTTTCCAAATCTCCCATTAGAGTATTCCATTTGGTCATAAAAAGCGGCACCTCTTTTCCTAAAAATCTTTGACAGTCTTCTTCTAAGTTTCTTAAAATCTCCTGATAGTAATTTTTAAGTCCATCTAGTGAGAATTCGTTAGGTACATAATCTGCCATTTTCTTAATAGGAAAAGCTTCAAAAGTAATAAAGTCCGGAGAACACGCTTCTTCTTGTGCAACCTTAAACAGAGAGTCTCCTCGACAGGTACTACAAAATCCCACCTCTATTTTGGGTAAATGCTTTTTAAACGTCCGGTAAATAGTCCGATAAAAAGCCGCTCTTATTTGTGGTGCTATTTCACTTTGCAAATCTGCTTCAATCTTCCAGGTATTGATATATTCCTTAGGATAGACTGCTTTAATACAATGCAAAAAAGTCTCCACCCTTTTTTCTAGCACCTCTTCTACTTCATCCGCTGTTTTTCCTTCCATCCATTCAGATTTGGCAATGCGAATAAAAGGTATCATTCCATTTTTTTTGAATTTGTCCACTGCTCGAAAAAATTGATTGTATAAAATCAAACTATATTGAATACTATGAGGAATAAAATGATACTCCAATTCAAAATAAACATATTTAAAATTTAATTGCCCTTTTAAAGTTTCTAGTTGATTGAAAAGGTTTGTATAACCAGAAGTTTCTATCTTTCCGATATTTAAAAGGTTTTCTTGTCTTTTAAGCTTCAAAGAAGAGGTTTTTGCTAAATCGATTTCATGAACCTTTTTAGCAATATTTCTTTCTTCAAAATTCAGATCAAATCTTTTAACATAACGAACAAAATCTTTCAAATTAATGTCCACTTTAAGATTAATTTCAACTTGTTCTTCTTCACTATAATAATTTGAATGCGTATCAAGGTACTGCTTTCTAAAGTTGCCAGGAGTATCCTGATACTCCTTTTTAAAAGCTTCATTGAAGGATTTAGCATTGGCAAACCCATTATCTAAGGCAATTTTAACAATTGAATCATTCGTTGTTGTAAGTGTGCGAACAGCTTTTTTTAAGCGCATGGCGGTAATATATTCGAGGAAATTATAACCCGTCTTTCGCTTAAAATATTTAGAGAAATATTGTGGTGTCATGAATTCTCTTTTCGCCACTTCTTCTAATTTGATAGGCCGATAATAATTTTCATTAATAAAAGTTAAAGCCTCTTGAAAACCATCCATGGTTTTGACTTCTTTTTTATCTACTTCTCTTGTTTCTTCGGTCTGAAAACAACTAAAAAGGATGTAAAGGCAGCGCAATAGCTCTACTTTAAAATCCAGCCAAAAGCCCTCTTCCTTTTTTACTGAAATATAAAGCATTCTAGTTAAGGCCTTCTTAACACCATAAAACCTACTGTTTTCATCAGAATGACCAATGCAATGACATTTAATCCGTTCCTTGGCCATTTTGCCACATTCATTTTTAATATATTCCTGATCAATTTCTAAAAGCAAAACCACATTGGGCTTTTCGGCCTTAATTTGATGCAACTCATTTCTTTCAATTACCAATAAATCTTCTGCCGCAAGTCTGGTGGTGTTTTCATTGGTTTCAATCACAACTTCTCCTTTTAATACAAAAAGGCATTGCAATCCTGTATGGATGTGGGGTTTTGTCGTATTTAAATTTAACAAACTAAGCTTTGTATTTTGAATAAACATAAATCACCTAAGAAAAAAAAGATGCTATGATTAACAGCATCTTTTTTTCTACATTCTCATTATTTTATAACACTTTTATTATAAGGAAGGTCACTTTAAAAGTCAATTTAGTTTATTGGTAAGACAGCTCCATCATATTTTTCATTAATAAAATCTTTGATTTCATCGGATTGCAATACTTCAACTAATTTCTTGATTTTTGCTTCGTTTTCATTTCCTGATTTAACAGCAATAATATTAGCATAAGTTTGGGCTGCTTCTGAATCTGCTTCCTCATAAGCTAAAGCATCTTTAGAAACAGAGTATCCCGCTTCAAGAGCGTAGTTACCATTTAAAACAAGGTAAGCCATTTCTTTCGTAAGTCTAGGAATTTGGGCTGCTTCTAATTCTTCAATTTGTACATTTTTAATATTTTCTTCGATATCATTAATCGTTGCATTAATACCGGCATCTTCTTTTAATTTAATAATTCCATTGTCTTCTAATAAAAGAAGGGCTCTAGCTTCATTGGTTGCATCATTAGGAACTGCTATCTTGTCGCCTTCTGCCACATCATCAAGGCTCTTCTTAGTGCCACCATAAATTCCTAGTGGTTCATAATGAATCTTTCCTGCTGAGACAATATTGGTTTTTCTTTCACTATTAAAGTTTTCTAGATAAGGAGTATGTTGGAAATAGTTAGCATCAAACTCTCCACTTTCAACTACCGTATTTGGTTGAACATAGTCATTAAATACCGTTACATCCAATTCGTATCCTTCTTTTTCTAAGATTTTTTTAGCTTCTGTTAAAATCTCATCATGAGGAGTTGCTGATGCTGCTACGGTTATTTTCTTATCCTCTGCTGCTGTTTTGTTTTCTTCTTTTGCTGTAGCATCCTTTGTTCCACATCCTGTTAAAGTTCCTACTACTAATAAAGCTCCTAATAGCCCTGCTATAATTCTGTTTTTCATAATTATAATCTCCTTTTCAATTTCGTTTTTATTTATCTTTTTCTTTTATCTGATCTGTTAGCAATAAGCGTCCCTATTGCTTGGAACAGTAGTACCATAAGGATTAGCAACACAACGGTCACTAACATAATCCCTAATTCATAACGATAATATCCATATTGGATAGCTATATCACCAAGACCACCACCGCCAACAGCACCCGCCATTGCGGAATAACCTAAGATCGTAACGGTAGCAATCGTTGCTCCGGAAATAAGTGAAGTCTTAGCTTCTACTAAAAGCACTTTTCTAATAATAAACCAGTTAGAAGCTCCCATTGATTTTGCTGCTTCAATAACGCCAGCATCTACTTCCTTTAAAGAGGATTCCACCATTCTGGCTATAAAGGGAGCTGCCGCAATCGTTAGGGGAATGACTGTAGCTGTTGGGCCAGTGCTTTTTCCCAAAACCAAAAAGGTAAAGGGAATAATTAAAATAAGCAAAATTAGAAATGGTACACTTCTTACAATATTTACAATAAAGTTTAAAATCTTATAAATAACTTTGTTGGGTTTAATTCCATCTTTATCAGAAACAGCCAAGATTACTCCCATTGGCAATCCTAGGACATAGCCTAATAAAGTCGAAAGAATAATCATATAAAATGACTCTCCTATTCCTTCTATTATCATATGTGTAACTTCCGGACTAAACATCTGTTTCTACCTCCTCTACACTTAAACCTCTTTCTATTAGGTACTTAACAATTTCTTCTTGCTTTGTTTCCTCAACAGGTAACTGAATTAGCATATCGCCTTTTGCCACTCCACCAACATTTTTTGTATTTGCTCCTAAAATATTAACTGCTGTGTTATATTTTAAAATCACGTTACTAATAACTGGCTCAAAAGCTGAGTTTTCGGAAAATACAATCCGAATTGTTTTACCGCCTTTTAAAATTTCCTTAACCTTATCATCGCCAAATACCTCTTCGTTGTTTCCTTTATCATTTAAAATAAGCTTTTTCGCAACTTTAGATTTAGGATTTTTAAAGATTCCAACTACGCTTCCTTCTTCTACAACATGTCCTGCTTCCATAATTGCTACTTTTTGGCAAATAGCTCGTACCACATCCATTTGATGGGTAATAATGACAATCGTAATACCTAGATTTTTATTAATTTCTTGCAATAAATCTAATATCACCTTGGTTGTCTGTGGATCAAGAGCCGATGTCGCTTCATCGCATAAAAGAATCTTCGGATCACTTGCTAGAGCTCTAGCTATTGCTACTCTTTGCTTTTGTCCACCAGAAAGTTGTGCTGGATAAGCCTTGGCTTTTTCACTAAGTCCGACGATTTTTAATAGCTCAAGTGCCTTTTCTCTTGC
>DXHJ01000176.1 GCA_019113475.1 Candidatus Dorea intestinavium | reverse complement strand
AGACGTTCCATCGGTAATGACCCACCCCCAATTTGTGATTCGCATTCCCTGACAAAAAGCTCACAAGGGAAGTTTTCTTTTTCCAAGTCTTCTAAAAGACGATAGGCTTTTTTTTCTATTTCTGCTAGCGGCATGGTAATCATCCTTAGGGTAGGAATCTTCTTGATTGCTTTTTCCTCGCTTAAATACTCCATTAAAGTAAGTTCAAGAGCTGCCGCCGTAAATTTATCAATCCGAAGGGCTCTTGTTAATTGATTCTTTTTCATAATATCAATATATTTTTTCTTACCGATAATGATTCCTGCTTGCGGGCCGCCAAGAAGTTTGTCCCCACTAAAGCAAACCACATCGGCTCCCTGTTTAATGGAGGCTTGTACCGTTGGCTCATAAGTTAAACCATATTTACTTAAATCCACTAAAACTCCAGAACCTAAATCTTCAATCACTGGTACATTTTTTTCTTTACCAAGTTCTACTAATTCACCAATGGTGACACTTTCTGTAAACCCAACAATTGCGTAATTACTGGTATGGACCTTTAAGATGCCTCCAGTTTCTTCCGTAATGGCGTTTTTATAATCTTCTAGATGGGTTTTATTGGTTGTTCCAATTTCCACCATCTTAGCCCCACTTGCTTCCATTACATCAGGAATTCTAAATTTCCCGCCAATTTCAATTTGTTCCCCTCGTGAAATAATTACTTCTTGCTCTTTTGCTAGCGCATTTAAAATAAGTAGCACAGAAGAAGCATTATTATTAACTGCCATGGCCGCTTCAGCTCCCGTGATACGACAAAGAAGCTTTTCAAAATGAGAATACCTTTCTCCTCTTTTTCCCGCTTCTAGATTATACTCTAAATTGGAGTACCCACTTACTACCTGAGAGAGTTTTTCCATGTGTTCTCTGGTAATAGGAGCTCGACCAAGATTGGTATGTAAAATCGTACCTGTGCCATTAATCACCGATTTCATATTGGGGGTATATTTGGAAATAATATTAGCTTCAATTCTTTCGTTTAAGCCTGCTATTAAACCAAGGGCTTCTTCTTCATCCTCTAGTTTTCCTACTTCTTTTCTAAGCAAATCACTTTCTTCACGGATAGCCCCAAGAACACTGTCACGGCCATAGCGCTTAATCATTTCTTTAATTTCTTGATCTTGTAGTAAAACATCAACCTTTTTTATATTCCTAAATATTTTATTTTTATCCATTTTTCCCTCATTATTTTAAAATAATTAGTTTCTCTTGTTTCTCCACAACTTTTCCTATAACTGCTACCTTGGTTTCCATTCCTTTTTTGGCAAATGCTTTTAATATATCTTCTTTATATTTTTCTTCTACACTAATTAAAAGGCCTCCCGAAGTTTGGGGGTCATATAACAGGTCAATATAAAATTCTGGAATATCTAAGGCTTTAACCTTTGCTCTAGAATATTCGCGATTTTTATAAGTTCCTGCAGGAACTAGTCCCATCTTCGCAAAAGAGGGTGCTTCCAAAATATAAGGAACATCTTCTACTTTTAATTCAAAAGACACTTCACTTGCTTCTGCCATTTCCACGCAGTGACCTAAAAGGCCAAAGCCTGTAATGTCTGTACAAGCACTAATAGGATAGTTTTCCACCACTTCTTTGGCTTTTTTATTTAAGGAAGACATAACCATAGTAGCTTCTTTAATGGCATCTTCGCTAGCGATGCCCCCCTTAATGGCAGTGTTAACAAGACCACTACCTATTTGTTTCGTTAAAATTAAAATATCTCCCGGTTTTGAGCCAAAGTTTTTAAAGATTTTATCGGGATGAACAAAGCCTGATACGCTTAAACCGTATTTAGGCTCATCATCTTGAATTGTGTGACCGCCTACTAAAACAGCCCCTGCTTCAATAACTTTATCGGCTCCTCCCTTTAAAATCTCGCCTAAAATCTTCGGATCAAGGCAGGTTGGAAAACCAACAATATTAAGAGCCACCTTCGGTTCACCACCCATTGCCCACACATCACTTAAGGCATTAGCTGCGGCAATTTGACCAAAGGTATAAGGATCATCCACAATCGGAGTAAAGAAATCCAAAGTTTGAATCATGGCTACTTGGTCATTCACTTTATAAATAGCTGCATCATCTGAAGTTTCAATTCCTACTAAGAGATTATCATCTTCAAAATGAGGTAACTCTCCCAGCACCTGAGAGAGGGTCTCTGGACCAAATTTAGCAGCTCAGCCAGAGGTTTTACTATGTTCTGTTAATTTTATATTTTCCATTTAATTATTTAAACTCCTTACGGCTTAATAATTTTATCAGCCTGATCCATTGCTTCTACAATGGTGTACATATTGGTTACACTACCTACTGCTAATTTATCTTTAATATGGTAATAATCTAGGCAAGTTCCACAAGTTAAAATTTCCACTCCATTTTCTGCCATAAAGTGTAAATCTTCTAAAGCGTCCGAACCTTCACAGGTGAGGGTGGCTCCGCCATTATAAAATAAAATTTTATTGGGTAAGTTTTCTAGCTGTGACACGGCATAAACAAAGCCTTTTATTAAAACTTTTCCCAGTTCATCATTACCTGTGCCCATGACATCACTATCTATTACAACAATGGTGTTATTTTCTGCTTTTTTCTCTTCTTTGTGATCGATATTTTTCATATCAATGACAATTTTATATTCTTTTTCTCCTAGCACTTCTGCGCTTACGCTGCCGCCTGCTTCTTTACCAAATTTTTGGACATTTTCAAAAGCAGTTTCATTATCCACCAACACCTCGACAACATCTGCCTTAGTTAGGCTATCAATGGCCTTCTTGGTTTTAATCACTGGAGTAGGACATACATCTCCTATTGCGTTTACTTTTATCATTTTAGTGCCTCCTTATTTATAGATACATTCTATCATTCTTTTGTCTTGTGGTAAACCTAAATTGTACACCGGATTATACCTACCATTAGCGTAAATCACGGGGGTTATTACTTCTTTTTTAAAGGTCTCAATCAGTTCTCTTTCATTCCTTACTTGCCGAGGAAAATAAGAGGCATAGATCCCAATTTTATCTAATCTATGACAATCGCTGGCACCCATAGTTTTTAAGCCATAATCTCGTGCATATTGATAAGCTCTTTGATTATCTTGCAGATAGGTGCTACCATTTAATACTTCCACCCCATCTAAACCTTCCACCTCTTTTATTTGTTCTTTTAAACCCCGATTATTATGACGAAAAGGATGGGCTGAAATCGTTATTCTCCTTGGCTTTTTACTTTTTTGATAAACTCTTTTGCCGATATTCTCGTCTCTGGTACCTCATCCAAACCAAAGGCAATAATATCCCCTTCTAGTGAATAGTATTCTACCCCGACAAAAATGGGGAAGTTTCTCTTTTTTTCATACCATTTGGCATATTCAAAAATCCCCATGCTATCATGATCTGTAATGCAAACGCCTTCTAAGCCCTTATCAATTGCCGTGTTGACAATTTCCTCAAGGGATAGCTTACTATCTAATGAAAAAGTTTTTTCATGCATATGCATATCAATTAACATACCGTAATCCCCCTTTTTTCTTTTCTTTTATTGTATCTCCAAAATTGCCCCTTCTCAAATTGAGTTTTTCTATCTTCTCTGATAATTATAGAAATAATCTATAGCTTTTTAATCCTAAAGTCCTGTGATATAATAAATAAGATTAAAAGCATTACTATTGTTTAGGTAATTAGGAAGGAATCTTTATGTGGATAGCAAATGAATGGAAAGATTATGAAGTAATAGATTGTAGCAATAAAGAAAAGCTGGAGCGTTTTGGGCAATACTTATTAGTGCGTCCAGACCCCCAAGTAATTTGGAATACCAAA
>DXHJ01000175.1 GCA_019113475.1 Candidatus Dorea intestinavium | reverse complement strand
ATCATGATCACCAACATAACCGATGTCATATATCATAAATATAAACAAAGCACCAATAACTATTGAATTTAATATCCATCTACTTGTTTTTTTCTGCAACTTCATAAAATATGGAATTGTTATTATTTGGGGAAATGTAAATATCCAATAAATTCTTTCCATAAGTGGTATCGTTCTCAACGTTAACGCAATAAGTAGCGCAAGAAATTGAAGATTTATGAAAACACGACTTACCATATCTTTTTTTTGTTGCTTATTACTATATGCAACTAAAAAGAGAAGAAGATTTATAATAACTTGAAATATCATGAATTTAATTCCACATACCTCAAATTTATTTAATAAGAATCCATACTTTGTATGACTAATGAGTCTCAATACATATCTAATACCAATAACAAAAACTCCTATATCCACTAGTATATAAATACATATTTTTGAAAATGTTAATTTGATCCTTCCTAAAAAATATACTGGAAGGAAAACCAAACTTGAATAATGAAAAAAACTAGCTGTCAAAACTGTTAAAACAAACTTCTTTTTATCTTGATTAATTATATATTTGATTGAACATACTATTATAGCCAATGCAATTGCTTGCTTAACAACATTCATACCTATAAAGTAAAAACGCGTAATAAGCAATAATAGAACACTATACAGTGGACTAACAGAAATATCTTGTATTGTTATCATTGTTAAACCAATAAAAATTAATGAACCGATAAAAAACAACCATATTGCATTATCTGTAAATAATTGTATTCCTTTAATTAGACCATGAAAACCTAAATCAAAATTATCCACGCTACTGTCTTCAAGTACTCTATAAAATCCTGTATAATATGTAGCAAAATAGTCAGTTCCAACCGCATATCTTAACCCACTAATTAAAAAAAGGGGAATACTTGCACTGCAACAAGCTATATTGGATTTTGTTAAAATTATACTTTTATTAAATAATAGTTGAATTTTAAAAGGTCTTATTTTGCTTTTTGAAATTATGTAATACAAAAGTAACGATATCGAAAATGTTATAAAATAAACCCACACAAATCTATTCTCCCTCTAATTTTTTGCTATTATCTTTGGTATTTTATCAACGCATTTAGATAATTAACAAATTTTTGTAAATAGGTATCTGTAGAAAACATATCATTTATATGTGAAATTCCTTCTTCAGTTATCTTTTTTATACTTGATTTGTTATCATCAAAAATATTTTTTATACAATAAGCAATATTCATCACCAGCTTATCATCTCTTTCTAGAGTAACTCCAAATCTTCCTACATATTCAGGTATTCCCCCTGATTTTGTTGTAACAACAGGAGTACCACAACTCATTGCTTCAACCATTGTCAAACCAGCTGGTTCATCCCACATAGATGGAAGTACTGCCACATCAGCTATATTATATATTAATGGAAGTTCATCTTGATCTATGTATCCTGTAAAACATATCTTATTTTCTAAATTCTTTGACATATTATAAAGTTTTTGTTGATAAGTATCCATTACTTTTTGATTATGAATTAAACTACCAACGATTAATACTTTAAAGTTTCTTTTTTTTATATAACTAACAGATTCAAGTAATTGAGTTATCCCCTTTTCTTCCGATAAACGTCCCACAAAAACTACGATTTTCTCATCAGTGGCAATATTAAACTTTTTTCTTTCTTTACTCAATAAAGTTGTATCATTAATTTTTCTAAAAATTGTTGTATCTACACAATTATAAAGTACTTTTATTTTTTCACGATTTATTGGACCTATAGGATTCTCAGGTAATTGAATCTGCCTTGATACATAATTACTTACGCATAGATAACCCGTTGCATTTTTAAAAATTTTTTTACATCTAGCATTAACCCGAGGTACATTATGAAAGTGGAAATAATACTCTTTTTCATATTTAGAAAGCTTTATAATCCATGCCATTGGAATATTATTTTCTATAACCACTTTATCAATATCATTGTTTTTTAAATATTTACTTGCTTTAACAATAAAGTAACTCAAACTACATAATGAAATAAAAGATATACTTTTATTTTTTTTAAACAGTTTTGTGATAATAATATAAATCAGTTTATCAAAAATTTTTACTACCTTTATAGGTTTTATCCATACAAATTTTACATGAGGGTATTCTTTTTCAGCCTTTTCTTTTGCAAATTTATCATAAAATGAGACAACCGTTAAATCAACTATTTTTTTTTTCTCATTTGTTTTAACTAAATGTTCAATTAATGTAGAAACCGCCCCTCCTTTTACTGCAGGGACAGGATAACCACCATTAGAATCTGCCGTAAAAATTACGATTTTTTCCTTACTACTCACCTGTGCACCATCCTAAACTTAATATATTATAATTTTTCAAACATCTCTTCGGTTTCTCTACTAACTCTTTTAGCATCATATTTTTCATATACTGTAATGCTCCCTTGGCTAATTAAACATTTTTTTAATGTATTATCTTTATAAATCTTAATAACTGCTTCGACCACGCTCTCAACATTATCTACTTCAACTAGTAATCCATTTTCTCCATTTGTTATAATGTTTGGTATTGCATCAACATTACTAGCAATAATAGGCTTACCTACTAACATATATTCTGGTAATACCAATCCAAAACCTTCCCAACGAGAAAGCAACAATGCAACATCAAATAAATTTATATAGTCCAAAGCATTTTCTACCCAACCTGTAATATATAGTGGAATATCATTTTCTTTTGCATAGCTTTCAATTTCTTCACGATAAGGACCATCACCTACAATTTTAAAGTATGCTTCTGGAATCTTTTCTTTTATTTTCTTTGCTGCCTTAATAAATATATCCGGCGCCTTTTGTTCACTGATACGTCCAACCATTCCGATGACAAAAGCATTGTTGGGTATTCCAAAACTTTCGCGACTTATTCTATCTAATTTTATATTTTCTTTATTTAAATAATCTTCTATATCTATACCATTAATAATAACCTGCAATTTATCTGTTTTACATATCCTTTTATCTAATGCTGACTGTTTTTCTGCATCAGATATACACACTATCTTGTCACAGAATATAGACATCATTTTTTCAATAACTGTATAGAATATTTGTTTTATTTTTCCACACCTCATATTAAAAGCCCAGCCGTGTGGATTATAAATACACTTTATCTTTACTTCATTTTTTTTCATTCCAATATTTGCTACTCGTGCAATAACACCAGCTTTACTAGAATGAGCATAAACAATGTCAGCCTGATATTTTTGAATAAGCTTTCTAACAGTTCTTATTGCGCTAATGTCTGTATTTCCAATTTGTCTTTGCATATCAACATATTCAATTTCATCCGCTAGATTAGCATAATCTTCTTTTTTAAAATCATGTGAACAAACTAATATATTCTCAAACTTATCATTATCCATATATTTGAAAAGCATTTTTATATATTTATCAACACCTCCAGCTGCTTGAGCAACGTGCAGAATACGGATTTTTTCTATTTTATTTATTCTTTTATTCATCTATGCCGTCACTCCTTCAAACACACTTTTACAAAATAATTAACTACTAAACTCTCTATTTTAATTAGACATTTTCGTTTATATGTAACTGATAATAATAAGAAGTATTATCTTCATACTGTAAATTTTCTATATATGGATAGATAAAACTATCCTCATTTTTATTTTTTTGTATTTACATCTATCTCATATCAATTATTTTTAATTAAATATAATATTTGTAATTAGAACTTGTGCACATATTACTAATCCCTTTTAAAAATATCTCTTGTATATACTTTATCTGTGACATCATCTAAGCAAGCATCATACCGATTAGCAATGATTGCATTACATTTCTTCTTAAATTGTTCTAAATCATTTACCACTAAACTACCAAAAAAGGTTTCTCCATCTCTTAGCGTTGGCTCATATACTATGACTTTGGCGCCTTTACCTTTAATTCTTTTCATAACTCCTTGAATGCTGCTTTGTCTAAAATTATCAGAATTACTTTTCATCGTTAATCTATATACACCAACTACTACTTCCGTTTCTTTATTAGAATCATATTGGTTTTCTTCATCATACCCATAATATCCTGCTAAATTTAAAATTCGGTCAGCAATAAAATCTTTTCTCGTACGGTTGCTTTCAACAATAGCTTCAATTAAATTTTCTGGTACATCTTTATAGTTTGCTAATAGCTGTTTGGTATCTTTTGGTAGACAATAACCACCGTAGCCAAAAGAAGGATTGTTATAATGAGTTCCAATTCTTGGATCAAGACATACACCATTGATAATAGATTGTGTATCTAGATTTTTCATTTCTGCATAAGTATCCAATTCATTAAAATAAGAAACTCGAAGTGCTAGATAAGTATTCGAAAATAGCTTAACAGCTTCTGCTTCCGTAAATCCCATAAACAAGGTATCTACGTCTTCTTTTATTGCTCCTTCTTGTAGAAGTGCAGCAAACTCCTGAGCAGCATTTACTAATCTTTTATCATTTAAATCAGTACCTACTATGATGCGACTTGGATATAAATTATCATAAAGTGCTTTTGATTCACGGAGAAATTCTGGACTAAATAAAAGATTTTTAGTAGCAAACTTTTTTCTAATAGATTCCATATAACCAACTGGTATGGTGGATTTCACGATCATTATGGCATCTGGATTACATTCCATGACTAACTTAATTACAGTTTCAACATTTGAAGTATCAAAGAAGTTCTTTTGACTATCATAATTAGTTGGTGTTGCAATAACAACGATTTCTGCCTCACTATAAGCTTTTTTTCCATCTAATGTAGCTACTAAATCCAACTTTTTTTCTTCTAAATATTTTTCAATATAATCATCCTGAATAGGTGATTTTTTCCGATTAATTAAATCAATTTTTTCAGGAATTACATCTACTGCTACTACCTGGTTATGTTGTGCTAGTAATACAGCTATAGATAAGCCAACATACCCGGTACCTGCCACTGCAATCTTTTTATTCATGATTTTTTATTTTACCTCCACATAAAATTCCTTTAGTATTAACTCATACAATCCTTTATCATCTAGATAATATTCATCATGTCCACTTTTTGCTGCTTCACCTGTTACGTCTGTTCCTGGGACTTTGATGATTTCATCTTTGATTTCATAATTTGATAAATTCTTTAGTGCCTCTACACTCATATCGGTTACTAGATATGGATCTGCCACTTGGTAGACTTTATTAAATAAAGTTCCGGCACCTTTACTACCGATGGTTTCAAAAAGAGCTTTAATAAATTCCGATTGGCGCTCCATCCTTTGGTTGTTACTACCATCTTTTTTGGTATCTCTTTTTTGGACATATTTTTCTGCCATCTCTCCGTTTAAAGTAATAGTTTCACCTTCTTTAAACATTGGATCAATGTCTGTGTAGTCACCACCAACAGTAAGCGTAATTGGGCCTAACGCTTCAACTATATCAGAAACCCCGGCTATATCAAGTGTTATGTAAGACGAAATAGGTACGTCATACATCATAGCTTGAACGGTATCTTTGGTAAGTTTGGCACTTCTTTTTTCACCATCTCCATAAGCATACTGGGTGGCAATCTGTGCTTTCGTATTTCCTACATAGTCTCCACTAAGTCCGTAAACCTTAACCTCTACCATCGAATCTCTGGAGATACTAATAAGCTGAGTAGACTTAGTAGTCTTATTCATGACAAGAAGAAGCAAGCTGTCTGTTTGACCACTAAATCCTGCTTCTTCCTTTAATTCCATCTTATCTTTATTATCTACGCCCATAAACAAGACCGTTTGTAAGTCTTTGTTGTAGGTATATTTCTTACCTTCATACATTACATCATAGTCAATTTTTTCTTGTTCTTGTTTTTTATTCGTATCTTTTCTAGTCTCTTTTTCTGTACTTTTTTGACTACCAATAATAAGATATGTTGCCATAAAGGATAAAAGAGCTGCTAGGATAATACTCATAGCGATTATAATCTTTTTCTTTTTCATAGCGATTATCCTTTATCGATTAATTGATTTTTCGTTTTTCTTTTGGTAGTGCTGCTAAAGTAACAGCATTTAAATATTTCTTTACATCATCTTCATTTTTAATGGTGTCATCTAATAAATGAAGAAGTACTAAGATTGCTATAATTAAAATAGCTACACCAAGGCCACCGATCAAGCCGTATTTTTTAATATTAGGACTAACTGGATGTTTCGCTACTACGGCACTTTCGACATTACTTGGTTTATCCGTTAACATAACCTCAGATACCCTATCTGCTGTAGCATCTGCCATTGCATCAGCTATTTCTTTGGCTCTTTCTGGATCTGGGTCTTGAACAGTCATTCTTAAAATACTGGTAGAACTTGGATTTTCTACGGTAACCATTTCTAACATTTCTTTATAAGTATAGTCTAAGTTTAAATCATCAATAACGGTTTCAATAACTGGTCTACTTTTTGCTAGGGTTTCAAAGTCAACCGTTAGCTGTTTACTTAGTTGTAAATCAATAGCAGAAGTTACACTGGTTGTTTTAGATAAAACATAAATCATGGAAGATGATTCATACATAGGTGTAACAAAGATTTTAGCAATGCCCATAGCAGCGATTGCTCCAATTAGTAATCCGGCAATAATTAGCCACCACTTTCTCAGTAGGAGCCTTGCTATCTCTACTAAATCAATTTCAATTTCGTCATCATCTTGATTAAAACTTTGTACCTGATTCTCATTCATATTTTTTAAACCTCTCCTGTTATTTGTCCTTTTTTATTATACGATATTTTAAGACAAATTTTAGAAATTTTTATTTTTTTTTAGACCCTGCTAAAAATTATACAATTTCTAGCCTAACAAATCAATAATAATTTTGTGATTTACTATTTATTTATTGCTTTACTATTCTAGGTATGAAGAAAGGTCAAAACTAAAACTCTAGCTTTGACCTCTTCTTTTTACTCTTGTGTATCTATTTCTTCTGCTTCTACTACCATTTCTTCTGGCTTTACTTCTTCAATGTCATCATCATCTTCCTTAAGGCGAACCTTAGCAATACTTGCTACCTTTTCTCCTTCTTTTAGGTTAATGAGTTTAACTCCAGAAGTTACGCGGCCAATAATAGAGATATCCTTACAACGCATGCGAATAATAATACCATCGGTATTAATAATCATCACTTCACTATCTTCATCTACCGATTTAACCCCCACTACTTCTCCGGTTTTTTCCGTAATCTTATAGCAGCGAACGCCTTTACCACCACGGCGTTGACGAGTAAATTCCGCAATGTCGGTTCGTTTACCCATACCTTTTTCGGAAACGATCAGTAAGTGACTACCCTGTGAATCTAGTTGCATACCAATCACTTCATCATCATGGGTAATGTTCATACCCCGAACGCCCATGGAAGTTCTACCCGTTGGGCGAACATCTTCTTCGTTAAAGCGGATACATTGTCCGTATTTGGTTACCAGGAAGACATCCCGGTCATTATCGGTAAACTTCACTTCAATTAATTCATCATCATCACGCAGAGAAATAGCTGCCAGTCCCGTTTTTCTTACATTAGCATAATTTAAGATACTGGTCTTTTTCACAATACCCTTTTTCGTTGCCATAAAGAGGTATTCCCCTTCTTTGTACTCGGAAATTGGAATAATGGCACTAATTTTTTCTTCTGGTTGTAGTTGTAACAGGTTAATAATAGCCGTTCCTCTAGCCGTTCTACTTGCTTCTGGAATCTCATAACCTTTTAAGCGGTACACTCTACCAGTGTTAGTAAAGAACATAATATAGTCATGAGTGCTGGTCATAAAGAGATCTTCCACGTAGTCCGAATCAATGGTTTGCATGCCCTTAATGCCTTTACCACCACGGTGTTGTGACTTAAAGGCTTCGTTATTCATGCGCTTAATGTAACCTAGTTTAGTCATAGTAATGACTACATCGGTTCTGGGAATTAAGTCTTCGGTTTCTAGATCCAGGCTATCGTAACCTACAATGGTTCTTCTATCATCTCCGTATTTATCACGGATCACTAAGATTTCTTCTTTGATGACACCTAGTAACAGTTTACGATCAGCTAAGATGGATTTTAAGTAATCAATTTTGGCCATTAATTCTTTGTATTCATTTTCCAGTTTTTCCCGCTCTAAACCGGTTAAAGCTCGCAGACGCATATCTACGATAGCTTGGGACTGAGCATCGGATAAGTCAAAACGCTCCATTAACTGCAGTTTTGCTTCTTGGACATTTTTGGAAGCACGAATGATTTTAATGACTTCATCAATGTGATCTAAGGCAATTAAGAGTCCTTCTAAGATGTGGGCTCTTTCTTCTGCTTTATTTAACTCATATTTGGTTCTTCTTGTCACTACTTCTTCTTGGTGAAGAAGGTAGTGATTTAACATTTCTAGAATGGTCATGACCCTTGGCTCGTTATTAACTAGCGCCAGCATAATCACCCCAAAAGTATCTTGTAATTGAGTATGTTTATATAATTGATTTAAAATCACATTGGCATTGGCATCACGGCGCAGTTCTACTACGACTCGCATACCTTCTCTATTGGATTGATCACTTAAATCCGTAATACCGACAATTTTTTTATCACGAACAAGCTCGGCTATTTTTTCAATAAGTCTTGCTTTATTAACCATGTAAGGCAGTTCCGTAATAATAATTCGGCTTTTGCCATTACTCATGGTTTCAATATTGGTGATACCCCGAACTCTTACTTTACCACGTCCCGTGCGATAAGCTTCTTCATAACCTTTGGTACCAAGAATTTCACCGCCGGTAGGAAAATCTGGACCTTTCACGATTTTTAGAATTTCTTCAAGGCTGGTTTCCCCGGCCTCATCTACTTGATCATCAATGATTTTTACCACCGCGTCAATAATTTCTCGTAAGTTATGAGGCGGAATATTTGTCGCCATACCAACGGCAATACCAGAGGTACCATTTACTAGTAGATTGGGAAATCTGGCTGGTAATACTGAAGGCTCTCTTTCGGTTTCATCAAAGTTTGGAATAAAGTCCACGGTATTTTTATTAATGTCGGCCGTAAGCTCCATAGAGATTTTACTAAGTCTTGCTTCGGTATAACGCATAGCCGCCGCGCCGTCACCATCAACGGAACCAAAGTTTCCGTGGCCGTCAACTAAAGGGTAACGAGTGGACCATTCCTGAGCCATATTTACAAGAGCCCCGTAAATAGAGCTGTCACCATGAGGGTGATATTTACCCATGGTATCGCCGACGATACGGGCACATTTTCTATGGGGTTTATCGGGACCGTTATTTAGTTCAATCATGGAATATAAAATTCTTCTTTGAACGGGTTTTAGTCCGTCTCTTACATCAGGCAGGGCACGAGAAGCAATAACACTCATGGCATAATCGATGTAGGAGGTTTCCATTGTTTTCTTCAGGTCTACGTCATGGACCTTATCAAATATATTGTCTTCCATTGTTATTTATTCCTCCTAAACATCAAGATTTTTCACATATTTGGCATTTTCTTCGATAAACTCTCTTCTTGGTTCCACCTTATCGCCCATTAGGGTGGTAAAGGTTAAATCAAGTTCCGAAGTGGATTCTTCATTCATGGTTACTCGCAGCAGAACCCGGTGGTGAGGATCCATGGTGGTATCCCAAAGCTGGGTAGCATCCATTTCTCCTAGACCTTTGTATCTTTGAATTTTATTATTTCCGTCACGACCTACTTCTTGTAAGATGCTATCAAGTTCTTCATCGGAGTAGGCATACCAAGTTTTTTTATTTTTTTCCAGTTTATAAAGAGGTGGTTGTGCTAGGTATACATAACCATCTTTAATCAGTTCCGGCATAAAGCGGTAAAGGAAGGTTAAAAGTAGGGTACTAATATGAGCCCCATCCACATCCGCATCGGTCATAATGATAATCTTATGATAACGCAGCTTGCTAATATCAAAGTCTTCATGAATACCCGTACCAAAAGCCGTAATCATAGCTTTAATCTCGGCATTGGCATAGATTTTATCCAGTCTTGCTTTTTCTACGTTTAAGATTTTACCACGAAGAGGCAAGATGGCCTGGGTAGCTCGATCTCTCGCCGTTTTTGCCGAACCCCCTGCGGAATCACCCTCGACAATGTAGATTTCGCAGTTTTCCGGATTTTTATCCGAGCAATCAGCTAACTTTCCTGGTAAGCTTAAGCCATCAAGAGCCGATTTTCTCCGGGTTAAATCTCTGGCTTTTCTAGCTGCTTCACGAGCCCGTTGGGCCATCACAGATTTTTCGACGGTAATTTTCGCAATGGAAGGATTTTGTTCTAGGAAGATTTCCAGTTGTTTACTAATGACATTATCAACGGCGCCTCTGGCTTCACTATTTCCTAGTTTTTGTTTGGTTTGTCCTTCAAACTGTGGGTCTTCAATCTTAACACTGATGATGGAAGTAAGTCCCTCTCTAATATCTTCCCCTGATAAATTGGGTTCATTATCTTTTAAGAGGCGATTTTTTCTAGCATAATCGTTAAAGGTTTTCGTTAAAGCATTACGAAAGCCCACGATATGGGTTCCCCCTTCTGGTGTTGTTATATTATTAACAAAACCATAGGTATTTTCACTATAAGAATCATTATGTTGCATAGCCACTTCTACGGAAACATTATTAACCACTCCTTCGCAGTAAATAATCTCTTCGTAAAGAGGCTTTTTGCTTTTATTTAAATAAGCCACAAATTCTTTAATACCGCCTTCATAGTGGAAGACTTTACTAATTTGCTCTTCCCCGCGGTCATCACTTAGCTCTATTTTTAAGCCTTTGGTTAAAAAGGCCATTTCTCTGAAACGTTGTTTTAAAAGATCATAGTCAAAGACCGTCTCTTCAAAGATGGTCTCATCCGGTAAGAAGGTAACTTTTGTTCCTGTTTTTCCTGGTTCGCATTCGCCTACTACAGTCAGTTTTTTTACGACTTTTCCTCTTTCATAGCGCTGCATGTAGACTTTTCCTTCATGGAAAATCTCGACTTCTAGCCAATCAGAAAGAGCATTAACAACGGAAGCACCTACGCCGTGGAGGCCACCGGAAACTTTATAACCGCCACCGCCAAATTTACCACCAGCATGAAGAACGGTAAAAACCACTTCTACCGCTGGAATACCAGCTTTGTGATTAATACCGACCGGAATACCTCTACCATTATCCATAACAGTTACAGAATCGTCCTCATTTAATGTGATATTAATATAATCGCAGTAGCCGGCAAGTGCTTCGTCGACTGCATTATCAACTATTTCATATACCAAATGATGTAGTCCCCTTGATGATGTACTACCGATATACATTCCGGGTCTTTTACGTACGGCTTCAAGGCCCTCCAATATTTGTATTTCGTCTGCACCATACTCATGTTGTACTTTGTCTGTACCCATTATTTTCCTCCTAATTCTCATTGATAACCTGTCCACTCTTAATGTGAAAGAGCTTATTTACCTTAAAACGATAGGATATAAACTCATCTAAGCCGGTACAGGTTATTAACGTTTGAATATCTCCAATACTATCTAATAAATAATTCTGTCTCTTACTATCAAGCTCTGATAAAACGTCGTCTAGTAATAAAACAGGATGATCTTTTGTGGCTGTTTTTATAATTTCTATTTCTGCTAACTTAAGGGATAAAGCGGTAGTTCGCTGTTGCCCCTGGGAACCATAAGTCCTAATATCAATGCCATTTGCCATAAAGCAAATATCATCCCGGTGAGGTCCCACATTGGTGCTTTTATATCTTAAGTCTTTGTCTCTATTTCGTTTAATGGCTTCTTCTAAGGGCACCGTTTTATTACTGGGCTCATAAAAAAGCACTAATTCTTCTTTTTGACCGGTTAATTTACCATGAATCTCTTTGATTATACTATTAATCTGCTCAATTAGCTCACTTCTTCTGTTAATAATTTTATTGCCGTAAGCAGCAAGCTGGTCATCCCAAAGATCTAGGGTATCACGAAGAGCCGGTTTCATAGCGATTTCTTTTAGTAAATGATTGCGCTGATTTAACACCCGGTTGTAATTGGTTAAATCACTTAGATAAAGAGGATCAAGTCCTGAAAGCTCTAAGTCCATAAACTTTCGGCGCTCTCCTGGTCCATCTTTAATAATATCTAAATTTTCCGGAGAAAAAAAGACAAAATGAACCATGCCAAGAAGTTCACTAGCTCTTCTTAGAGGCATTTTATTAATGGCGATGCCTTTGGGACTATTTTTCTTTAAATGCATATCGATTTTATACTCGATTTCATTTTTTTCATAAATCAGCTCTAAATGGGATTCTTCCTGGCCAAAAGAAATCATATCCCGGTCTTTACTGCCCCTATGGGACTTAGAAGTGCCTAGTAGATAAACGGCTTCTAAGATATTGGTCTTGCCCTGGGCGTTATCGCCATAAAAGATATTGGTATGCTCAGCAAAATCTAATTTTAGAAAATCATAATTTCTAAAATCCTTTAACTTAAGGGACTTAATCTTCAATTCTTACTTCTTCTCCGTTAAAAGAGGCCACATCACCTGGATATAATTTTTTACCTCTTCTAGTTTCTACTTCGCCATTGACTTTTACTAGGCCTTCGATAATAACTTCTTTTGCCTGGGCACCATTTTCTACTAGACCAGCGGCTTTTAGCGCTTGACCTAGTTTAATAAACTCGTCTCTTACCTGAATTGTTTCCATGATGATCCTTTCTAAGCTACTGCATTAAAATTAACGGGTAAAATTAAATAAATATAACTTTCATTTTCATCTTTGATAAAGCAAGGAGCTTTCGCATTCATCAAATACAAAGTAACCAGCTCATCATCGATTACCCTTAGGGCGTCAATTAAAAATCTAGGGTTAAAACCAATGAGTAAGTCTTTTCCCTCTTTTTCAATGGCAATACTTTCATCCATGGAACCCATTTGAGATTTGATTTGTAAATCCATGGATTCATTGGTGATATTAATAATAATGGGTTTCTTATCGCCCTCTTTGACAAACAAAGTGGCCCGATCAATGGCATTTAGTAATTCTTTTTTATTAACTCTTACTTTTGTTTCATAGTCATTAGAGAGCATTTGATCAATCTTAAAGTACTCTCCCTCCATCAGTCTTGAAACTACGACCGTACTATCAAACTCAAAGACAATGTGATTTTTGGTATAAGAAATCTTTACCATATTTTCTAAGTCCCCAGATAAAATCTTACTTACTTCACTTAAGGTCTTACCAGGAACGATTAATTTTACATCTTCGCTTTCATCTTTTAGTTCTATTTTTCGAATCGAGATACGGTGACCATCTAGGGAAACCACTCTTAAAACATTATCAGCAATTTCAAAGAGTTCACCACTCATTAGTTTTTGCGATTCACTCTCAGAAATAGAAAAGATGGTTTGTCTTATCACTTCTTTTAAGGCAAACTGTGATACTTCAATACTAGATTCTTGTTCAATAGTTGGTAAAAAAGAAAATTCGGTTGCTGATTTACCGACAATATCAAACTTCGCTTTATCACAAGTAATAAAAGTTTGGTATTTATCGTTGGTTTCAATAACCACATCACTATCCGGCAGCTTTCTGACAATCTCAGAAAAGAGTTTAGCATTAATAGCGATCATTCCATTTTCCTGAATACTACCAGCTACCTCGGTTTGAATCCCTAGTTCCATATCATTAGCGGTTAGTTTGATGCGGTCTGAACTTGCGTCGATAAGGATACATTCTAAGATAGGCATGGTCGTTTTTGAAGGAACAGCTTTGGCAACGATACTAACGCCTTTTTGTAAATCTGATTTTGTGCATAAAATTTTCATTGTTTAAAACTCCTTTCTGGTGCTTTTAAATATATAAATATATAAAAAGTTAGTCTTAGTGGTAGTAATAGATGTGAATACTGGGATAAGTCTTATAAAGCCCGTGGCTATCACTTCTTTCGCCGTTAATAACTATGTGGATTAGGCCAAATTTTACTGTGGATGAAAAAGAATAACTAATTTCACCTTTTGGGGAAAACTTTTTCATCCACAGACAATTCACAGCGTATCCACAGACTTATCCACATTTTTCCACAAAGTTATCCACATTATGTGGGATTTATCTTTTTTAGTAGTATATCGATGTTATTAGCTAGTAATTCATCGTTTTTCATATCATTTTGTATTTTCTCGGAGCCATACTTAATGGTGGTGTGATCTTTTCCACCCAAAAGAAACCCTATGGTCTCTAAAGTAGAATCCGTAAGTGTTCGTATTAAATACATGGCAATTTGCCTTGCATTGGCTATTTCGGCATTTCTTTTCTTACTCTTTAAGTCCTCAATGCTAACATTAAAGTGTTCGGAAACAATGTCTAAAATAAGCTCTGGTGTCACTTGGCGTCTGTCATCAGGGGAGATAAAGTCTTTAATAGCTTCTGCTGCTAGTGAAATATCAATCTCCGTCCTTTTATTATCTAGTTTATAAAGAGCAATTAATTTATTGAGAGAACCTTCAAGTTCTCGAATGTTATTTTTAATATTAGTAGCAATATAAGCTAAAACCTCGGCCGAAATCTTATAATGCTCTAGATGTTCTAGTTCAATTCGTTTTTGTAAGATGGCAATCCTGGTTTCATAATCAGGGGTGCCAATATCAGCAATAAGCCCCCATTCAAACCTGCTTTTAAGCCTAGACTCTAAAGTTTCAATTTCTTTAGGTGGCTTATCGGAAGAAACAATGACTTGTTTTCCCGCATCGTGAAGGGCGCAAAAAGTATGGAAAAATTCTTCCTGGGTGGAAGTCTTTCCTATTATAAATTGAATATCGTCAATTAAGAGCACATCGATGTAACGATATTTATCTCTTAGCTTACTCATGGTGTTGGTTCTAATGGACTCAATCACGTCATTGGTAAAGGCTTCACTGGTTACGTATAACACCTGGGCATCGGGATTATTTTCTAAGACCATATGACCTACCGAGTGCATAAGGTGAGTCTTACCAAGACCTACACCACCATATAAGAAAAGCGGGTTATAGGCTTTACCTGGAGATTCGGCTACGGCCAGGGAAGAAGAATAAGCAAAATTATTGTTTTTTCCCACTACAAAGGTATCAAAAGTATACTTTGGATTAAGTCCTGCTTTTTCTGCCAAAGATTTGGTTTTGTTTTTTTGAATCACGTCGTCATTTAATATATGGGAAATAGGGGTATTATCCGTCTTTACTTCTTCCGTGGTAAAGACCAGCTCATACTCTTTTTCTAAGATATCCGCAATACAAACTTTTAAGGGCAGAAAAAATTTCTTTTCTACGTAATCTTTTGAAGTTGCGCTTACGGTCACATATATAGTATCATCAACAACACGGTTCACCTTAAGGGGTTTGATCCATGCTTCGTAAGAAGTGTTGCTAAGTTCATGTTCAATTTTTAGATGTTCAATAATTTGAGGCCATTTATCAATTACCCGGTCCATGTAATAACTCCATTCTTAGTTTCATATTTAATAATTTTAAAAACTATCCAATTTATTTTACATCAAATTATGAATTTAAGCAATTGTTTACTTGACGTATTCGTGGTTTTTTAATATAATCGGATTGATGTCCATAGAAATGATAGGGAGTAGTCCCTTGAGTATATAAGGAGGTGGATTTAATATGAAAATGACATTCCAACCTAAAAAAAGACAAAGATCTAAGGTACACGGTTTCCGTGCAAGAATGAGTTCAGCAGGCGGCAGAAAAGTTCTCGCTGCAAGAAGAGCTAAAGGAAGAAAGGTTTTATCAGCTTAGGCCGCATCATTGTGGCCTTTTCTTCTACTAAAAATAGGTGAAAAAGATGAAATTTACTGAGTCTTTACGAAAAAATTCGGACTACAGGAGAGTATACAACAAAGGGAAAAGTTATGCAAACAAGAACCTTGTCATGTATAAAATGAAAAATAACACAGACACCAATAGACTTGGTATATCCGTAAGTAAAAAAGTTGGTAACAGCGTAGTAAGGCACCGCGTAAAGCGATTAATTAAAGAAGGATATAGACTATTAGAAGATGATTTTGAATATGGCTATGATATTGTAATCATAGCAAGAGGTTTCGCCGCAGAAAAAAATTATTTTGAACTTAGAGATTCCGTTAAACATTTGGGACATCTTCATGGTATATATAGTAAGGAGAAAGCGTAAGCTTTTTTCTTCGCATACTAGGGAATTAAAAAACCTCAAGTATAAGTACAAGATTTGGAGTGATATATATTGAAAAAGATTCTACTGGGAATCATTAATTTTTATAGAAAGTATATATCAGGAATGAAAAGGATTAATACCTGTAAGTACTATCCAACCTGCTCTACTTATGCTTATGAAGCCATTGAAAGATTTGGTGCTATTAAAGGCACAGGCTTAGCAATATGGAGAGTACTTCGTTGTAATCCATTTTCTAAGGGCGGCGTAGATCCTGTCCCTAATAAAGACGACGGAGGAAAGAATTGATGATTACCACATTATTATCAGCAGCGAATTGGCCAATTGTTGGACAAATTGCCTGGTTAATGGGAAAGTTGATGAACTTTATCTATAACTTTTTAGATAAGACATTAACAACTGACACAGGCCTAGTTGGATTATCCATGATTATATATACAGTTTTTGTATATACCTGCATGCTTCCACTAACCATTAGCCAACAAAAAACAGCAAAAATGAATGCTGTCATGCAGCCAGAAATTCAGGCAGTACAAAAGAAGTACAAAAACAAAAAAGATCAAGCTTCCATGATGAAGCAACAAGAAGAGATTCAACAAGTATATGACAAATACGGCACAGGTATGTTAAGCAGTTGTTTACCACTTCTAATCCAAATGCCTTTCCTATTTGCCCTTTATCCAGTTATCTTAAATATCAAACAATACGTACCAGCAATTAAAGAGGCACCAGATGCCGTTAATAAGTTTTTAACCATCCCTAATATTACCATTTCACCACTTGAAATGATAAAAAATAGCGGTAGTTTTGAATTTCCAGCGATTGTCATTATTATTACAGCACTAGCTCTTCCAGCTATTTCTGGTATTACTCAGTACATTAGTACGATTTTAATGCAAGCAGCAAGTAAGAGCCCAAATGGTGATGATAGTAACCCAATGGCTAGTACGATGAAGTCTATGAATATTATGATGCCACTTATGTCGGTATTTATTGTATTTTCTTCTCCTAGTGCGATTGGTATTTACTGGGTAATTTCTGCTGTTGTTCGTTTGGTACAACAATTACTTGTAAACAAGCACTTTAGTAAAATCTCAGTGGAAGATATTATTGAAAAGAACAAAGAAAAAGCAGAAAAGAAAAGAGAAAAACGTGGGGAGAGAGCAGATAAGGTTAGTACCATGGCTCAAACCAATACTAGAAGTTTAAAAGATAAAGCACAAGTTAACACAAAAGCTACTACTTCTAAGAAAGAGGTTACTACTCCTAGTGAAGAAACAAAGGTAGAAACAAAAGCTGATGCTAAACCAGCCACTGATTCTAAACCAGGAAGTCTTTCTGACAAAGCGAATTTAGTAAAAAGATTCAATGAAAATAAATAGGAGGTAAGACCATGGATTATATTACCGTATCAGCAAGAAATCTTGATGATGCTATTACAGAAGCATTGATCCAACTTGGTATTACAAGCGATCAACTAGATTACGAAGTGATTGAAAAAGGAAGTGCCGGATTTTTAGGAATAGGAATAAAACAAGCAGTAATTAAAGCAAGAAGAAAACCTATTGTGAAAGAAGAACCAGTCATTGAACCTGTTAGTGAAAAGATCGTAGAAGTTAAAGAAGAAGTCATTGAAAAAGTTAGCGATACAAAAGAAGTTGTAAAAGAAGAAATAGAAGTTACAAAAGAAGTTGAAGTTTCAGATAAAAAAGAAACTGTAGAAATTTTAGCTGAAACCATTAAAACAACAGTTTCCTTTATTGAAGATGTTCTAAAAGCTATGGATATGGATGATGTAGAAGTTCATGCTAGTGTGGATAAAGATAACATCCTATGTATTAATCTAGAAGGAAAGAATATGGGCCTTTTAATTGGTAAAAGAGGTCAAACTCTAGATTCTCTTCAATACCTGGCGAATCGGGTAGCAAATAAAGCCCAAGAAGGTTACGTAAGAATTAAGCTTGATACAGAAGATTATCGCAGAAGAAGAAAAGAGACTCTTGAGCACCTAGCAAGAAATCTGGCTAATAAGGTAAAAAGAACCAAGAGACCTGTTTCACTAGAACCGATGAATCCCTATGAAAGAAGGATTATCCACTCTTATTTACAAGATGATAATAAGGTTACAACGCATAGTGAAGGAACAGAACCATATAGAAAAGTTGTTATAACTTACGTTTACAGATAAAACAAGAAGGGGGAGTCTTCATACTCCCTCTTTTTCCTTATTTAAAATGAAGGTAAAGGTGATGATATGATGCAACAAGAATCAGGAACCATCGCTGCCATTTCAACAGCCATGAACCCTTCTGGTATTGGGATAGTTAGAATGTCAGGAGAGCGTTCCATTGAAATAGCCGATCGGGTTTTTAAAAGCATTAAAGGTAAGAAATTAAGGGAGCAAAAAAGTCATACCATTCATTACGGCTACATTGTTGATGGGGAAGATACCATTGATGAGGTACTAGTAATGCTTATGAAAGGACCCAATAGTTTTACCACCGAAGATACGGTAGAGATTAACTGCCATGGGGGTATCTTTGTGGTTAAAAAGGTCTTAGACTTATTGATACAAAACGGTGCAACCCCGGCAGAACCGGGAGAATTTACCAAAAGGGCTTTCTTAAATGGACGCCTGGATTTGTCTCAAGCTGAGGCAGTTTCCGACTTAATTAGTTCCCAAAATGAGTACGCCCTAAAGAGTTCTGTTAGTCAGTTAAAGGGGAGTTTAAAAGAAAAAATAGAAAAAATAAGAGCAGAGATTATGTATGATACGGCTTTTATTGAGTCGGCTCTTGATGATCCAGAACACATTAGTCTGGATGAGTTACCAGAAAAACTAGCGGGAGAATTAGACCAGTGGTTAGAGGAAATTACGGAATTAATTAATAGCGCAGACAATGGTAAAATCTTAAAAGAAGGAGTAAATACCGTTATCTTAGGTAAACCTAACGCCGGTAAATCCTCTCTTTTAAATGTTATGATTGAAGAAGAAAGAGCCATTGTTACTGATATTGAAGGAACCACAAGAGACGCCCTAGAAGAACAAATTAACTTAAATGGGGTGCTCTTAAATATCATTGATACCGCAGGAATTAGACAAACAGATGATAAAATTGAAGAAATCGGTGTATCAAAAGCTAAGGATTATGCGAATAGTGCCGATTTAATTTTATACGTAATTGATGCTTCTAGAGAGTTAGATGATAATGACCGGGATATTATGGAGATGATTGAAGGTAAAAATACCATTATCTTATTAAATAAGTCCGATTTAAATATGGTCTTAAGTGAAGAAGTGATTAAGAATAATTATTTTAAAGATCAAGATATTAAGATTATTGAGATTTCCGCTAAGAACAACCAAGGAATCAAAGAATTAGAAGAGACTATTAAAAATATGTTTTATGAAGGAAATCTTGCATATAATGATCAAGTTTATATTACCAATACCAGACAAAAAAATGAGCTTAGTAAGAGTAAAGAGTCTTTATTAAAGGTGAAAGAAAGCTTAGAAATGGCAATGCCAGAAGATTTCTTAACCATTGATTTATTAGATGCTTATGAACACTTAGGTCAGATAACAGGTGAAGCTATAGGAGAAGATTTAGTCAATGAAATTTTTAGAAAATTCTGTATGGGAAAATAAAGATAAATATGATGTAATCGTCATTGGAGGTGGACACGCAGGCTGCGAGGCAGCCCTTGCTAGCGCCAGACTTGGCATGCGCACCCTCATGTTTACTGTTAGTATTGAAAGTATTGCCTTAATGCCTTGTAACCCCAATATTGGGGGAAGTTCAAAAGGCCATTTGGTGCGGGAAATTGACGCCTTAGGAGGGCAAATGGGTAAGAACATTGATGCCTCTTTTATTCAGTCTAAGATGCTCAATAAATCCAAAGGCCCTGCCGTTCACTCCCTAAGAGCTCAGGCAGATAAAGCTCTTTATACAAAAAATATGAAACGGGTATTAGAAAATCAAGAAAACTTAGAAATTAAGCAAACGGAAGTAGCAAAGCTTTTAACCAAAGACAATAAAATTATTGGTATTGAAACCATCTCTTCAGGAAAGTACTACTGCGACGCGGTAATACTGTGCACTGGTACTTACTTACAAGCAAAATGCGTTTACGGTGAAGTAGCAACTAACACCGGCCCTAATGGCCTACAAGCGGCTAATTATTTAACCGATTCCTTAAAAGATTTAGGCATTAAATTAAACCGTTTTAAGACCGGTACTCCGGCCAGAGTAGATAAGAGAAGTGTTGATTTTAGTAAGCTACATGAAGAAAAGGGCGATGAAGTAGTGGTACCTTTTTCCTTTTCTACTAATCCAGCTGATGCCCAAATTGATCAAGTATCTTGCTGGCTTACTTATACCAATGAAGAAACTCATGAGATTATTCGTAATAACCTAGATCGTTCCCCACTTTTTAGTGGTGCGATTGAAGGAACGGGACCTAGATATTGCCCTTCTATCGAAGACAAGGTGGTTAAGTTTGCCGATAAGAAGAGGCACCAGGTCTTTATCGAACCAGAAGGCCTTGATACTAACGAAATGTATCTGGCCGGCATGAGTAGTTCTCTACCTGAAGATGTGCAATATGAAATGTATCGCACGGTGCCAGGCTTAGAGCACGCTAAGATTGTGAGAAATGCCTATGCTATTGAATACGATTGTATTGATGCTAGACAACTAAAACACTCGCTGGAATTTAAAGATATTGCCGGTCTCTTTAGTGGGGGTCAGTTTAATGGTAGCTCTGGTTATGAAGAAGCAGCCGCCCAAGGATTAATGGCAGGAATTAATGCCGCTAGAAAATTACAAGGAAAAGAAGCCGTTGTTTTAGATCGTTCCCAAGCTTATATTGGGGTTTTAATTGATGATTTAGTGATGAAAGAAAGTCATGAACCTTATCGTATGATGACTTCTAGAGCTGAGTACCGTCTACTTTTACGCCAGGATAATGCAGATCAACGACTAAGTGAAATTGGGTATGAAGTAGGATTAGTTTCCGATCAAGAGATTAGGAGACTCCGAGATAAAGAAAAATATATTGCCGAAGAAGTAGAAAGACTAGAAAAAACCCATATTGGTAATACAAAAGAAGTGCAAGAAATCTTGCAAAAATTAGGTAGTACACCGCTTAACTCGGGAGCTTCTTTAAAGGAATTAATTAGAAGACCGGAACTTAGTTATGAAAGTTTAAAAGATATTGATAAGGAACGTCCAGAAATACCAGATGGCTTAGCTCAAACTGTAGGAGAGCAGGTTAATATTAATATTAAGTACGAAGGCTACTTAGAAAGACAAAAAAGACAGGTTGTGCAGTTTAAGAAGATGGAGAAAAAGCGTATTCCTGGCGATATCGACTATGATCAAGTAAGAAGCCTTAGAATAGAAGCCGTCCAAAAACTAAAAGAGTTAAGGCCAGCCTCAATTGGGGAAGCTAGTCGTATTTCCGGGGTTTCACCAGCCGATATTTCCGTATTATTAGTATATTTAACTGGAGCAAAGCATGAATAGATTAAAAGAATATGTAGAAAAACTAAATGTAGAATTCACAGCAGAAATGGGGAAAAAGTTTCAAGATTATTATGAGTTATTAATAACTTGGAATGAGAAGATTAACCTTACAGCCATTACGCAGTATGATGAGGTTATTACCAAACATTTTATTGATAGCTTAGCCGTAGCCGATATTATCGAGATGAATAAAGTAAAATCAGTCATCGATATTGGCACGGGTGCTGGCTTTCCAGGAATTCCTCTAAAAATCGTCTATCCTCACCTAAAGGTTGCCTTATTAGACTCTTTAAATAAAAGAATTAATTTCTTAAATGAAGTGATTACTGACTTAGAACTAGATCATGTTCTTACTATCCATGGTAGAGCAGAAGATTTCGGCGTGGATAAAAACTACCGGGAAAGATATGACCTTTGTGTTTCTAGAGCCGTAGCTAACTTATCCACATTAAGTGAGTATTCCCTACCTTTTATTAAGGTTGGCGGTATCTTTGCCCCTTATAAAGCGGGAGATATTAACGAAGAAATGGCTAATAGTGAAAAAGCCATTAAAATATTAGGGGGTAAGGTAAAAAAAATAAGATATTTTGAATTACCTGATACAGATATTAAAAGAAGTATTCCGGTGATTGAAAAAATACGAAAAACCGAAAAAAAATACCCCAGAAAAGCCCCGTTACCGGGGAAGAAACCTTTATAAAAAAGGCCGTTATTAACAATTGTTAATAACGGCTTATTTTTTATTAAGATAAGAATAACTCAGTATGTTCAATAAATTCAACCGGTTGATTCATTTGTGGTAGGTTACCACAATTATCAATAATCACTCCTTCAATAGAAGGTAGGTTTTCTTGATACTCTTTTTGAATGGCTCTATTTTCAAAGAACTTATCCCCAGAGATAATATAAATACTATTATTTAATTTTTTAAGAAAACTATTTAATTGGACAGTTGTATATTGGCCAATGATACTGGAATGTAAATGTTTTGCTTTGGAAGAATCTGTATGGGCTGCTTCAAAACTCTTATTTAACATAGCTTTCGTATAACTGTCTGATTTAAAGAAGTATTCCTTATTAAAATAATTGCCGATACATTTCTTTCGCATTAGAATGTGATATAGGAAGGTACCAACAAGTGGTAAATTGATTAACCAGGAAGAAGTCTTAGATCGACGATCGGGTATTTGTGATAAATCATCTATGCTTTTGGGACTGACCATAATAATCTTATTAATTAATTCAGGATTATTGTGAGAAGTAGCTAAAACAAAAGATGAAGATTCTCCCATCGAAATAACATCGGTTTTAGAACCAATGACCTGCTTAATAAAATCATTTAATAGTTGAACGTATAAGTAGTTGGTATACAAAATATTCGGCTTTTCTGAACGTCCACAACCTAATAAGTCGATAGCATAAACAGTGTGCTTTTTAGCTAATTCATTAATTACCTCTTCCCATTCTTCATGGGAAGAAAAAGCTTGTAAATCATGAATTAATAATAAAGGCTTACCAATACCAATTTTCTTATAAAAAATCTTTCCAAACTTCCAGGAATAATAAAAACCTGATGATCTATATAATATATTTTCTTTGCTAGCGTTAAAAGAAACGATACGATTAATTGTAGCAGTCGTGCAAGCGACAGCACCTGTAAAAGTTGAAATTAGCGCAAATTTCTTTTTCCAATTCATAATAAACCTCCTACTTAATTATGTTATTATTATACTATAATTACCTTTTAATTCATAGTGTAAAAGAATGTTTCACGTGAAACATTCTTAAAAGTTAATTAACTCAATGTTTCACGTGAAACATTGTAGATATAATTAGTGAAAAATGGTATAATTAGATTCAATACGATTGGAAAGGTGATAAAAATGGGAAGAGCTATAGCTATCGCTAATCAAAAGGGGGGAGTTGGTAAAACAACCACCTCTATTAATTTGGCTGCATGTTTAGCGGAACAAGGGAAAAAAGTGCTTGGAATCGATATGGATCCCCAAGGAAATATGACCAGTGGCTTAGGTATAGACAAGATGGAAGTAGAAAAGTCTGTTTATGATCTAATTATCGGCGACGCTGAGTTTGATGAAATAGTAGTAAAAAATGCCACGGAAAATCTAGATATATTACCTTCTAATATAAATTTATCAGCTGCAGAGATTGAACTAATCGGTATTAATGATAAAGAATACATTATTCGAGAAGGGATAGCAAAAGTAAAAGATGAATATGACTTCATCATTATTGATTGCCCTCCTTCTCTTAGCTTATTGACAATAAATGCTTTAACAACTGCTAACTCTGTTCTTGTGCCAATTCAGTGTGAATATTACGCACTAGAAGGACTTAGTCAACTGCTTTACACGGTTGATTTAGTTAGAGAAAGATTAAATCCGGAGTTAGAGTTTGAAGGAGTTGTTTTTACGATGTATGATGCAAGAACAAATCTTTCCTTACAAGTAGTAGAAAATGTTAGAGAAAATATAGACCAAAATATCTTCAATACAATTATCCCAAGGAATATAAGACTTGCTGAAGCACCTAGTTATGGTTTACCTATTAACCTCTATGATTCTGCTTCCTCAGGTGCAAAAAGTTATAGAGAGCTGGCAAAAGAAGTTATAGAAATGGAGAAATAGATTAATGGCGGTGAAAAGAAAAGGATTAGGCAAAGGCTTAGATTCCATGATACCTAATAAAAATATTAGAGAGAAAAAAGAAGAAGTAGCAACTACTGTTAAAGAAAGCAGCGAAGCGGGACCTAATGTAGTAATGCTAAATATAAATGAGGTGGAGCCTAATAGGGACCAACCAAGAAAAAACTTTAATGAAGATGGAATTATTGAATTAGCAGAGTCCATTAAATTAAAAGGGGTTATTTATCCCATTATGGTAAATAAAAAGGATGATTATTACCAAATCGTCGCAGGCGAACGCCGCTGGCGAGCATCTAAGATGGCTGGAATTAAGAAAATACCAGCTATTATTCGTGACCTGACAGATCTAGAAACTTTGGAATATGCCATCATCGAAAATATCCAAAGAGAAGACTTAAACCCCATTGAAGAAGCACTTGCTTATAAACAATTATTAGAAGAACACAATTTAAAACAAGATGAAGTAGCAGAGCGAGTTTCTAAAAGTAGAACAGCAGTTACTAATGCTATGCGACTTTTAAAATTAGATGAAAGAGTGCAGCAAATGATTATTGATGACATGATCTCCACCGGTCATGCGCGAGCACTTTTAGCTATTGATGATAAAGAATCGCAATATATCTTAGCAAACCGCGTTTTTGATGAGAAACTTAGCGTTAGAGAAATAGAAAAGTTAGTAAAAAGCCTTAAAAATCCTAAAAAAGAGGATAAAAAAGCAAAAGAAGACCATTCCTATTTGTTTAAAGACTTAGAAGAAAAGATGCAAGAAGTTATGGGAACTAAAGTAAAGGTTAACGCAAAAGGCAATGGCAAAGGAAAAATTGAAATAGAATACTACTCAAATTCAGAGTTCGAACACTTATTCGATATGATTACTAGTATAAAAGGGGAATAATATGGAAAGTAAAATCTTTAAAAATGTAGATCCCGGGATCTTATTTATTATACTTGCAGTTGTTTTATTAGGTGTGATATTTTATCTGGTAAAACTGCAAATGAACTATAATCGACTAAAAAATAGTTATAGTACATTTATGAAGGACAAGGACGGCAAGTCCCTAGAAGAAAGTTTTAAGAGTAAATTCGAAGAAGTTGATACCATTGTTCGTGCTGTAAAACAAAATAGACAAGATATTCGTAACCTTTCTGGTAAAAACGCGAATAACTTCCAAAAAAGTGGCATAGTGAAGTATGATGCTTTTAATGAAATGGGTGGTAAATTAAGTTTCGCACTAGCTATGCTTGATGAAAAAGACAACGGTTTTATTATGAACGTTATGCACAGCCGTGAAGGTTGTTATACTTATATTAAAGAAATTGTTAAAGGAAGAAGTTATGTAGAACTTGCAGAAGAAGAAGCAGAAGCATTAGATAAAGCTATTTTTAGCGTTAACTTTAAAGTAAAAGAAACAGACGAAAAAGATAAAAAAGACAAAAAAGAAAAAAAAGAAAAAAAGGATAAATAGGGAGGTAACAACATGTTAGACATTAAATTTGTAAGAAATAATCCAGATGCAGTAAAGGAAAACATTAAGAAAAAATTTCAAGATGAAAAATTACCATTAGTAGATGAAGTTCTTGCACTTGATAAAGAAAATAGAGAGATTAAGCAAGAAGTAGAAGAACTTCGTGCCAACAAGAATAAGATTTCTAAAGAAATCGGCGCTTTAATGGCTAGCGGTAAGAAAGAAGAAGCAGAAGAAGTTAAAAAAGAAGTAGCAAAAAATGCTACAAAGATTGAAGAATTATCAGCTAGAGAAAAAGAAGTAGAAGAAAAAATCAAAACCAATATGATGATTATTCCAAATATCATTGACCCCTCTGTACCAATTGGCAAAGATGATACACAAAATGTAGAAATCGAAAGATTTGGTGAACCTGTAGTGCCTGATTATGAAGTACCTTATCACACCGATATTATGGAATCTTTTAATGGTATTGACCTTAAAAGTGCTGGCAAGGTAGCAGGTAATGGTTTCTATTACCTAATGGGTGATATTGCCAGACTTCACTCTGCTGTTTTAGCTTATGCTAGAGACTTTATGATTAATAGAGGCTTTACTTATTGTATTCCTCCTTATATGATTCGAAGTGAAGTAGTAACAGGAGTTATGAGCTTTGCTGAAATGGATGCGATGATGTATAAAATCGAGGGTGAGGATCTTTACCTAATCGGTACCAGTGAACACTCGATGATTGGTAAATTCATCAATACTACTTTAGAAGAAAGTGAAGTGCCACAAACACTTACTAGCTATTCTCCTTGCTTTAGAAAAGAAAAAGGAGCTCACGGTATTGAAGAAAGAGGCGTTTACCGTATTCACCAATTTGAAAAACAAGAAATGATCGTTGTTTGTAAACCAGAAGATAGCAAGAAATACTATGATGTTTTGTGGAAAAACACCGTAGATTTCTTTAGAACTTTGGATATCCCAGTAAGAACATTAGAGTGCTGCTCTGGCGATCTTGCTGACTTAAAAGTAAAATCTTGTGACGTAGAAGCTTGGTCACCAAGACAACAAAAATACTTTGAAGTAGGAAGTTGCTCAAATCTAGGAGATGCACAAGCAAGAAGACTTGGCATTAAGATTAAAGAAGAAAATGGTGACAGATACTTCGCACATACCTTAAATAACACAGTAGTAGCACCACCGAGAATGTTAATTGCATTCTTAGAAAATAACTTAAAAGCAGACGGAAGCGTAGCTATTCCAGAGGCTTTAAGACCTTACATGGGAGGGGCTACTCAATTAGCTAAGAAATAGAGGAATTAAATGCATCAATATTTAGAAGCAATTGGTTTTGGAAAAGTGATTTCGAAAGCCAAATTAGATCAATTAGTGAATCACATTGAATGGAATTATACCAATCATGAGTTAATTGGCGTTGATAGAGAGTGGGATTTTTGCGAATTTAAAAAGGAATTTGCCCCAGGTATTGGTATGGCCTTATGTGGTTATATGGATATCGATGAAATGTTTACGAAAGAATACTATTATCCTTATTTTTATGGAACTGGCATTACTTCTTATTCAGAAGTAGTGGTAGAGCGAAGAATGGATCGGGAAGATTATGTAGGCATTTGTGAAGACTTTAAAATTGGCATTAGCCTTATCTTTAAACTGCAAAACTCAGTGGAATATTTAAGAGAAAAAGACAAGGGAACGAAGACGATTAAGTATTCTTCTGTTACCATTAGTGGTCTTTGTAATGAAGGCACCGTCCTTTTCCCCATTAAGAAAACTGAGGAACAAAGAAAGAGTATTAAAGAAGAATCAAAAAATAGAATGTCACTATTAAATGAGGCTAGAGGTGGAGACTCAGCAGCTGCTGAAAGCCTAACGCTAGAAGATATGGATGTGTATTCACAGGTTTCTAAGAGACTGGTCTCAGAAGACGTTTTAAGCATTGTAGACACCTATATTATGCCTTATGGCATAGAATGTGACCGCTACTCCATAATGGGCGAAATAAAGGCTATGCAGCTAGTAGAAAACGAATTCTCGAAAGCAAAGCTTTATATCTTAAGCCTTGATGTTAATGGCTTAAACTTTGATGTTTGTATCCCCAAGGATAAGTTAACTGGAGTGCCTTTAGTAGGACGCCGATTCAAAGGTGATGTGTGGCTCCAAGGCAAGATTCACTTTAGGTAATAGCCATAGAAATGGGAATGTAAAGAGGTTTACATTCCCATTAATTTAAAGTATAATAGCCATGTTGTTCCCTTAGTAAAATGGATATTACGGATCCCTCCTAAGGATCAAGTGCAGGTTCGATTCCTGCAGGGAACGTTTAAAAAAGATAGAAATTCTTCAACATTAAATACATATTCAATAAAAAATCTATAGGCCTTATCTAAACAAATCTTAATTATTCATTTGTAAATCTTTTACTATCCTTATTTTCCCATAGTGTAATAATCTAAAATTTGATGCTATCCTTAGAATATTTTAATGCAACAAAATAAGAAATGCTTCAATTGGTATAGTATAGATGATAATGTTCTTGATGAAGTTGTTTATACTAATTAAGTATTCTACGGTATTGGTTTTATTTGGAGCTGCTTAGATGATAGATAAAAGATATTAATGTTCGCTGTTAGAAGGCAAACATAAACTTGAAATGCCAGATTAGCATCTCAAGTATAGATAGGAGGATTTGGGTGTCAACTGAAAAAGAAATAGAAATTTTTGGTTAGAGTGATGAACAGACTGATGTAGGAATGGTTCAATCTCGTATTGAAAATTTGATATATGTAATTCGCAATCAACAAGTTATGTTGGATAGCGATTTAGCAATGCTATATCAAGTGGAAACTAAACGTTTAAATGAAGCTGTAAAAAGAAACATAGCAAGATTTCCGGAAAAGTTCTGTTTCCGATTAACAGAAGATGAAGAGAAATTTTTGAAGTCGCAAATTGCGACCTCAAAGTAAGTCTTTTCTCTTAAAAACATAAAAGATTTCCAAATATCTTTTACATGGGTTTTGCTAATAGAATGCTAATCGGACTCTACAACTTCATGCTATACTGTGCAGTAAAACACAGTACTTTAGAGTAACAATGTTAGATAAATTACTAAGGATAAATTGAGGGTTCGATTCCCCATAATTAGCGATAAAAGGTGCTCAAAATCTTAAATTTTTGCATTAAGGCTAGTGTAAAATTTCATTTGGATAAATAAAAAAATAAGTAAAAAAAGAGAACACCACTTTGTAATAAAGTATTAAGTGCTAAAACAAGATACGATTAGCCTATGTAGAAGGGTGGGCATAGTAAAATCCATGGATTAGGAGTGAGTGATTAATCATAAACTTGCTACTTATAGGCAAAAAGACTATAGTAGGGAATAGATAAATTAGTGATTGCAAGCATTCAGGTTTTTATCGAGTAAACAGCGGGTAAAAGTAAGAAATTATAAATTAGTTATTGGCGCTGTGATGTCCGTTTTTTTGTTTGCAAAAGGTAGAAAAACTTACATGGCTATAGGAGGCTATTATGAATCACACATTAACAAATGAACATTTAGAAGTTAGCTTTACCGAATTTGGTGGAACATTTAGTTCTATTAAAGATAAAAAGGGAACAGAGTATCTCTGGCAAGGAGATGCTACTTACTGGAGTGGCACAGCACCGGTACTTTTTCCAATTTGTGGTAGTATTCGCGATGATAAGGCAGTCATTGGTAACGGCCTAAAGACAGCAATGCCAAGACACGGAATTGTACGTAAATCTAATTTTACAGTAGAAGAGATAACTGATAATATGATTTGTTTTTCGATTCAGAGTAATGAAGAAACCTTAAAGAAATTTCCTTATGATTTTAAATTAAGGACAAGATACGAATTGCTAGGAAAATCTGTGAAGGTAACCTATGAGGTGGAGAATACAGGTGCTAAAGACATGCCATTTTTTGTTGGTGGTCATCCGGGTTTTAATTGTCCTCTCGTAGCGGGCGAAAACTATAGTGATTATTATGTGGAATTTGAAAAAGAAGAGACTTGTACCGTGCCAACACCAATCACCGAGACCGGGTTAATTGATGTAGAAAATAGAACGAATTGTTTGGATCATGCGAAGACATTTGCTTTGAAACATGAGTTATTTCATAAAGATGCCATAATTTTTGATGAATTAAAGTCGAGAAAGATTAAGCTATTATCGAAAAAGAGCAGTATAGGAGTAGAACTTGATTTTGCAGATTTTCCTTACCTCATTCTTTGGTCCTCAGCAAATGATGGTCCTTTTGTGGCTATTGAACCTTGGGTGGGATTATCGACTTGTAGCGATGAGAGTGATGTCTTTGAAGAAAAGAGAAATGTACAGGTAGTAAAACCGGGAAAGAAAAAAGATTATACCTTTACAATTACCATATTGTAGATTTGATTTTATAGGAGTGTTAGTAAAGACACCGTCTTCGAGTGATTGAAGACGGTGTCTTTTTTGGTATGTTAAGTATAACTTTGATTTCGCCATAAAAGCCTATTCAAGTAGTCAGCCACAACAAGAAAATACAGGCATTAGTATTAGTAGCCAGCAAAACAAGGCAGATTATTTCACTTATGATACCTGGTACCAATACAATATCATTTTTAGCCCAATTCTTTACATAAAAAATGGGGATACCTATTACAACAAGTAATAAATAAACTTCATAAGCTAAATAAAGTTGTATCATAACCGGCTTCATGAAGTATATTATTACTTGAATCATAATGGCAAAAACAGCAAAGAAAATAATCTTGGCTTCTTTTGATTTCAAGTCGGCCTCCTATCTATATTTGGAACCTAGCAAATATAGTGCAAATTTTAAATGTTAAAAATATAGAGTATTGTCTGTACCTATTTCTTAATTATCTTATATCTTAGCAGTGAAAAATAAAGGCGTCAATATAACAGAATGATAAGCTATCTTATTCATATTTCTTGCTATCTCAAGCATCTATCGCTAAAATGAAGGAAAACGAGAATTATTTTTGGAAATAAATAGGAGAATTAGCGGTGGAACAGTTACGATGCGTTGTGGAACGGATTACTTATCAAAATACGGAAAATGGCTATACGGTACTAAAGGTTGCAGTAAAAAACTACCATGACTTAGTAACGGTCGTTGGCATGATGCCAGATACCCATGTGGGCTCGGTACTTTTCTTAACTGGATTTTGGAAAAGTGATATGAAATATGGAAAGCAGTTTTCTGTGGAAAAATTTGAAGAAACACTACCAGCAACGGCCTATGGTATTGAGAAATATTTAGGATCAGGTTTAGTAAAGGGAGTAGGTCCGAAGTTTGCCCAGCGTATCGTTAGAATGTTTGGTCAGGACACTTTAGAGATAATTGAAGGAGAACCAGATAGACTTTTAGAAGTGGAAGGAATTGGCAAAGTTCGGGTGGAACGGATTAAGAAAAGTTGGATTGAGCAAAAAGAGATTAAGAATATTATGCTTTTTTTACAAAGTCATGAAGTAAGTACCGCTCATGCTACGAAGATTTATAAAACTTATGGTAATGACAGTATTAAGGTAGTAAAAGAAAATCCTTATCGCCTGGCTGATGATATTTGGGGCATTGGTTTTAAAACGGCAGATAGCATTGCCGAAAAATTGGGGATTGATAAGACCCGCTATATTCGCTTAAGAAGTGGTATCTTATATACCCTGAATAAATTAGCAGAAAGTGGCCACTGTTACGCCATTAGAGAACAACTTATTAAAACAGCAGCGAAGTTGCTAGAGGTAGAAAAACCGGAACTAGAGATGACCTTAGATGAAATGCTAAGGGTAGAAGACCTGATTCGTGAGGAAGAGGCCATTTACTTGCCACCTTTTTATTTTTCTGAAGAAGGAAGTGCAAAAAGAATCTTACAGTTGTTGAGTGCAGAGCGAAAAGTGTCTCTAAATGTGGATAACGTTATGAAAAAAGTGGTTGCTGATGCGGCTATTACCTATGATGAGATTCAGTTAGAAGCAATTCGGGTAGCCATCTCTTCTAAAGTAATGGTTTTAACTGGTGGTCCGGGAACAGGAAAAACTACTACTACTTTAGGGATAATTAAGGCCTATCAGCTGGCAGGATGTGACATTCTTTTAGCAGCTCCTACTGGCCGGGCAGCCAAAAGAATGTCAGAAGCTACAGGAATGAAAGCGACAACGATTCATCGATTATTAGAATATAAACCGCCAGAAGGTTATCAAAAAAATGAAGAAAACCCTTTAAGCGGCGATGTTCTAATTCTGGATGAGTGCTCCATGATTGATATTATATTAATGTACAATTTGTTAAAAGCAATACCCAAATATATGACTCTTATTATGGTGGGAGATACGGATCAACTACCAAGTGTTGGAGCGGGAAATGTTTTAAAAGACGTGATTTTATCTGGGCGAATACCGATTGTTCGCCTTACTCGTATTTTTCGCCAAGCCCAAGGCAGTCGCATTATTATGAATGCACATCGCATTAATAAAGGACAAAACATTGATTTGCGAGGAGGAAAAGAAGCAGACTTTTTCTTTGCTGCGAAAGAGGGTAATGAAGAAATTGTAGATTTATTAGTCAAGTACTGTACAAATAATCTACCCAAGTATTATCAGGTGGATCCCTTAACGGATATTCAGGTTTTGACTCCCATGCAGCGGGGAGCTTGTGGAGCAGAAAAATTAAATCAGGTACTACAAGAAGCGCTGAATCCCACGGAGGTTTTCTTAAATAGAGGGGGAACTCAGTTCCGTTTGCATGATAAAGTTATGCAGATTCGTAATGATTATGATAAGGAAGTCTATAATGGGGATATTGGCATGATTTGTAAAGTAGATAGGGAAGAACGAGAGCTAGTAGTAGACTTTGATGGTCGAGAAGTTCTCTATGATGTTAGCGAATTAGATGAACTTTCCCTGGCCTATGCTACAACCATTCATAAAGCTCAAGGTTCAGAATATCCCATTGTAGTTATGCCTTTTACCATGAGTCATTATGTTATGTTACAGAGAAATCTACTTTATACCGGTGTAACTAGGGCCAAAAAGATCCTAGTTTTAATTGGCGAGAAGAAAGCGATAGCCTATGCTATTCAAAATGAAACCACTACAGCTAGAAATACGAAGTTAGCAAAGAGGTTAGAAAAGAAAGAAGAAAATAAAGAGAGTGAGGATATTTTTCAAAGGCTAGCACAATCAAAATTTCGCAGTAGTTTCTCTTTAAAAGCAAAGGATTTGGCTTATGTTGAGGAAAAAGGGCTGGAAGTGGTAAAAGATCACGCTTGTGATTTTATTGGGAAGCGTCTGGCACCGGCTAAACCTAAAAATGATGGGAAGCAAACCCCTATGCGAGGTCACCCGGTTTTTATCGCTCAACATGCTACCGCAACTTGTTGTCGCGGCTGTTTAGAAAAATGGCATAAGATTCCCAAAGGTCATCCGCTTACGGACCTAGAACAAACTTATGTGGTTGATATTATTATGGAATGGATCAAGAGGCAGAAAAAATAAAGATCGGATGTATAATCATAGGTTTTAACTATGGCTACCCATTAAAAAGCAGTATTAACGGCGAAAGACCTTTAAATGCTATACTCTCCTTGTTAGCAAAATTAAAAGTTAAGTAGGAGGATAATAAGGATGGGAAAAGCAAATACACCTTTTAAATATGATTATGTAGGAAGTTTTTTAAGACCGGAGTCTTTAAAAGTAGCTCGTAGAGATTTTGAAAATAAAAAGATTACAGCTGAGGAATTAAAAGCGGTTGAAGATAAGGCTATTATTGATCTTGTAGAAAAGCAAAAGAAAGCTGGTTACCAGGTTATTACTGATGGAGAGTTTCGTAGAGCAACTTGGCAGCTAGATTTTATGTGGGGATTTAATGGGGTTGCTCATAAGCCAAGCAAGAACCCAATTAATTTTCATGCCACGAAAACAGATTTAGAGGATACTTATTTAGTCGATAAAATTACAGTAGATAAACATCCTTTTGTGGAACACTTTAAGTTTATAAAAGCTTTAGAAGATGAAAATACGGTAGCAAAACAAACCATTCCTGCACCTGCGCAGTTCTTGTTGCAGTGTGTCTTTGAAGAAAACTTAGCTGCAACGAAAGCTATTTATCCTGAGACAGAAGATTTAATTGAAGACCTGGGAAAAGCTTACCAAAAGGTCATTGGAGACTTATATGAAGCAGGATGTAGAAATCTGCAAATAGATGACTGTTCTTGGGGATTATTCTTTGGACAAGATTTAACCAAGGAAAGTGAAGCTTTCGCAAAACAACTATTAAAAGCTAATAACTTAGCTATTGCTAAAGTACCGAGTGATATGGTTGTTAATACCCATATTTGTCGAGGAAATTACAATTCAGATTATTTTAGCCAAGGAGCTTATGATTCAGTAGCTAAGATTATTTTTGGCGAAGAAAACGTGAATGCTTATTACCTGGAGTTTGATGATGAACGTTCTGGTAGCTTTGCACCCCTAAAAGAAGTAAGTGGTGATAAGAAGGTAGTACTAGGTCTTATTACAACTAAAAAGCCAGAATTAGAAAATAAAGAAGAAGTGATTGCTAGAATTCACGAAGCAGCAAAATACATTCCACTTGAGCGCTTATGCCTAAGCCCACAGTGTGGCTTTGCTTCTTGTGAAATCGGTAATAAACTAACAGAAGAAGAGCAATGGGCCAAACTTGCTTTAGTAAAAGAAATAGCAGAAGAAGTTTGGGGATAATAAAAGTAAAAGAGTCTACCTTTAACCGGGTAGACTCTTTTTAGATAGGATTTATTTATCTTTTTATTAATAGTACCGAGAGGTCATTAACATTAGTACCGGTAGGCCCCGTTTTAATTAAACCATCACATTTTTCTAAAGCATGATAAGAATCATTTTCTTTTAGAACTTCATAAATATTAATGTTTTGTTCTTTTAAGCATTTGGCACTATCTTGATCACAATAACCACCAGCAGCGTCAGTAGGACCATCTGTTCCGTCACTACCAATACTAAAGATAGCTGTATTATTTAAACCACTAATGCCGGCAGCTCCGGATAGAGCAATTTCTTGATTCCGACCTCCGAGGCCCTTACCTGTTAAGCGAACGATGGTTTCACCACCGGCTAAAAAAGCGATACTTCTAGGATGCTTTTGATAGGATTTAGCAATGGCGGCGAGAAAAGAGCCAGCTTCTTTAGCTTCACAGGCTAATTGATCAGTTAAGTAAACAACTTCGTAGCCAAGGCTTTCTAAAGCCCTTTGGGCGGCATTACAAAGGTTACGAACGCTACCCGTAATTTTAGTTTCAATATTGGTTAGTTCTTTTGGCGTTTCAAGGGCCAGTAAATCTAAAATCTCATCATTAAATTTCAAATCATATTTTTCCACAATTGCTAAAGCTTCAGCAGCAGAAGAGGAGTCAGGATAAGTAGGGCCAGAGCCAATCATATCGAGGGGGTCGCCTAAAATATCGCTAAGAACAATATTATAAACCTGAGCCGGTTCACAAAGTTTAGCAAACTTGCCACCTTTTACTGCTGATAGTCTCTTCCTAAGACAATTGATTTCCACAATATCCGCGCCACAGGCCATTAATTGATTGGTAACATCTCGTAGCGAATCGGCACTAATTAGAGGCTTTTCAAAAAGTGCCGATCCACCACCACTGAGTAGAAAAAGTACGGTATCTTCAGACTTTAAATTTTGTACTAGTGAAATAGCTTGTTCTGTGGCTAAAAAGGAATTCTCATCAGGAATCGGATGCCCGGCTTCATAGCAAGAAACGCCTGGTATCTCCCCCTTTACGTGATCATATTTGGTAATAACAATACCTTTATTAAGAGGTCGATCAAGAACTTTAACCGCGGCACTAGCCATTTGCCAAGCGGCTTTTCCCACGGCAATTAAATAAAGCTTGCCGGAGCTAAATTCTTTGCCAAGTAAAGCTTCACGAATAGCGGTATCTGGTAAAACGGATTGAATCGATTGTTTTATTATTTCATTTGCATCTTCTCTTAAATTCATCGATTACCTCATTTCTTTAATGTAAAAATAGTGACAAAACAAAAATCATCGCCATGGCACAGACACCTTCAACGAGGGTTACCATAGTCTGGGTTTTATAGCCTTGTTCCGGTGTCATTTCCCCAAAGTTTGTAACGACCCAGAAATAAGAGTCATTAGCATGAGAAACAGTCATAGCACCGGCACCGATAGCCATAACACAAAGAGCACTCATAACTGTTGAATCCATACCTAAAGCGCCCATTAAAGGAGCCATAATACCAGCGGTTGTAGTAATAGCAACGGTAGAAGATCCTTGTGCGGATTTTAAAATAGCAGCTAGTAAAAATGGGAAGAAAATGCCAATTGTTTGTAAGGAATCAGCATGTTCCGTAATAAAGGAAACCAAACTTGTGGAAGCAATTACTTTTCCTAAGACACCACCGGCAGCGGTGATAAAAAGAATAGGTCCAACAGTTTTTAAGGTATCATTTACTAATTCGTATAATTCTTTCGTCATGTTACTTTGTGCTAAAAGGATAATGCCTAAGATGACACCAACTGCTAAAGCAACAATAGGAGTTCCGAGGAAAGTAAAGGCAGTATTAAGAGCACCACTCCAACCAAGAATCGCTGAAACATTGGACATAGCCATTAAAAGAATTGGAATAAGGATGGGTGCCAGAGACATAAAGCCATTTGGTAATTTGCCAAAGGAAGCAACTAACTCTTCATAAGTCTTTACGGTTTCAGCCGCCTCTAACTCGTCTTGAGACTTCACTTTTTTACCAATATATTTTGCATAAAAGTAAGCACCAATTAAAGCGGGAATGGAAACTAAGGCGCCAAGACCCATAATTAGGAGCAGGTTATTACCAATTCCTAGGGTATTAGCTGCAGCAATAGGACCAGGAGTTGGCGGAATAAAAACGTGAGAAGCATAAAGTCCGGCGGACAAACATAAGGTCATAGCGACGGAAGAAGCACCCGTACGCTTTACGAGGGCTTTACGAATGGGGTTTAATACAACAAAACCAGAATCACAAAAAACCGGAATAGAAACAACCCAGCCCATTAGCTCAATGGCAAGTTCCGGACGATTTGGTCCGACTAGCTTAACCACCATATCCGCAAGCTTTAGAGCAGCACCCGTTTTTTCCAAGAAAGAACCAATCATTGCGCCAAAGATAATAACAATACCGATACTTGTAAAAGTTCCTGAAAAGCCATTACCTATTACAGTGGCAATTCCATCCACTACCGTGTCATCGGCTTTGGTATAACCAACTAGTGGAATGCCGCCAATTACACCAAGCAACAATGAAACGAGTAGAATAGAAAGAAATGGGTGGATTTTCAGTTTACTAATCATTAAGATCATTACAATAATAGCTACGATAAAAACAATTAAAAATGGTATCCCTGTCATAATTTTTCTCCTTTTCTTTAGATAAGTTATTTGTGCAAAGTAAATAAAAAATAATTATAAAAGATAAATTATTTAGTTTATATTACTAAGATATCATCAAAAAGAAAAAAAGTAAATGTCAACAAGAACATATTAGTAGGACTATTTTCGTTATCAGGAACAAGTGATTAATCAGTTAAGTGTATACTTTTCAAAATATTATAAAAAGTTAGCGCCATGTAATAAGGAGCAGCTTGGGAAGGACGACGGATATCTAGTCCCGTAATAGTGGCCATCTTTTTTAGTTTGTATTGCAGGGTGTTTTTATGCATAAAAAGGGCCTCAGAGATTTTTGTCAAAGAACCATCATAAGTAAAATAAGCTTCAACTAAAGAAACATAAGTTTTAACTTCTTGGGGAGATAAATCGGGGAAAAGTTTTCGTAAATATTCATCCATAGTGGTTAATTGAATATCATGTAAAAAAAGATCGATATTTAAGTGATCATATTCGGCGGTATCAATTTCACCATGCAAAATAATGGCAGCGGCTTTTTCCGCTTGGTGCAATCGTAAAGAAACATCGCGGGGCGTATTTTTACTACTATCAATGCCAATTTTAATTTGTGCCTGATAAGTTTGCTCCAGATTTTCCCTAATACACTGGGCAAGAGCTAATAATTCTTTGGTTTCTCGCCAAGAAACGAGTAAAATTTGCTTTGGCGGTTTACGCAGGTAAAGGACACCGGTTTCTTGGGCCATTAATTGGCGAATTAATTGCTCCATTTCATCTAGTTTTCGTTGGCCTAACATGGTGGCGGAAAGCTTTGTAAAGTCCGTAAAATATAAAACCATGACGCGGTAGGAACGGGTAACATCGATTCCTAAGCTGTGGCCCCGGCTTATAAAGATTGGATTACTATTAATATTCTCGTTTGTGACCCATTCATCAAGGAAACGATAAATAACCCGCCTGTCATAGCGACGAGTTTCATTTTGGATACTCGCCTCAACCATAATCTCGGTCATACGACGAACAATGTTTCCGTACTTAGCAACCCGTTTCTTTTTGCCGGTAATACCAATAACACCAACAATTTCATCTTCCACAATAAGAGGCAGATTAATGCCACAGCGAGTGGTTTTAGTTTCCATCTCTGGAGTGATATAAAGTTCCGGTAGCTTTTCTGTTATAATTTTTTGGGCACCTTCATGGAGCACGCCGATTCGCTTAGGATCGGTACTAGCAATGATAATGCCTTCTTCATTCATAAAGTTAATATGCTCATTGATTTCAGTACTAATTTCTTCCACGATTTCTTGAGCAATTTCCCTGGGGATTTTCATAATTTTGCCTCTTTATACTTCTTAAATATATTTCTTGTATAAACTCAATATAACACAAAAATTATTACATAATAAAAGGAGTTTTAGATAATTTCTAAAAAAAATTCAAATGTTACGCAATTATTACAAATATCCTAAACTGATTCTTGAAAATTTAAGAAATACAATTTATTTTTAGTGATATAAAAAGGTAGGTAAAAAATTAATATGAAAATCACCTCCACGCGAAAAGATATATTTTACTAGCTTCGCTACAAGTTTTGGGCGATTTGTCAAACAGTTTTTCGAAGAAAAGCGGGGGATTTTAATAAACAAATTATTTTTATAAGGAGGAGAAAAATGAAGAGAAACAAAAAAAGTTTTCTGAGTTTCTTGTTGGCATTTGTCATGGTTCTAAATATGCTCATGCCATCCTTGTCTGTTGTGGCACAAGAAGATACTTCAACTGCCGAAGCAGCACAGAAAACTGAAGAAACACAACAAGAAGTAGAACAAATGCCCGAAAATGAGCAGTTGCCTAAAGATGATGTCGCGATAAGTGAAAATCAAGACGGTACGGCAGATGATGTCGCGATAAGTGAAAATCAAGAAGCTACGGCGGATGATTCTAAGATAGGAATATTTGATGTTGATCAAAGAGACCCCCAAGAAGTAGGAAATCTTATCGGGAATTTGGAGACCATCATTAAAGATAAAAATGGCAATGATGTAGATAAAATTACAGCGGGCGAACCATTTTGGTTAGAAGGAAGTTTTACTATTCCGGCACCTGGTGATGAAGGTGTTACAGATTGGGTTATTAATGGTGACTGGGTAGATGAACTTCTACCATTTGAAACCGGTATTGAATTATTCAATGATCCTTCTGTTGAAATCATGCATGATGGCGAGAAAATTGGTACGCTTACTTTTGATAAGACCAATAGCCGAGTCAGTATTAAATTTGATGGGGATTCCCTAGATGAACATGCCAGCAACATTAAATGCTCATTTGGCGCGAAATTCACCTACCATGAGGATGAAACTTGGGAAGAAGGTGAAACCAAGGTTGTTTCGATTTTTGGTAAAGATATGAATGTTACCAAACCGAAAATTAAAGTGGATAAGACTATTGAAAAATCAGGAAAAGAATCAAAAGATCATCCTGGTGAAGTAGAATGGAGCGTTAAAGTTAATGCCAAAAAGAACGGAGCAGAGGTTTCTTTAAAGGATTATGTTTTTAGCGATGACTTAACTGAGGTTGGCGACTTTGTCCCCGGTTCTTTTAAAGTAAATAATGTAACAAAAGATAATAGTGTTTATAATAGCGCTAAAAAAACTCTAAATTACACCTTTGAAGACGTTTCGGGAGAACAAATTGTTACCTTTAGAACCAAAATTCCGGAACAAATGCTAATTCCGGGAGGAAGCATTGATAACACCGCCTACTTTGGTGATGATGATGAAATAGTACCGGATGACGGTACAGCAGAAATATCAAAAAAGACTTTAATTACCAAAGACGGTGAGGCATATAACTGGGTAACAAGCGGCGTTTATGATCCTAAGAAACAAACTATTACTTGGACGATTACTGTTGATCCCAATGGACTTGATCTTACCAATGTTAAGGTGACGGATAAGTTGTCGGATAAGCCGGCAAAATGGACTTGGCTATCAGCAAAATGGGAATGGGATAGTACAGCACAAAGTGGTATTACTTTACCTGCTATAACTAGTGAACCAACAGGGGGAGTTTATAATTTAAATAATGGCACAACACCTCTTAAAGAAAAGGTGAAATTAACTATTGTCACTAAGGTGCCGGCAGAAACGCATCCCGGCCATGTGTTTACTTATAAAAATAAAGCAACGATTACCAGTGATCAAGTGCCAAAAGGCCAAGACTCCAACGAAAAAGGTGTCGGCATTGGTATTACTAGTATCAAAAAAGCAGCTGGTCAAGTTGATTATGAAAAGCGCCAAATTCCTTGGACAGTGACAGTTGACTTAAAGAAACAAGATACTTTTACAGAACCAGAGAACTTAAAAGTTTATGATCTGTTAATTTATGGTAAAGAGGGTAGTTTTAAAGCGGGTAGTAGCAACTTAGCTGATTTAACTAGCACCACTATTGCTAAGAAGTTAACGCCTAAATATAGTCAACAATATGTAGACGGAAGTTTTGCTAACGAGGTCGGTTTAACCGTTGACGTTAAAAAAGTTACACAAAATGGTAAAGAAGTAGGAGATTTATTAATTGTAAGCGGATTTGATGCCGATAAAGCTTATCCCTATACCTTTAAAACCCAGGTTCTTGATCCGAATATCTTTGCCGGGAATAAGAATCAAGAGGTTCAAAATACCGCAACTTTATTTTATGGTGATGAATATTTGCATAATGCCACCGGCAAGACGAACTATGAACGTAAAGTCTTAAGTAAGGAAATTATGAATGCTGCCGGAAACGGCATCGGAAATGCCGGAAATGGCTTTAATTATGAAGATCGCACTGCAGTCTTTCGGTTAAATGTCAATGAAGATCAAGTAGACCTTACGGGTGCTGATATCTATAATGGTGGCTTTACCACAATGGGTGAAATAACCGTAGTTGATACTTTGCCGGAAGGTTGGTCCTTTGTTGATTTAGCGGAGGGCGTAAAATACGAGCTTCATAAAGCGGATGGAACGCTCGTTACTGATGTTTCCGGTATTATTGATGGAACCCCTGCTATTACTGATCAAACAGCAACCTTTGTCTTTAGTAAGTTAGACACCAGTTATTATATTTTAGTAAAAGCACAACTTTCGGAAGAAAAATACTTAGAATATGGAAGAACAGAGGAAACTTCTAAGAATGGATCGGTTAAAAAAACCAATAAGGTTTCGATGAATTCTGAGGGCGATAAAGATTGGAAACCAACGGGAAAACATGACGTTCGCGTTAATACGAAGTTCTTAGATAAAGAATTACTATCCCCAGGTGATGATTCCTCTGCTTTACCAAAATGGACGATTAAATATCATCCTTATGGATTGGAATCCTTAAAAAAGATAACCATTAAAGATAAACTGCCAGAAGGCCTGTCTTTAAAACTAAATAAAGATGGAAGCCTTGCTGCTGATGCGGTTATTATCACGGAATATACTGATCCCGGCGATGGAACATTTCCAAGTACCGGGGGAACAGTCGTAGATATTAAACCAAGTTATGATCCAAACACTCGTGAGTTATCTGTCGCTCTAAGAGATGACAAAAAACTTTACAAGATTGAATACGAGACCCTTGTTTCTGCTGATGTTAAGGGTGATGCTAATTTAAAGAATCAAGTAACGGCAGAAGGAAAAGATGATTTTACTAATAAGGTTGAGAAGTCTTGGATAGTTTCTAAAAATTGGGCTAAAGGTAAAATTGAACGTGTTGGCTTATTACAGATAGAGAAAACAAAAGCGAATGGAAAACCTCTTGCCGGTGCTGAGTTTGGTTTATTTAATAATGCTACCGATGAAAATCCAATTTTTGTTGCAACTTCTAATGAAAAGGGCATTGCCTCAATTAGAGGAATTCCGGCACCAAAAACAGAAGGAGAAGTTTGGGATTATTATCTAAAAGAAACAAAAGCTCCCTCTAATGACTATTTAATGGATCCAACCATTTATCATGTAACGGTTCAATTAGGAGAAGTTAGTCCGGGAAAAGTTAGACCGATTGTCCTTATTGAAGGTAATCCGGCTACTTATGAAGAGGGCAATAAAATGTTCCTCACTAACTTTAAAGAAGATGAAGTTGGTGATTTAACTCTTAAGAAATTAGTAAAAGATGGTGAAGAAGGTAGAACATTTAAATTTACCATTACCATGGATAATAAGGACGTAAAAGGCAAAACTTTTGCTGCCAAAGGAGTGCTTTCCTCTGTCCACTTTGATAATGAGGGTAAAGCAGAAATCACTTTAAAAGATAAAGAAAGCGTTACCATTAAGAATCTTCCTAAAGAAGCAAAGTACACTATTTTAGAAGAGGATTACAGTGCCGAGTACAAAGCGCAAGTAGCAGTAAACGGCGAGGTAACTGAGGGCAGTCAAGCAACAGGAACAATCCTGGCCCAAAATGAACAAAAGGTTGAATTTACTAATACCCGACGTCTTGGCGATTTATTAATTAAAAAGACCGTCAAAGATAGTGAAGAAAAAGACCGTGTCTTTGAATTTACCATCACCTTAGATCAGGAAAAATTACAAGGACAAGAACAGACCTTTAAGGCCGAAGGAGCAGTAAATTCTGTTACCTTTGATACCGAAGGAAAAGCTGTTTTAAACTTAAAAGCCGGAGAATTTGTTAAGATTATTAATATCCCGCAAGATATGGCTTATACCGTGACCGAAGCAGACTATAGTACAGGTTATCATACCCAAGTAGCTCTGAATGAAGCAGCAGCTACCGACGGCAATACGGTTCAAGGTCAGATTAGTGATGAAAAAGTTCAAAATGTTGAATTTATCAATTCACGAAATCTAGGTGATCTAACCCTTAGTAAAACCGTCAAAGATAGTGAAGAAAAAGACCGAGAATTTAAATTCACCATTGCTTTAAATAACGAAAACTTGTTAGGCGAAGCACACACCTATGCCGCTGAAGGAGCAGTAGATTCTGTAACCTTTGACGCCAAAGGAGAAGCGGTATTAAAGCTAAAGGCTGATGAGAGGGTAACTATTAAAGGAATCCCCCAAGGAACCGGTTATACGGTAACCGAAGCTGATTATAGTGAAGGTTATAAGAGTCAGGTAGCAGTAAATGGTGAGGCTGCCAGCGACGGCAAGACGGCAACGGGAGAAATTTTAACCAATGCAACTCAAAGTGTTGATTTTACTAACACTAGACGTCTTGGCAATATCATGATCAAAAAAGATGTCCTAGATAGTGAAGAGAAAGACCGTGCCTTTGAATTTACCATTACCTTAGATAATGAAAACTTATTAGGAGAAGAGCACACCTTTAGTGCGGAAGGGGCAGTTGCTTCAGTAACCTTTGACGCCGAAGGAAAAGCCGTTCTAAATCTTAAGGACAAGGAATATGTTCAAATTCTTAATTTACCTCAAGGAACGGGTTACACCGTAACCGAGGCTGATTACAGCGAAGGTTACAAGAGTGAAGTTTCAACTAACGGAGAAGAAGCCGTTGTGGACAATACAACAGCAGGAGAGATCCTAGCCGAAGAAACTCAAAACATAGCATTTACCAACCATCGTCGTCTGGGTAATCTAACCCTTAGTAAAACAGTAAAAGATGGGGAAGAGAAAGACCGTGCCTTTGAATTTACCATTACTTTAGATAATGAAAACTTATTAGGAGAAGAGCACACCTTTAATGCGGAAGGAGCAGTTGCTTCAGTAACCTTTGACGCCGAAGGAAAAGCCGTTCTAAATCTTAAAAATAAAGAAACCGTAACCATCTTAAATCTACCCCAAGGAACGGGTTACACCGTAACTGAGGCTGATTATAGTGACGGTTATAAGACCGATGTTTCAGCTAACGAAGAAGAAGCAATTGCTGAAAATACAGCAACAGGAGAAATCCTGGCCGAAGAAACCCAAAGTGCTGATTTTACCAACCATCGTCGTCTGGGCAACCTAACCATCAGTAAAGTAGTAAAAGATGGGGAAGAGAAAGGTCGGGAGTTTGAATTTAATATTACCTTAGATAATAAAAACCTAGAAGGAGAAGAGCATACTTATAAAGCCGAAGGAGCAGTAAAATCAGTAACCTTTGATAGCGATGCAAAGGCAACCTTAAAACTAAAAGCGGATGAAACCGTAACCATCCTAGGAATACCGGAAGGAACGGGCTATACCGTAACTGAGGCTGATTATAGTAAGAGTTATCAAACCGAGGTTTCTGTAAACAAAGAAGAAGCTGTTGCCAGTAATCAAGGAACGGGAGAAATCTTAGCCGAAGAAACTCAAAGTGTTGATTTTACCAATAGTCGTCGCCTAGGCAATCTAACCCTTAGTAAGGCAGTGAAAGATAGCGAAGAGAAAGACCGTGCCTTTGAATTTACCATTACTTTAGATAATAAAAACCTACAAGGAGAAAAGCATACTTATCAAGCAGAAGGTAAAGTGACCGAGGTTACTTTTAATACAAAAGGCGAAGCTGTCTTAAACTTAAAAGCTGATGAGAGTGTTACCATTCTTGATTTACCGGAAGGAACCGGTTATACCGTAACTGAGGCTGATTATAGTGACGGCTATAAGACCCAAGTAGCAGTCAATGGCAAAAAAGCACTTAGTGAAAATACGACAACAGGAGAAATCTTAGCGGAAGAAACGCAAAGCGTTGCTTTTACTAATACGAGAAAATTAGGCGATTTAACCCTTACCAAACTGGTTAAGAAAGGTAATAATAAAGAAGCATTTGAATTTACCATTACCTTAGATAACGAAAACCTAAAAGGAGAAAATCATACTTATCAAGCAGAAGGTAAAGCAGATACAGTTACCTTTGATAAAGCAGGAAAGGCCACCATTAAACTTAAAAATGGAGAAAGCCTAACTATTCGTGATCTACCACAGGGAACTAAGTATACCGTTACGGAAGCTAATTATAGTGAAAACTATACAACCCAAGTAGCACTAAACGAGGGAAAACAAGAAAATCAAAGAACGATAACGGGAAATATTACGGATAAAGAAATTCAAAAAGTACTCTTTACCAATACAGGAATTGATAAGAACCATGCCAAAGTAGTAAAGACAGGAGATAATAGTCGTCATACGTTGGTAGTTGGAATAATAGCCTTGTTACTATCCTTGGCCGTTATTGTTAGTCTCGTTGTGAGAAGAAGAAAAATTAAATAAGTTGATTTTTAGGAGCCTTCAATGAATGAAAAGAAGGCTCCTTTTTTGTTACAAGTAGTTAGCATTAAAAAATAAAAACCATGTTACTGATTTTACGGAAAAGCTAGATTGCAAACATAAAAAATAAGGAATAAATTGAGAAAATAGGGAATAAAAAGAATTGATTGACAAAAAAATGACGAAATGATATTCTCGAATTGTCAAAAAAATAACGAATAGTTTTTTAGGGGAGGATACTTAAATGAAAGCATTTGCAATGTTAAAAATAGGCGAAACCGGATGGATTGAGAAAGATAGACCAAAATGCGGACCAATGGATGCGATTGTTAGACCAATCGCCTTAGCTCCTTGTACATCAGATGTACATACAGTTTGGGAAGGTTCTGTAGGTGATCGCCACAACTTAATTCTTGGCCATGAAGGGGTTGGCGAAGTAGTTGAGGTTGGTGAACTTGTAAAAGATTTCAAACCAGGAGATAAAGTTATCGTACCGGCTATTACACCAGATTGGAATTCACTAGAAGCACAAGCAGGATATTCCATGCATTCAGGAGGCATGTTAAATGGCTGGAAATTTTCAAATACAAAAGACGGCGTTTTTGCTGAATTTTTCAATGTAAATGACGCAGATGGAAACCTTGCACACCTACCGGAAGGTATGGATCCGGCGACAGCAACGATGTTATCCGACATGGTGCCAACAGGTCTTCACGGTTGTGAGCTGGCAAATATTGAATACGGTGATAAGGTTTGTGTAATCGGAATTGGACCGGTTGGGTTAATGGCGGTTCGTGGTGCTTACTTACGTGGTGCTTCTGATCTTTTTGCAGTTGGTTCTAGACAAAATTGTATCGATATTGCAAAAGAATACGGCGCAACAGATATTATTAACTATAAAAATGGTAGTATTTTAGAGCAAGTGATGGAAAAAACTAACGGAAAAGGTGTGGATAAAGTTGTCATCGCAGGTGGCGATGTGGATACTTTTATCGAAGCTGTGACCATGTTAAAACCAGGCGGAACCATTGGTAATATTAATTACCTAGGAGATGGCGAATTTGTAAAAATACCAAGAGCTGAATGGGGTGTTGGTATGGGACATAAAACCATAGCTGGCGGTTTGATGCCAGGTGGAAGACTACGTATGGAGAAATTAGCCGATATGGTTATGAAAGGTAGAATTGATCCAAGTAGACTAATTACTCATCGCTTTGAAGGCTTAGATAAAGTAGAAGAAGCCTTAATGTTAATGAAAGATAAACCACGTGATTTAATTAAACCAGTTGTAACAATTAAGTGGTAAAAATAAAAAAGAGCAATACCTCAATTAAAACGAGGTATTGCTTTCTTTTATTATTGTTTGAAGATATTATCTTTGTACTTATCAAACCAACCATCAGCCATAGTGCGATCAGAAACAAATAGCAAGTTTTCATCAGTAAAGGTTTCTTGTTCCAAATTGATGTAATAATCTCTAGCCGTATCAGCGGCTTCTTGATTTTCAAAAAGCAGTAGTTTCATAGCAGCATCATTATCGCCTTTAAAACTTACCCCACTAAGGGCCTTTACTTCTTTTGGAAGCGTTGCTACGTCAATTGCCTCTTCCTCATTCACATCAAGGCCTAATTCCTTTAGTTCGGGTAAGTAATCCTTAGGTTCTTTTACAGTTTCTTCTTTAACGGTAGTGTCCCCGGTTTCTTTCTTGGTGGTAGTGGGCACCTGACAGCCACTAAAAGTAGCAATACCTAAAGATAGTAAAAGCATAGTTATGATAAAAGTACGAGTTGTTTTATAGTTCTTCATTGTTAGACCTCCTAATAATTCTTCTAAGTATACTTTAGCTATTTTTATCAAGTTTCACAATAGCTCCATCTTACAAAGGCAAGGTTAGTCTTACAATTTTGTCATTTAAAAATTAATAAATTATTGAAGCAGTTTATTAAACGAGGAAAAGAGATTGCGACTATAACGTCAGCAATCTCTTCTTTGGTAGATTAGAGTTGAATAAAATAATCTTTTAGTTCCGTATATATTTTATCCCCTAAGCGCTTAACGCCGCCATATAAGTGTTTCTCAAAAAGCTCTTCTACCTTAGTTGCATCCTTTTTTTCTAAGGATGATAGTAATTCTTTATGTTCATCTACAATATCATGACAATGTTTGGTGTCAAGAATATCGAGGAAGCGAAATCTTGTGTAATTGCTTTGAGGCTTTTGAATGCTTTCCCATAAGTAGTTTTTTTGAAGTTCATTAAACCATATTTCGTGTAATTGTCCGTCTAATTGATAAAATTCATCAATTTCAAAATCCCTAGTTAAGAGCTCTTCAGATAAGGAGATTAAATGGCGGATTTTTTCTATTTGTAAAGGTGAAGCAATTTTCATGAAATCTTTAAAGACCATTGACTCTATGGCAATACGTTGATAAATGAGTTGGTCGACAATATTATAATCAAGAAGAGTGACGGTGGTAGGTTTATGAGGAGTAATAGTTACAAAACCATTTTCTTCTAGTCGTTGTA
>DXHJ01000174.1 GCA_019113475.1 Candidatus Dorea intestinavium | reverse complement strand
TAATGCAGTTTTAGAAGCGGGTATATCAATGCAAAAGCATTGAATGATTTTTTTAATCTTGTAGTGGCTTAATTTACTGTTTTTAATCATGATTACAGACCAACATAACTAGTCTGCTAGTCTAGAGCCTTATTGAATATTTAAAAAACCCACTAAATAAAGCTGAGCTTTTGGACTTAATTAAAAATTCAGGCCTATCTCCGCGTGAAGTCTTACGTAAAAATGTTGCCCCATACATAGAGTTAAAACTAGATGAGCCACACTGGGTGAATGAAGAATTAATTGATTTTATGCTTGAGTATCCAATACTGATAAATCGCCCATTTGTTGTCACTGAATTAGGTACAAAGTTATGCAGACCTTCTGAGATTGTTTTAGATATTTTGCCAGATCCTCAGCTAAAGCCATTTGCTAAAGAAGATGGAGAGCTCATCATTGATAAAAATCTAAAGCGAGTGAAATAAGTTAGCCCACTCAATCAAAAAACAACTCAATATACTGTGATTATGTATGGGTTACTCACCGGAGTACTACTGTTAATTTGATGCTTATAAGCCCCTTTTATGGGGGCTTTGATTAGTTGAAAATGGATTTTAAGTAAAAAATCATAGCTAATAAGAAAATGACATTAAATAAAGTTGTGATTATGGAAAGGCTTCTATTGATTTGACTATTTATTACTCACCCCTACCGTTACTGAGCGAAAAAATGGCTGTTTCTGACAAAAAGATAATTTTTTTACCGTTCGTTTCGAACAATAATAATGTCTGTTTCGAACAATTGGAGTATTTGTTTCTCCTTGTACCACTTAAGCTTAAGGCCCATATTTCAAGCATTAAAAAAACCTCCCGAAGGAGGTTTTCATTAAAAGTCTGTAGTGAAGTTTATAAAACAAATGTCCTTTCCATTCTCAACAGGAAAGAACTCAAATTTAGGTTTATTTTCATTATCGCGTCCTGCTAGTACCCTCGCAGTACTTATATCAGTGATGTCAAATACCTCTGCTATGTTTTTACCTTTTGTAATTTTCTCATCATCACTTAAAACATAAATATCATGCTCAGGATTTAACTTCTCAAGCTCTTTTATTAAATCTTTTACTTTCATTGCGATATCACACCATTATTTTCAATACTGTTTTAGGATAAATGATTGTTTGTATCTACTCTACGTTAAAAGCTGATCATTCAAGGCTTTACATAGATTCTTAATCCTTTTTTCAAACCTGTAACCCAATTTAAAAAGAGAACCTTTGTTCAACTCTAATGTAAATGGCACGTTTATACTGCAATATATTTAGTAAAGTTACCCCAATTTAAATACTTACTAAATGAAAGTTAATTGTGCTTTGTCCCTAATTGCAATTTCCCTTGTCTTAGCAAAAGAATTTAGTAATTCAGGAATACTAAAAATATCTTTATACGGAATACGTAAAATCCTTTTATTCTTCTTCAAAATTCCGAACTCGTACCTATCTGTTACATTTAGCCCTCCGATGAAGATTTCAAAATAAAATCCCGAAAAGAACATGATGTAAGACTCCCCATTACTAATAGGCCGCGACACTAAATTTGTAATCACACCTTTTAACAAATCTTCAGAATAATGGTCACGCTTATCAATAAGTTTTGAAATACGTACTGAAAAAAGGTTGGCATTTATATTTTCTTCACCAAGTAGGCATCTTTTAAGGTAACTACTCAGTTCTGGGGAAATTACCACCCCTTTAAAAACGTTATGCTCTGAAACTGCAGCTCTCCAAAAAATTGATATTACGTAAAGCATCAATCGTATTTGATTAACATTTTTAATTAAAAGACACGCGTTAGTATCCTGATGTTTGACTCCTTTTTGCTTGTTTTTTAACACCCACAATGAGTAATTTTCATATCGAGAATTTAGTAAAGATTCACACCCCTCGCACAACATTAATGATGCCCACTGATCAGTAGATCTAATTATTTTATTCTTCTCAGGGTCTGTGAGAAGTCCATAATGTTTACCACTTCTTTGACTAATCGTTCTAAATACAGATTTCCCTATAACATGCGAATATTGCAACTCTTTAAGTTCACCACATAGCTTACACGCTAGTTTTTCCATATTTAAAACCCACAGATTAGTTGTGAACTAATAGTAAATTAAATCATTTACAAGATAGATCGGGTTTTTAATATTTTTGGAGTGCTCTGTAAATCTTTTACACTTACTCTACGCTTATCTTATAAAGTTGAGGCCCTTTCTAATCCTTCAACCTTCGAAAGAATAGCTCGCAATAATTCGGTATCTTTCATACCATCTTCCCTTACGCTTTAGCTGTAATAGCCTGATTTCCAATCATCATAATAGAGATAATATTTATCAAATAACTAAGAGAATTAGATCTATGAAATACTCAAAAGAAAAAATACTAAAAGCTCTATTACTTGCTCCTTTGCCATTACTTTTTTTCACAGCATTACTATTCATCATAATGAATCGTGAATACAGCCTATATTCAATATTTGTGGTTTTTGTAGGACATGGTCTTGTTTACTTAGCTTATTGTATTTTGACTGTACCATTCAGTTTCCTGTTATCGGTCTTATTAAATCGTTACAACGCTCTGAACTTACCAATTATTTGTATTACTTCCTTAATTATTGCCATGCCATTTTTTATTCTTTTTGAATGGAGTCACACAGGGGAAATTCCGAAAGATTGGTGGACGATGTATGCTAATCCATGGTCCATTCTCATGGCTTTGGTTCCTGGAGTATGTTATTGGCTGTTTTTACTTAATCAAAAAATAAAAGAATAGCTCTATTTAACTGGTATCCAATGTTCATA
>DXHJ01000173.1 GCA_019113475.1 Candidatus Dorea intestinavium | reverse complement strand
TAGCCCCTACTTCTCTTTTTACCATTTGACCATCTTTAAAAACGATAAGAGTCGGAATGGACATCACCTTATACTCTTTTGCAAGTTCTGGTTGTTCATCCACATTTACCTTGCAGATTTTAACATCTGTTACTTCATTCGCTATTTCATCAATAATAGGTCCTACCATTTTACAAGGCCCACACCAACTAGCCCAAAAATCAACTAAAACAGTTTTATCTGCTTTTAATACCTCTTGTTCGTAATTATCTTTTGTTAAATGTAAAGTTGCCATATTAATTGCTCCTTTCTTTGTTCACAATGTCTACCTATATCATAACCCATAAGTCTGGGGAAAGATATTAAAAATCGATTAAAATCAATTAAATCCTATGATTCTTCTAACCACACTATAAGCAAGGCTCGATATTTTTCTTCCTGATTTTCCCGGAATATTTGTTGTTTGTCCTAAGATTCCATAGCGAATTCTAATAAAACTTTTAACATCTTTTTTCTTTAAATAAACCCAAAGGTCCTTTTTCTTTTTTAAATTTTCCGGTTGTTTTGAGCGAATACAAATAATCGAAGAAACTGTCATCATAATAGCTAAATAATTAAGCATGTATTTTCTTAGCTTCTTGCTAGGAATATTTTTTAGTTGGTACATGCGTATCATAGTTTTGGTTACAAAGATTTGTTGATCGACCCGATTAATCATGACTTTCTCATTAACACTTTGATCTGCTCTGCCAATGTAATAACGATAAAAGTCCACATCTAAGTAATACATTTTTTGGACAAAAGGTAGCGGTTGATAAACATAAATATTATCTACATAAAAGGTATGTTTGGGAAGTTGTAAGCCAATCATCTTTAGTAACTGAGTCTTATAAATTACCGAATGCATCAAAATGTATTGATCAATATGAAAACTACCAATATCATCCCAGCCAAACATTTCTCCCTGCGGCAAGACGTTACGATAGTGAACTGTTTTTTTATGTGGCGCCCCTTCTTTTTCGTAAACATAATTAGAAATAAGCATATCTAAGCTTTTATTTTCTTCGGTAATTGTTTTAATAAAAGCTAATATTGCCAGAAGCGCGTTTTTATCTACCCAGTCATCACTATCTACCACTTTAAAATATAAGCCTCTAGCTTTAGCCAGTCCCATATTAACTGCTTCTCCATGGCCCCCATTTTCTTGATCAATGGCTCTTATTATGGTCGGATATTTTTTTTCATATAAATGTGCAATTTTAGAAGTTCGATCGGTGGAACCATCATTAACAATAATGATTTCAATGTCTTCACCACCTGGTAAAAGACTCTCAATTGCTCTTTCCATATAGTCCGCTGAATTATAACTTGGTATTGCAAATGTAATATACTTCACTTATATTCTCCTTGTTTTCTCATTAATCACTAGTATATACATTTTAAAGGGATGTGACAATCCTAGATTTTCAAATGCGTAATATTTTGGTATAGTAGAGTTTAGAAAACTAAAAGGAGGATTTACCTTGAAAAAAAATATGTTAATTGGACAATCTGGTGGCCCTACAGCCGTTATTAATGGCAGCTTGTATGGTGCTATTAAGGAGGCCCTTGCAAGTAAAAATCAGATTGCCTCTATTTATGGGATGGTAAATGGCATCGAAGGCTTTTTAAACAATCAATACATTGCTCTAGCTGATTTAGAAGATACAAATGATTTGGAATTACTTAGAACCACTCCAGGAGCCTATCTTGGCTCATGTCGTTATAAACTGCCTGAGGATTTAAACCATAAAATTTTCAAAACTCTTTTTGAAAAATTCGAAGCCTTAAATATTGGTTATTTCTTTTATATTGGCGGAAATGATTCCATGGATACCGTTAGTAAGCTTTCCCGTTATGCCAACGAAGTTGCTAGTGATATTCGCTTTATTGGTATCCCCAAAACCATCGACAATGACCTTGTTTTAACGGATCATACACCGGGATTTGGTAGCGCCGCAAAATATGTAGCCACTGTGGTTCGCGAAATTGTTATTGACGCTTCCGTTTACGATAATAAAACTTCCGTTACTATTGTGGAAATTATGGGCCGCCACGCAGGTTGGTTAACTGCTGCCAGCGCTCTGGCACGAAGATTTGAGGGCGACAATCCCGTTCTTATTTATTTACCAGAGGCGCCTTTCCAGGTGGAAGATTTCCTTGCTAAAGTAAAACAAGGTCTTAAAAGTACGCCAAATTTAGTTATTTGTATCTCCGAAGGCATAAATGATGGTCAAGGTACCTTTGTCTGTGAATATGAAGGCGCTGTTAATGTCGATGCCTTTGGTCATAAAATGTTAACGGGTTCTGGCAAATATCTGGAAAATTTAATCAAAGAAAAACTAGGTATTAAGGTCCGCTCGGTTGAGTTAAATGTTATGCAGCGTTGTTCTTCTTTACATTTATCGGCAACCGATTTAAAAGAAGCTATCAATAGTGGGGTATTCGCAGTTCAAGTGGCACTAAGAGGTGAGAGTGGAAAAATGATAACCTTTAATCGCCACCACAATAACCCTTACGAATTAACTTATGGTATCGCTGATGTAGATTTAATTTGTAATGAAGAAAAGGCCGTTCCGGCTAATTGGATTACGAAAGAAGGATCTGATATTAGTCATGAATTTATCGAGTATGCAAAGCCTCTAATCGATGGTGAAGTCACTCTCCCAAGAGACGGCGGTCTTCCTCTATTTACTTATCGAAAACATTAAAGCTAATGTTTACAATTTGTTCATTTATAGAACACGATTTTTTCATAGGTAAATCTTATAATAGGATTATAAACTTGATGAAGCAGTTATTTTATAGAAAAAACTTTTTCATATATGTGCCGAAAACTAATTTAGTTTTCGGCATCCTCCCTTTTATGGGAGTTTTTTTATTTGCCAATTTTAATTAGAAAGGATTTTCTGGCTTCATTTCCTGCTAAATCTCGTGCCCATATTTCTAAAATATGGCTTTCTTTCTCCTGAATCTTTACTCCTCTTTGATAAACTTTTCCGTCTATTTTTAGAATCTCTAAGGTTTGTGTTTCGTCTTCTATGAGTTTTTCATCTTCAGGAATTATAAAAGATTGAAGGGAACTTTTTCGATATTTACTAGGTGTTCTAATCTTTGGTGCTCTTTGATCTTCAATGCTATGAAAAGTTGGCTCTTCTTTAATTTTCGTTTCTTCTACTTCTTTCTCCTTTATTTCCTCTATCTCCTTTATTTCTTCTATCTCCTCTATTTCTTCTACACTGGCAATCTCGTTAACAATTTCTTCTACACTTAAATAAAAAGACTGCTTCTTGGTGGTATTATCCACTCGCATCCCCTCTTTTTCAATCCAAAATTCTAATTCATTATTCCCCAGCTTGAATTTATTTTCGCCTAACACAATTTCATTGCCACAACCAGTAACCTCACCAGTAGTTGTCCCTTCCACATTACTGAGTAAATACTTTAAAATACCATCTCCTTTTTCTAGTCGTATTCTCACCTCTAGGGAACCATAATATTGATTCATACCTGCATCTGGCTCCCGGTACATAATAAGTGCCTCATGATCACTTGCTTGTACTTTGCTAGAAATAAATAAGATTAAAAAAAGAAGCATGGTCCCGGCTTTCTTTATCTTTCCATCCATAATTCGCCTTCCTTTTCCTCAATTTTATATTCCAAGGCTAAAAGCTTATATTCTTCGGTTTCCATCATTTGTGGTAGTTCTTCTTGGTATTTTGTAAGGGTTTGTTTTATTTTTTCCACCTCTATATTTTCGTCTTTTAATAAAGTACGAAGGTGCGCGATTCTAAAACTTATGGCCTTAGGCTTTTTATTTATGGCTTTTTCTATTACTTCATAGATTTTTCCCGGCTCTTCTAATCTTTCATATAAAGCAATCAGCATTAGGTATAATTCTTCTTCCTCTTCTCGTCCTTCTTCTTTTAATATTTCTTCGTAAACCTTAGCGGAATCCGCCCATCTTTCGTTTTTCTCTAGTGCTGTTGCGTAGGCACTTAGCAGGTTATAATCAGTAATTTCAATCTTTCCTCCATCACTCATACTCGTAATTATACTGATAATCCGCTCATTTGCCTCCTCCATATCTAAAAGCTGGTAAGCCCTTATTAAAATTCCTGTTGGATCAATTTCCTCTTCTTGAGGATAATATTCTAAAATATAATCTAAACTTTCTAGCATGGCCTCTTTAGGTGGATCAAACTTTCCTCCGATAAATGCGGCCACATCCGCTAAGTGAGCCGCCACTTCCCACTCTTCAAACAAAGAGACAAATATTTCTCTTGCTTTTTCATAATTTTCTAAAGAAACTAGATATAACATTCCCAAATGAAATTGCATGGCCATTTTTTCTTCATCAACTTCCAGATGGTCTTGTATCTCTCTTGCTTCTACTACTTTTTGTAAATTAGTGGCCCTTTTTTCCGGTAATAAGGAATGAATAATAATACCAAATAAAAGAATAAAAACTGAAAGAATAGCTAATTTTCTTTGATCAAGCTGGTATTCTTTGATTTCTTTGTTCTTCATTAATTTCTTCGTTAACTTTTTTATTTTTCTTTTCTCTTGATACTTCATCCCGGTGCAAAGAGAAGTGCTACTAACCATATAAAGAATGGTTTTTCCCAAGCTATAATAATCTCCTAGTAACTCCGTTGACTCTGTTTGATTAGGAAAAAACATTTCTTTAATCGTCTTTCTTTCCATCTTTTGACAAATGTTTCTATTTTCTTTACTTTCTAAATCAGCCAGAAAAATAAGATCTGTGGTAGAAACAATAACGCTAAAAGGACTTACATAATAGTAAGCCTGTTTTCTACTTTTGTGAAAAAGCCTTAGCGCTTCTCTTAAGGAGTCGATCCACTTAAATAAAGTCTCTGCTTCTATATGAGGATGAAATTTCAAATAATTAATCAGGACTTCTCCTTCTATTGTATCCGAGCTAATATGGCATGTATCATCGTGTTCCACAAAACGTAGAACATCATAAGTTTTTTTATTCATTTGTTTGTTGGGATTGTACTGATAAGGAATTGTAAGATTTGTTCTTTTATGGTAACCGATTTTTCGCTTTATTTCAACCAAAAAAATGATGGCTCTTAAGCCATCACTTTCCTTTACTTTCCTTTACTTTCTTTTCTTATGATTTCGACATTTTAGTTCTTCTGGTTGATAAAGATGTCGCGGAATTCCATCCACCATAATCGGTGATACGTCTCCTTGAATTAAAGGTTTTACATAAGATATAAACTCATTAGTCACATAGGTGCCCTCTTGATCTACCCAATTTCTGGGAACTAGTTTCTCATCATTAGCGATCTTATGAACATCCTTTACTTCTGTCCCACACTGATAAGGATCATCGGATAAACGATTAAGAACCACCATCTTACCTGTATCACCTTCATCAGCTGCTTTTACTGCTGCCCCACCTACTTGATAGGCTTCTAATATATCAACTCTAGAAGCGGCGTGAGAAGCCGATCTTTGCAAAGTACTTAATTCAATTGCTCTACTTTTACAACCAAATTCACCGGCCACAAAATTAGCTAAAAAGGTTGCAGTTCCGGAAAGCTGTTTATGACCAAAAGCATCTACAAAGTCAATATTATTACCTAGTTCACAAACATATTCTCCTGATTTAAGCTTGATTCCTTCCGATACCGCCACTACAACGGAGTTTCTCTCCTTTAATAACTTTTCTACTTTTTCCTTAAACTTATCTAGATCAAAAGGGATCTCTGGTAAGTAAATTAAATCTGGTCCATCGCTATCTTCCCCTTTAGCAAGAGCTACTGCTCCTGTAAGCCAGCCGGCATTTCTACCCATAATTTCTACGATGGTAACAAGTCCATTATCATAAGCCAAACAAAAACTATCACGGATAATTTCTTTCATCGAAGTTCCTATATATTTAGCGGCGCTGCCATAACCTGGGGTATGATCCGTTAGTGCTAAATCATTGTCAATGGTTTTAGGGCAACCGATAAATTTTGTGTTATGCCCTGTTACAATGGCATAATCGGATAATTTTTTAATAGTATCCATAGAATCATTTCCGCCAATATAAATAAAAGCTTCAATATCTAATTTATCTAAAACTTCAAAAATCTTTTCATAAACACTTTTATCTTCAAAAATTTCTGGTAACTTAAAGCGACAAGAACCAAGAAAGGCCGCTGGTGTTCTTTTTAATAATTCAGCGTCAAGCTCTGACTTAATGTGATCGGCTAGATCAATATAACGCTCCGATAGTAGTCCTTCTACTCCGTAAAGCATCCCATAAACTTTCTTTGCTCCTCTATCAATCGCTGTTCTATATACCCCTGCAAGTGATGAATTAATTGCTGCTGTAGGTCCCCCCGACTGTCCAACTATAACATTTCGTCTCATTCCTTTTTCTCCTCTTCTTTTTTATCTTATTGATAATTTTCGCCTTTTGCCCAGTTTAGGGAACAGGTTACTGCCTTATGCCAACGATCTAATTTGTGATTACGTAGTTCTAAATCCATCTTTGGCTCAAATATTTTATCCACTTCCACATTACTGATAATATCCTCTTCATCTCTCCAGTATCCCGTTTGTAATCCGGCTAGATAAGCTGCTCCAAGGGCAGTCGTCTCTACACACTTCGGCCTTAAAACGGGAACACCTATCATATCTGCTTGAAATTGTAAAAGAAAATCATTTTTACTTGCGCCACCGTCAACTCTTAAGGCTTTTAGATCCACATGTACTTCTTGTTCCATAATTTTTAGGACATCTTGCACTTGATAGGCAATAGATTCAAGCGCTGCTCTAACTAGATGATTTTTATTAACGCCTCTAGTTAAACCAACAATCGTTCCTCTAGCCTCTTGATTCCAATAGGGTGCTCCAAGACCGGTAAAGGCGGGAACTATATAACAATCCTTGGTATCATCTACTAGTTTAGCCATTTCTTCTGAGTCTTTTGCACTCTCAATCAATCCTAATTCATCACGCAACCACTGAATGACTGCTCCTGCCACAAAGATTGACCCCTCAAGAGCATAAGTCACCTTTCCATCTATGCCCCAGGCCAAAGTAGTAAGAAGGCCTTTTTTTGATTCTACTGGCGTTTCTCCAGTATTAACTAGCAAAAAGCCACCGGTACCATAAGTATTTTTTACACACCCCTTTTTAAAACAAGTATGACCGAATAAAGCTGCCTGTTGATCCCCTGCTGCTCCTGTAATAGGAATAGCGTCACCAAAGTACTCCGCATCGCCATAATGATAACTAGAAGGTTTAACTTGGGGTAAAATTTCTCTAGGAATTTCAAAAAAATCCAAGATTTCTTCATCCCAACTTAAAGTATGGATATTAAAAAGCATCGTTCTTGAGGCATTCGAATAATCGGTAACATGGGCTTTGCCTCCTGTTAGATTCCAGATTAGCCAAGTTTCAATAGTGCCAAATAGGATTTCGCCCCGTTTTGCTCTTTCTTTGACCCCTTCTACATGATCTAAAATCCACTTTATTTTAGTGGCAGAAAAATAGGCATCTAAAACTAGTCCTGTTTTCTTTTTAAAAAAGTCGGTATAGCCTTCTTCTTTTAATTGATCGCAGTAAGCAGAAGTTCGACGACACTGCCAAACAATTGCATGGTAAACAGGTTGTCCCGTCTTCTTATCCCACATGACCACTGTCTCTCTTTGATTCGTAATACCAATGGCTTCAATATCTTTTGGTTTAAGCTTTGCCATACTAAGGGCTTCTGCAACTACCCCAATTTCCGTTGACCAAATTTCTGTAGCATCGTGTTCCACCCAACCAGGCTTAGGAAAAAATTGAGTAAACTCTTTGCCCGCACTACTGATAATCTCACCACTTTTATTAAAGATAATGCATCTGTTACTTGTTGTCCCTGCATCCAAAGACATTATATACTTTTTCAAAAAAATACCTCTCTTTAAAATTTCTTTTACTCTAAGTATTGACAATCACCTATTGTCAGGTTATAATAGATTTTGCTGTTAAGTCATGTGGGCGTAGCTCAGCTGGATAGAGCGTTTGGCTACGGACCAAAAGGCCGGGAGTTCGAATCTTCTCGCCCACGTTATTTATTTGCTTAGTGCAACTTGGTTGATCACCAAGTTGCACTTTTTTGTTTATTTATTTTATTGTCTAGAAACAATAATATCATTATAACCTAGTCACTGCAATACAGTTTTAAAGATAATTAAGAGAGCCCTCTTCGTCCATATAACAAAAATCACCTTCTGTAGTAAAGCAGGTATAACCTGTGCCATAGTACACTTCTTCATCCCAAACATAAGTTTCTGCTTGTTTATCAAAATTTAAAACTGCTATGCTTAGTTCATCTTGTTCATCTTTAGAAAGTAAGATAATCTTTTCCACATCAAATATTGTGTGTAGCACTTCTAATTGCTTGAATTCCATTTTCCCAGCTGCAGTTATAGCTCCTATTTCTTCTAATATAGGTAGTAAATCTACATCTCCTACATAAAAATCCTCAAATATGCCATTTTGTGCTTCGTAGACCTGATCGATGAATTCTTCATTAGGCGCCGTCAAGGATCCCATTTGCATTATCTCTGGTTCGTTTTTATCTGCTTCTGTTAACTGAACACTGATTTCATCATGACCTAGTGTAATATTGGGAGTGTTAACATATTTATTCACCGCAAAAGAATTTGTTATTTCAATAATTTCTTGCGGGATTTTAGCAACCACACCTTCGGCTAATAGCTTTTGATAATTATTAATATCATAAAACATGAAGGCTTGTATTTTTTCGTATTTTGTTAAAACAAGATTCATGAAAATCCCATACAAACTTTCTTCAGAAGGCGACTCTTTGTCTAAGTGAAAAGCTAAGGATTCTTTAATTGCTTTTTCATCGTCCACGGTTTCTATTCCAAGTTCCTGAGCAAAGGCATAAAAGCTTTCAAGTACCCCGTCTTGTTCAGCAAGATCCAGATCAAACCAATCACCCCCCGTTAAAGGCACATACTTTCCTAACTCATATTTTTCAAATAGTTCCGAAACTTCTTTTAAGCCTTCTTCACTACGAATGTAAGAATCTAGCGCTTCTTCATTGGTGTCGCCACCGTAGTACTCTTCGTCGTCGAAATCCTCCTCATCATAGTCTTCATCATAATCTTCGTCATCGTAGTACTCTTCGTCATAATCCTCCTCATAATACTCATCATCGACATAATCGGCATCTCCAGTGCCACAACCTACTACAAAAATAGCCAGTAACGCCACCATTATCATCAGTAATCGTTTCTTCATTCTAGTTCCCCCTTATTCTTTTTTATGATTAATATTATACATTAATAGCTCTTTTAATATAAATTATTTTGAAAACTGCTTATATTTTTCCTTTTTTTACTATTATTTTCGTTTTCAAATTTTATATTAAAAAGAATATATAGAAAAAACATCCTTATTGACTATCTAAAAAAGTCTTTAAGGATGCTTTTAATCTTTATTTTTATTCATTTTTAGTCAAGTAAACCTTAAGTTGTTTCAAAGCTTTACTTTCTATTTGCCTTATTCTTTCACGGGTCAAACCTATTTCATTGCCTACTTCTTCTAAGGTGTAAATTTTTTCTTCTGGGTTAAGACCAAAACGCATTTTTATAACTGTTTTTTCTCTTTCTGTTAACAAGTCGAGAATTTCTTCAATTTCTTGTCTCATATCATTTTTAATGATCTCATTTTCTGGATTTGTGCTACTATCATCTTCAATAAAGCTTTCTAAACTAGAATCTTCTTCATCCCCGTAAGGCGTCTCTAAAGATAAGGGATCTTGAGCATAACCTAACATATCGTTGACATCTTTTTCAGAAACTTTACCCATCTTAGCGGCTATTTCTTCTGTAGTCGGGTCTCTTCCGAGTTCTACTGTTAATTCATTGGATGTCTTTAGTACGCGGTTAATATTTTCTGCCATATGAACAGGCACACGAATCGTTCTAGACTTATCAAGGATAGCTCTAGTCATCGCCTGCTTAATCCACCAGTTCGCATAGGTAGAAAAGCGAAATCCTTTGGTATAATCAAATTTTTCAGCCGCTCGCATTAAGCCAATATTACCTTCCTGAATTAAATCCATAAAGGATAGACCTCTACCTCTATATTTTTTTGCTATGGAAACCACCAGTTTAAGATTTGATTCTTCAAGCTTTTTCTTCGCTTCTAAATCACCTTCGGCAATTCTTTTCGCAAGTTCTACTTCTTCTTCCGCAGTTAATAAAGGAATATTTCCAATTTCCCTTAAATAAGCCTGTTCTTCTCTCTCCATGTATGTTCCTCATTTCTTCTGACCTTTGTTTCATTCTAATATTAATTACTCTTCTTTTCAATTAATATATTATTAAATCGTAAAATTTGCTATACTATATAAATATATTTATGACTAACTGAAAGGATTTATTATGACTAAAAAAATTGCTGTGATTAACGATTTATCCGGTTTTGGTAGATGTTCACTTGTGGCTGCCATTTCGGTTCTTTCTTCTATGGGAACTAGCGCTTATCCTTTGCCTACCGCTGTCCTAACTGCCCAAACAGGATATGATAGTTATTATTGCGATGACTATACGGATAAAATGGATATTTATATTAAAGAATGGCAGAAATTAAATGCTAGTTTTGACGGCATTTACGCTGGTTTTCTGGCTAATGAAGCACAGGTAGATAAAATACTTGATTTTCTATCGGTCTTTAAAAGAAAAGATACGTTCTTTCTCGTGGATCCTATTATGGGTGATAATGGCACTACCCATGGTCTTTTCACCGAAGGTTTAAAACGAGAACTAAAACTTTTATGCCGCGAAGCTTCCGTTATTACTCCTAATCTAACGGAGCTTTGTCTTTTAACAGATGAAAATTATGAAGATATTAATGCGATTAAAGAGGAATCTAGGTTAATAGATGTTTGTGTAAAGCTTGGTCGAAAACTCATAAATACGCCAAATAAACATATCATCGTGACTGGCATTTCTTCCCTTCGCAGTGGTGAGAAATACTTAGGAAACCTTCATATCACAAAAGATACTTATAGTTTTTCAACTTTTCCTTTTATTGCCGGTAGCTATTCGGGAACTGGAGACCTTTTTGCCTCTTGTATTGTTGGTGGCATGGCAAATAATGTTTCTCTTGATAAAAGCATCAAAAAAGCTGGCGATTTTATAGCGAAGGCTATTAAAAACTCCGCCCTTCATAACGTACCTTATAATGAAGGTGTTAATTTTGAAAAATATCTTTATCTTTTAAATGATTAAAAATAAGGAGTAATGCTTCTACTGCACTACTCCTTCTCTCTTTTCTAAAACGCTTCCGGATGATTTCTAAAATACTCGATCATTTCGGTGGTTAAACTAATTGTATTGTCTACTTTAGGAATTTCCTCTCTATTAAACCAAGTCGCTTCTTCTAATTCCTCTTCTTCTAATGTAACCGTAGGATCTCCTACCACTTCACAAAAAAATCCTGCTAAAATCGTCCCCGAATAAGACCATGGTTGACTTTTATAATAACGCACATTTTCAACTTTTAAACCTACCTCTTCTTTAACTTCTCTAATTACAGTCGCTTCTAGCGTCTCACCAATTTCCGTATAACCAGCCACAAGACCATATTTTCTATATTTACTATGATTTTTATTATATTTAGTAAGTAAGATCTGATTACCTTTAATAACACCAACAATTACGCTTGGGGAGATTACCGGATAATAAACCTTACCGCAATCGGGATTGGGACATATCATAGCCCTTTCATCCCCTTTGGGCTTTAACTTTGTACTGCATCTTCCACAATATGTAGTATCATTGTACCAATTATGAATTTGCGCACCAGTAATACCAGCAAAGGCTCTATAGCTAGGAAAGCTAGTACGAAGTTCACCTAAATCATAATAATCATAACCATTAAAAGGGCCAATAGGATATTTTCTTATTTCATAATAATCATTATTATCAATTTTAAATAAGAATTTTGCATCCTTTTGGGCATTTGGATAATACTTTTTTAGTTCTTCTAATCTAGGATAAGTAATCTCTCCTTCTTTTAAAGACATAAAAATCTTATTATTTCTATAAATTAAAAAGACATCATCCTGCGATGGCCCTACTGG
>DXHJ01000172.1 GCA_019113475.1 Candidatus Dorea intestinavium | reverse complement strand
ATAGGCCGACTGTTTTAATTGCCGGAGGGTATGATAAAAAAGCAGACTATAAAGAGTGGATTGATAGTTTCCACGGAAAAGTAAAAGAATTGATTCTCCTTGGCGAAACAAAAGAAGACATTGCTAGAGATGCAGCAAAAGAAGGTTTTGATCAATATGTTTTTGTTGACACCTTTGAAGAAGGCGTAGAAAAGGCAATCGCCTTAGCAAAAGAGGGTGATGCTGTACTTCTTTCACCAGCTTGTGCAAGTTGGGGTATGTTTAATAACTACGAAGAAAGAGGCGACAGATTTAAAGAATTGGTCAAAAGTTTAAATCAGCAATAAGGGGGACCATATTGGGCAAAAAGAATACCGATGAAAATATAAAAAAGAAAAAGAGAAAAAAACGAACTAGCGTCAAATTGTATCAATTTTTTTCGACCTTACTAGGTATTGTCATTATTGTCCTTGGGGCTTATGTGCTTTTTAATATTCAAAGCGTAAAGGTAGAGGGCAATTCCTATACGGATGAAACGGTCATTAAAGAAACGGTGCAAGAAGGAACTTTTTCCGATAATGCGCTCTATCTTTGGGCAAAGTATAAAATTGGAAAAGGTAAAAAAATAAAGAGTTGTTCAGATATCAAAGTAACTATGACCAAACCTTGGATTCTTAAAATCAAAGTGAAAGAAAAAGAAATAGTAGGCTATTACGAAGATGAACAAGGAGTTGTTTGTTTTGATAAAGAGGGTATGGTGGTCTACACTGGCTCTAAAGTACCAGAAAATGCGCCTAAAATTGAGGGACTACATTTGGAAAACTTGTCCTTATATGATACACTAGATGCTGAGGATAAGGATATATTTAAAGAAATATTAAAAACTACAAAAATAATAAAAAAATATGATATTGATACAGAAAAAGTTGTATACTTAGATAGCAGTATCTATTTGATTAAAGGCGAAGTGTATATTTCATTAGGAAAAAATGTTTCTAACGAGCAAATTGCACAAATACCACCAATCCTAGAAAAGCTAGGGACAGAAGAAACAGGTACACTGTATTTAAACAATTATTCAGAAAACAGAAAAACTATCACATTTAAGAAGGGCGAGTTTCCGCCTGAAGAATAGGAAATAATAAAAAAACATTAAAAGTTATTGTAATTTTGCACAAAATTCTATATTATATAGTATAAGTGTAATAACGAAGGAGGACAAACCCTTGCTAGAAATTAAGACGAATGAATCGGAAGCGGCAGCGAAAATAATAGTTGTCGGTGTAGGCGGAGGCGGTAACAATGCTGTCAACCGTATGATTGATGAACAAATTGCAGGAGTTGAGTTTATCGCAATTAATACAGATAAACAAGCGCTACAGTTAAGTAAAGCACCTACCCTTATGCAGATTGGTGAAAAAATAACCAAAGGACTTGGTGCAGGAGCAAAACCAGAAGTTGGTGAAAAAGCAGCAGAAGAAAGTGCTGAAGAAATTTCAGCGGCTTTAAAAGGTGCGGATATGGTTTTCGTAACTTGTGGAATGGGTGGTGGTACTGGTACAGGAGCAACCCCTGTTGTAGCTCGTATAGCGAAAGAACAAGGAGCACTTACTGTTGGAGTAGTCACAAAGCCATTTAGATTTGAGTCAAAAACGAGAATGAATAATGCGCTTGAAGGTATTGAAAAATTAAGAGCGGCAGTTGATACATTAATTGTTATTCCAAATGATAAATTATTAGAAGTTGTAGATCGTAGAACGACGATGCCAGAAGCACTTAAAAAAGCAGATGAAGTATTACAGCAAGGTATTCAAGGTATTACCGACCTTATTAATGTACCATCACTTATTAACCTTGACTTTGCCGATGTTCAAACTGTTATGACAGATAAAGGTATTGCTCATATCGGTATCGGTCAGGGACGCGGTGATGATAAAGCTCTTGAAGCTGTTAAACAAGCGGTTGCAAGTCCACTTCTTGAAACAACAATTGCTGGAGCAAGCCATGTTATTATTAATGTTTCCGGTGATATTACTCTTATGGATGCATCTGATGCGGCAGAATATGTACAAGATCTTGCCGGAGATGAAGCGAACATTATCTTTGGTGCTATGTATGATGATAGCAGAGCTGACGAGGCAACTATTACAGTTATTGCAACTGGATTACAAAACGCCGGTGGAAGTGCATCAAAACTTAAAGCACGCTTAGAAAATCCTAAAAGACAAGGTGCACCTAATTTAGGAGTTGACTTAAAAAAATCAAATATTGAGAAAAAATATAGTCATACATTTGAAGAGAAAGAAGAACCAAAGTATGAAAGACCAATTGGTGGTACAACACCAACGCTTAATACTCCAAGGGTACCAAAAAGTAAAGTGAAAGAACAAGATATTAAAATCCCTGATTTCTTTAAAAAATAGGAATATAATTCAAGTCGGAAACAGATTTTGTTTCCGACTTTTTTTGTTAAAAACAAGGTTGAAGAAGCAAAAGTTTGTGTTATGATAGTATCATAAGGAGGGATGAGTATGAGATTGAAATTTCTGGGTGCTGCTCATGAAGTGACGGGAAGCTGTTATTTACTTACGGTTAATAACAAGCAAATTCTTATTGATTGTGGTATGGAACAAGGCGCGGATATTTATGAAAATCAAGAACTACTTGTTAATCCAAAAGAGATTGATTTCCTGCTTTTAACCCATGCTCACATTGATCATTCAGGGAAGATCCCTCTGCTCGTGAAAAATGGCTTTGAGGGAGATATTATTTGTACCTTTGCAACGGCAGATTTATGCAATATTATGTTAAAAGACAGTGGACATATTCAAGAGACTGAGGCAGAGTGGAAGAATCGAAAGGCCAGAAGAAGTGGAAAAGAAGAAAAAGAGCCACTCTATACGGTAGAAGATGCAAAAAAAGCGTTAGAACTATTTGTACCAGTTGAGTATGAACAAAAAATTACGCTCTCTAGTGGAATCGATGTTTCTTTTACTGATGTTGGGCATCTTTTAGGATCGGCTGCTATCGAAGTGTTTTTAACAGAAGATGGGGAGAAAAGAAAAATTGTATTTTCCGGTGACCTTGGTAATACAAACCAGCCAATTTTAAAAGATCCGCATATCATTACAGAGGCGGATTATGTAGTGATTGAATCAACTTATGGTGATCGACTTCATGCGCAAGAACGACCGGATTATATAGCAGAACTAACAAAAATATTAAGAGAAACTTTTAGAGAAAAAGGAAATGTAGTAATTCCTTCTTTTGCAGTGGGCAGAACACAAGAATTACTTTATTTTATTCGCGAAATAAAAGAACAAAACTTATTACCTGAATTTCCTGACTTTAAAGTTTACGTGGATAGTCCCCTAGCAATAGAGGCAACAAAAATTTTCCAAAAGAATTATAGTTGTTGCTTTGATGAAGAAGCTTTGGGGTTAATAGAAAAAGGAATTAATCCGCTTGTATTTGACGGTTTAGTTACAACGGTTACAAGTGAGGAATCGAAAGCAATTAATTTTGATAAAGAATTAAAAGTTATTATCTCAGCCTCAGGGATGTGCGAAGCAGGCCGTATTAGGCATCATTTAAAGCATAATTTATGGAAAAAAGAAAATAGAATTTGTTTTGTTGGCTTTCAAGCAAAAGGAACGCTTGGTAGAAGCTTGCTAGAAGGCAAAAAAAATGTAAAACTTTTTGGGGAAGATATCGAAGTGAGAGCAAAGATAGAAACGCTGACTGGAGTTAGTGGCCATGCGGATAAAGAAGGCCTTTTAAATTGGCTCAAAGGTTATGAAACACCACTTCAAAGAGTGTTTGTAGTTCATGGAGAAGCGGAGGTGGCGGAACAGTTTGCTAGAACCGTTCAGGAAACCTTTGCAGTACCAATTTTCGTACCGTATTCGTTAGGAGAAGTGGATTTACTTACCAATGAAATTATAAATTACGGAGTCAAAAGAACTTCTCTTACTAAAAAGCAAGAAAGAAATGAGGCTCTTTTTGATCAAGTGGTAAAAGCGGCAAACAGACTTCTTGGAATTGTTTATAAAAATAAAGAGATGGCTAATAAAGAACTTAAAAAATTAGAACAACAAATTGATGAAATAAATGATAATTGGGATAAATAACAAAAGGATATTCTTGAAAAATTAAGTGATTACCTATATTATTAGAAAAGAGGAACTCAAAAGTGAAAGCATGTATATTTGATTTAGACGGTACCTTAGTAAACACCTTAGAATCTTTAATGTATTCGGTGGATTTGACCTTACAAGAGATGGAGCTACAACCTATTACCAAAGAACAAACGAGGAACTTTGTGGGTAATGGAGCAAAAGTTCTCCTAGAAAAAGTTCTTGAAGCTTCGGGAGGAAATCCTAAAAAGCAATTAGAGGAAGCTAGTTTGATTTATGAAAGAGTATTTGATACTTATTGTAATTACCATGTAAAAGCCTATCCAGGTATAAAAGAGGTATTATTAAAACTAAAACAGGAAGGCTATAAACTAGGGGTACT
>DXHJ01000171.1 GCA_019113475.1 Candidatus Dorea intestinavium | reverse complement strand
AAAGGAGAAGATAAATGATAAAACAACGTAGCTTTTGGACGTATCTTTTATTAAGCTTTGTCACTTGTGGTATTTATGATTTGATTTTTATGTATACCTATACCGAAGAACTCAACCGGATGTGTCAAGGCGATGGGGAAGAAAGTCCGAATTATATTGTCGTAATCCTACTAAGCTTTATTACCTGTGGTATTTATGGCTTCTATTGGATTTATAAGCAAGGAAATCGGATGGCGAAAGTGGGATTTACAAGGTATCACCTGCAAATTCTTGAAAACGGGACAACGATTCTTTTGTGGCGAATCATCGGAAGCTTCTTTTTTGGCATTGGCTTTTGGATTTCTCAATATATTTTGATTAAAAACTTCAATACTTTAGCGGATAATTATAATGTGGGCGGCTCTAATTATAGAGGGAACCATTGCGGCCATTGTGGCAGTCCTTTAAATGTGAATGACAAATTTTGCCCAAGCTGTGGAAAACCCGTTCATAGTACGGATTCTTTTGAAGAGGTAAGAAGTCAGGTGACTTCCCAGTTTGTCAATGCGAAGGGAGAAGTAGAGTGGTCTAAGGTGCTTTTGTTTGCTAGTGTTTTTGCTGGGGTCTTTCAAATCCTTTATACTTTACTTTTCGCCGGCGGAATTTTTTATCCCGTGCCTTTTCTATCGAATACTCTACCAGGCCTTCTTTTGGTTATTTTTGGGCTTATGGTTTATGGTACGATTAAAGTTCCTAAAAAATTCATGGTTCTACCTTTAATCGGTGTTTGTTTCCTAGAGATTTTAGCTAAATTAAACATTGTTGAGCGCCTTGTCTACGGCTATTCTTTTAATGGCTCTTTGGAGGGATTAAGCATCGGATCAAAGCTGTTTCTTCTATTATATGTAGTAGCACTAGTAACGACTTTAGCGGCACTAATTCTTTCACTAATCGAGCCAAAGATCATTGCTATTAAAGATAAGAAGATGGTGATTATTAGCGGTAGCTGTGTTGCGCTTGTGGTACTACTGCATATTTCTTTTTATTTATCTTATATATTTAGAGGCTATGGGTTATTACCTTTTAGAAGTTTATTGGACTTAATTAAGAATATTTTACTTTTGGCACCAATTCCTCTTTATGCGTTTTTTGAATTTAGAGAAGCAGGCGGAAACTTATAAAATAAGGATTTTAAAGAAAAAATAAAAAAGATAAAATAGTACTTGCAAATACAAATGCCATAGTATATACTTATATGGCTGTGACATGATAGCTGTGAAGCGTGAGGTTGCTACCTTCAATGGTAGGTTTTCCGCGGAGCGAATGTCAAGTTAGGAAACTGGCGACAAGTCACTGTACGAATCATAGGTCCACCAATGCGTGGAAACACCGTGTGAGTAACTCACGATACACACGGGAGAGTGTACAGTCACCGCTTGTCGTACTGAATTTCAAAAGTACGAAAAGGAGGCGACTTTTTTTATGGCAAGTCAAGTAATGAGAATCACATTAAAAGCATATGATCATCAATTAGTAGATGCATCTGCAAAAAAAATCATCGAAACTGTAAAGAAGAATGGAGCACAAGTGAGTGGACCTGTACCACTTCCAACTAAGAAGGAAGTAGTTACAATCCTAAGAGCGGTTCACAAATACAAAGATTCCAGAGAACAGTTCGAACAAAGAACTCATAAGAGACTAATCGATATTGCATCACCAACACAAAAAACGGTTGATGTACTTTCAAGACTTGAAATACCAGCTGGTGTTTATATCGATATCAAAATGAAAAACAAATAAGAGCAGTAATCCTAAATAATGTAGGATGAACGTACATCACGTTCCGCTGTATATTACAGGAGGTAATTATAATGAAGAAAGCAATCTTAGCTACTAAAGTTGGGATGACCCAAATCTTTAGCGAAGATGGAACACTTACACCAGTAACTGTATTAGAAGCTGGCCCATGTGTAGTAACACAAATCAAAACTGTTGAAAACGATGGTTATGATGCAGTACAAATCGGCTATGTAGATATGAAAGACAAAACAGTTCAAAAGGACAAAAGTGGTAAAAAAGAAATCGTTCACAGACATGGTGCTACAAAAGCAGAACAAGGACATTTCAAAAAAGCTGGCGTTTCTAGCAAAAAGTTTGTCAGAGAATTCAAACTTGAAGGAGACTACGAAGCTGGAAATGAAATCAAAGCTGATATCTTTGTAGCAGGTGATAAAATTGACGCTACTGCAATCTCTAAAGGTAAGGGATTCCAAGGCGCAATCAAAAGACACAATCAACATAGAGGCCCTATGACTCATGGTTCTAAATTCCATCGTCATGCAGGATCTAATGGTTCAGCTTCTGATCCAAGTAAAGTATTTAAAGGTAAGAAAATGCCTGGACATATGGGAAGCAAGAAGATTACAATTCAAAACCTTGAAGTGGTTAGAGTTGATGCAGAAAACAACTTACTTTTAGTTAAGGGATCTGTACCTGGACCTAAGAAATCTTTAGTAACCATTAGAGAAGCAGTTAAAGCAATTTAGCTTTAGAAGGAAGGAGGAAGACTAAGGATGGCTAACGTATCAGTTTTTAATATTGAAGGAAAAGAAGTTGGAACAATCGATTTAAATGATGCCATTTTCGGTGTAGAAGTAAATGAACACCTTTTACATATGGCAGTTGTAAACCAACTTGCAAATAAACGCCAAGGAACACAAAAGGCAAAAACTCGTTCTGAAGTTTCAGGCGGAGGAAGAAAACCATGGAGACAAAAGGGAACAGGTCATGCAAGACAAGGTTCTATCAGAGCTCCACAATGGACAGGCGGCGGAGTTGTATTTGCTCCAACACCAAGAGATTATTCTTTCAAAATGAATAGAAAAGAAAAAAGAGCAGCACTTAAGTCTGCGCTTAGCAGCATGGTAGCTGATAAGAAATTTATCGTAATGGAAGACTTAAACTTTGACGAAATCAAAACTAAGAATTTCGCAGCAGTTCTTAAAAACTTAGAAGTTAAAAAAGCACTCGTTGTTCTTGAAGATGGTAACAAAAACGCTGAATTATCAGCTAAAAACATCCAAGGAATCAAAACAAGTAAAACAAATACAATCAACGTATACGATATATTAAAGTATAACACTGTAATTGCTACAAAAGCAGCAGTGGCAAATATTGAGGAGGTGTACGCATAATGGCAGATATTAAATATTATGATGTAATCCTTAAACCAGTTGTTACTGAAAAAAGCATGGACCTTATGGGTGACAAGAAGTATACATTCTTAGTTCACAGAGAAGCTACGAAAGCTCAAGTTAAAGAAGCAGTAGAAAAAATGTTTGACGGAACAAAAGTTAAAAGCGTAAATACAATGAACTGCTTAGGAAAGAAAAAAAGAGTTCGTGGTAAAATGGCTTATGGTACTACAGCAAAGACTAAAAAAGCCGTAGTACAACTTACAGAAGATAGTTCAGAAATCGAGATTTTCCAAGGACTATAAGAAACTTCGTAAATCATACGGTGCAATTCCGTGATAATAATAATTAGAAGATTACAGGAGGATACACAATGGGAATTAAAACATACCGCCCATATACGCCTTCCAGAAGACATATGTCTGGATCAGATTTTGCCGAAGTAACAAAATCAACACCAGAAAAATCTTTGTTAGCTCCAAAGAGCAGACAAGCTGGGCGTAATAATCAAGGTAAAATTACAGTTAGACACCGCGGAGGCGGCGCTAAGAAACAATATAGAATCATCGACTTCAAAAGAAGAAAAGATGGAATTCCAGCAACAGTAGTTGGAGTTGAATACGATCCAAACAGAACAGCAAATATCGCTCTTATCAGCTACGCTGATGGTGAAAAAGCTTATATCTTAGCTCCAGAAGGACTTAAGGTTGGCAGCAAACTTATGAGTGGCCCTGATGCAGAAGTTCGTGTTGGAAACTGCCTACCTCTTTCAGAGATTCCAGTAGGTACACAAATCCATAACATCGAGTTATACCCAGGTAAAGGCGGACAATTAGTTCGTAGTGCTGGTGGTTCAGCTCAACTTATGGCTAAAGAAGGTAAATATGCAACACTTCGTCTTCCTTCAGGCGAAATGAGAATGGTGCCAATCATCTGTAGAGCTTCTATCGGTGAAGTAGGAAATGGTGACCACAGCCTTATTACAATTGGTAAAGCAGGACGTAAACGTCACATGGGATTTCGTCCAACAGTTCGTGGTTCTGTTATGAACCCTAACGATCACCCACACGGTGGTGGTGAAGGTAAGACAGGAATCGGCCGTCCAGGTCCAAGTACTCCTTGGGGCAAACCTGCACTTGGTCTTAAGACACGTAAGAAAAACAAAGCTTCTAACAAGATGATTGTAAGAAGAAGAGACGGAAAATCTATCAAATAGTATAAGGAGGTACACCTATGTCACGTTCAGTAAAAAAAGGACCGTTTGCAGATGCAGGCCTACTTAAAAAAATTGACGCTATGAACGAAGCGGGAGATAAAAGTGTTATTAAAACATGGTCTAGAAGATCAACAATTTTCCCAAGTATGGTTGGACATACAATAGCAGTTCATGATGGAAGAAAACATGTTCCAGTATATGTTACAGAAGATATGGTTGGACATAAACTTGGAGAGTTCGTTGCAACAAGAACTTATAGAGGACATGGAAAAGACGATAAAAAATCAAGATTGAAATAGAACAAACTTTGAAAGGAGGGTTCATCCATGGCAAAAGGACATAGATCCCAAATCAAAAGAGAAAGAAATGCGAACAAAGATACCAGACCTTCTGCAAAATTGTCTTACGCAAGGGTTTCTGTTCAAAAGGCTTGTTTCGTATTAGATGCCATTAGAGGTAAGGATGTAACCAGTGCACTTGGCTTACTGACATACAATCCAAGATATGCATCAAGCTTAATAAAAAAATTATTGGAGTCAGCTATTGCTAATGCTGAAAACAATAATGGAATGAATAGAGAAAATCTTTATGTGGCAGAATGCTACGCCAATAAAGGACCAACTATGAAGAGAATTAGACCTAGAGCACAGGGTAGAGCTTATCGTATTGAAAAAAGAATGAGCCACATCACACTTGTGTTAGATGAAAGATAAGGAGGACAATCATGGGACAAAAAGTAAATCCTCATGGCTTAAGAGTCGGTGTTATTAACGACTGGGCTTCTAAATGGTATGCAGAAAAAGATTTTGCTGATAACTTAGTAGAAGACCATAAGATCAGAGTATTTCTAAAGAAAAAGCTATATAGCGCTGGTGTTTCTAAGATTGATATCGAAAGAGCATCTGACCGCATTAAAATCACGATCTATACAGCTAAACCAGGTGTGGTAATTGGTAAAGGTGGATCTGAAATAAAAAAAGTAAAAGCAGAATTAGCTTCTTTTACTGATAAGAAATTAGTAGTTGATATTAAAGAAGTAAAGAGACCAGATAAAGACGCACAATTAGTGGCTGAAAACATCGCATTACAACTTGAAAATCGTATTTCTTTTAGACGTGCAATGAAATCAAGCATGGCAAGAACTATGAAATCAGGAGCATACGGTGTTAAGACATCTGTATCAGGCCGTCTTGGCGGAGCTGACATGGCTCGTACAGAATTCTACAGCGAAGGAACAATTCCTCTACAAACACTTCGTGCAGACATTGACTATGGATTCGCTGAAGCCGACACAACATACGGAAAGGTTGGTGTGAAGGTTTGGATTTATAAAGGCGAAGTACTTCCAGGAAAAGCGAACAAGGAAGGGAGCGATAAATAATGTTAATGCCAAAAAGAGTTAAAAGACGTAAACAATTCCGTGGCTCCATGAAAGGTAAAGCGACTCGCGGAAATAAGATAACCTACGGTGAGTATGGTATTGTAGCAACTGAACCTTGCTGGATTAGATCAAACCAAATTGAAGCAGCCCGTGTTGCTATGACTCGTTACATCAAACGTGGTGGTCAAGTTTGGATTAAAATTTTCCCAGACAAGCCGGTTACAAGAAAACCTGCTGAAACTCGTATGGGTAAAGGTAAAGGTGCACTCGAGTATTGGGTAGCAGTTATTAAACCAGGCAGAGTTATGTTTGAAATAGCTGGCGTACCTGAAGATGTAGCAAAAGAAGCTTTAAGACTCGCAGTACATAAATTACCATGTAAATGTAAGATCGTATCTCGCGAACAATTAGAAGGCGGTGATAACAGTGAAAATTAAAGCATATGTAGAAGGTTTAAAAGCAAAATCAGTAACAGAATTAAACGAAGAATTAGTAGCTGCTAAAAAAGAGCTTTTCAATTTGAGATTCCAAAATGCAACAAATCAGTTAGAGAATACTAGCAGAATTAAAGATGTTAGAAAAAACATTGCTAGAATCCAAACTGTTATAGCTGAAAAAGCTAATGCTGCACAATAATCCTGAAAGGAGTATAGACAGTGGAAAGAAATCTTAGAAAAACCCGTGTGGGTAAAGTAGTAAGTAATAAAATGGATAAAACTATAACTGTTGCCGTTGAAGATCATGTTAAACATCCTCTTTATAAGAAAATCATTCAAAAAACTTATAAATTGAAAGCTCATGACGAAGCAAACGAATGCAACATTGGAGATAAAGTAAAAGTAATGGAAACAAGACCACTCTCAAAGGATAAGAGATGGAGACTTGTTGAGATTATGGAAAAAGCAAAATAGTATAAGGAGGGAAACCTGCATGATACAACAAGAAAGCAGACTTAAAGTGGCAGACAACACTGGCGCAAAAGAGTTACTATGTATTCGTGTACTTGGTGGTTCTACAAGAAGATATGCAAGTATCGGAGATGTAATTGTAGCAAGCGTTAAAGATGCAACACCAGGTGGCGTTGTTAAAAAAGGTGACATTGTTAAAGCCGTTGTTGTTCGTACTGTAAATAGTACTCGTCGTAAAGACGGTTCATACATTAGATTTGATGAAAATGCTGCTGTAGTTTTAAAAGACGATATGACACCAAGAGGAACCCGTATTTTTGGACCGGTAGCAAGAGAGCTTCGTGAAAAACACTTCATGAAAATTGTGTCCTTGGCTCCGGAAGTACTTTAAGGAGGTATGCAAGATGGCATTACTGAAAATTAAAAAAGGCGATATGGTTAAAGTTATCGCTGGTAAAGATAAAGATAAAGAAGGTAAAGTTATCGCTGTTAACTCTAAAGAGGGTAAAGTAGTAGTAGAAGGTGTAAACATGCTCACAAAGCACACAAAACCAAGTGCTACAAATCAAAACGGTGGTATCATTAACAAAGAAGGTCCTATTGATGCTTCCAATGTTATGTATTTACACAAAGGTAAGACAACACGCATTGGTGTAAAAATGGACGGAGAAAAGAAAGTACGTTTCGCTAAGACAACAGGCGATATTATAGACTAATTCCGGAAAGGAGGACATAGACTTTGAGCAGACTGAAAGAGCAATACGAAAACGAAATCGTAGAAGCATTAATAAAAAAATTCGGTTATAAAAATATTATGGAAGTACCTAAGCTTGACAAGATCGTGGTAAACATGGGTGTTGGAGAAGCAAAAGAAAATCATAAAGTATTAGAGTCCGCTATTGCTGATTTAGAAAAAATCACAGGACAAAAAGCAGTTACATGTAAAGCAAAGAAATCTGTTGCTAACTTTAAATTAAGAGAAGGAATGCCTATCGGATGTAAAGTTACATTAAGAGGCGAAAAGATGTATGAGTTCTTAGATAGACTTATCAATCTTGCACTTCCTCGTGTACGTGACTTTAGAGGGGTTAACCCTAATGCATTTGATGGTAGAGGAAACTACTCTTTAGGAATTAAAGAACAACTTATTTTCCCTGAAATCGAATACGATAAAGTGGATAAAGTAAGAGGTATGGATGTAATCTTTGTAACAACTGCTAAAACAGATGAAGAGGCGCGTGAATTGTTAACTCAATTTAACATGCCATATACAAAATAAGGAGGTAAATGATGGCTAAGACATCAATGAAAGTTAAACAACAACGTAAACAAAAGTTCTCAACAAGAGAATATAATCGTTGTAGAATTTGTGGACGTCCACATTCATATTTAAGAAAATATGGAATCTGCCGTATTTGCTTCCGCGAATTGGCATACAAAGGACAAATCCCTGGTGTAAGAAAAGCTAGTTGGTAGAAGTATAGGTAAAGGAGGACAATTCACATGACTATGAGCGATCCAATTGCAGATATGCTTACAAGAATTCGTAATGCAAATACTGCAAAACACGATACAGTAAGTATTCCTGCATCAAAAATGAAGATTGCAATTGCAGATATCCTTTTTAACGAAGGTTATATTGCAAAATATGATGTTACCGAAGATGGTGCATTTAAAGTAATCAATATTACATTAAAATATGGTGCAGATAAGAACGAAAAAGTTATTTCCGGACTTAAGAGAATTTCTAAACCGGGACTTCGTGTCTACGCAAGCAGTAACGATCTTCCAAGAGTACTTGGTGGACTTGGAACAGCAATCATTTCAACAAATGAAGGCGTAATCACAGATAAAGAAGCTAGAAACAAAAATGTAGGCGGAGAAGTACTTTGCTTTATCTGGTAATTCAGATAAATTAAAGGCCCCCGTCGCATAATCATTATAAAAATAGAAAAAACTGAAAACCACTAATTGCAAAATTGGTGGAGAATCTAAGTTAGGAGGAAGGTAGTATGTCACGTATAGGTAGACTGCCAATCGCAATTCCTGCAGGCGTAACTGTTGAGATTGCCGAGAACAATAAAGTGACCGTTAAAGGTCCTAAGGGAACTCTGGAAAGAGAACTTCCTGTAGAAATGATCATCAAAGAAGAAGATGGACATATCGTTGTTTCAAGACCAAATGATTTAAAGAAAATGAAATCACTTCATGGTCTTACAAGAACATTAATTCATAACATGGTTGTTGGTGTAACTGATGGCTATGAAAAAGTACTAGAGGTTAATGGTGTAGGTTATAGAGCAGCAAAATCTGGCAAAAAACTTACATTAAGCCTTGGTTACTCTCATCCAGTAGAGATGGAGGATCCAGAAGGTCTTGAAGCTGTCGTTGAAGGACAAAACAAGATCATCGTAAAAGGTATTAGCAAAGAAAAAGTTGGACAATACGCAGCGGAAATCAGAGACAAGAGAAGACCAGAGCCATACAAAGGTAAAGGTATTAAATATGCTGATGAAGTTATTAGACGTAAAGTTGGTAAGACTGGTAAAAAATAAATAAGGAGAGTGTGAAAATGGTTAATAAAAAAGTAAGAAGCAAAGTTCGCGTAGGCAAACACAAAAAGATTCGTAACCGTTTCAGTGGAACACCTGAATGCCCACGTTTAGCTGTATTTAGAAGTAACAATCATATGTATGCTCAAATTATTGACGATACCGTTGGAAATACTTTAGTTTCTGCTTCTACATTAGATAAAGATGTAAAAGCAAACCTAGAAAAAACGAACAACGTTGATGCAGCAGCATATTTAGGCAAAGCAATTGGCGAAAAAGCAGTTGGCAAAGGTATTAAGGATGTAGTCTTTGATAGAGGCGGCTTTATATACCATGGTAAAGTACAAGCATTAGCAGACGCAGCTCGAGAAGCTGGGCTGAATTTCTAGAAGGAGGACACTATGAAACAAGAACGTATTGATGCTAGTCAAATGGAACT
>DXHJ01000170.1 GCA_019113475.1 Candidatus Dorea intestinavium | reverse complement strand
ATATATTACTGTTCTTCATTATACACAAAGTTTCTCTTCAATACCACTGTACTTTTTGAAAAAAACATAATATAATAGGCCCAAAGGTGATATTTTAACCGCACGCTAATAAGGAGCTTATGAATGAAATCAAAGGAATCACTTACTGGGGTTAATGATTTAGAGACAAATATTCTAATCGAAGAGACCATGCTTGAACTTTATGACAGTATCACAGAGGAAAAGAGGGAACCCCTTGAAACAAAGAAAAAAAAGAATAAAAAAGTTAATAAAGAAAAACAAACCGAAAAAATTACAAAAGAAGCTTTTTCAGATGAGTCTTTACCTGTTGATGGTCTTTCTGATGAAACTGACCACACCGAAGGAGAAATTTTCAGTGAGATAAGTGATGAGGATGAACTCTCAAGGAAAGAACGAAGAAGAATAAAAAAAGAAGCCAAAATGGCAGAAAAAATACAAGATTTAAGTCCTGATGAATTAATTGAAAAAAGAAGAAAGAAAAAGAAAACAATTGTTTTAGCAACTTCAATTATTTTGGGATTATTACTACTTATTTACGGCGGATTTGCTTATTATTTCACCAATCATTTTCTTTTCAATACAAAAATAAACGGCACAAACTTTTCTTTGAAAAATCATGATCAAGCGATGACCTATATGTCAAATCAAGTGGATAATTATGGCTTGGTCTTAAATGAATTAGACAATCAAAAAGAAACCATTAAGGGTAGTGAAATTGATTTGAAGTTTGTTGAAAGCGATCAAGTAGATCAAGTTTTAAAAGACCAAAATCAATTTTTATGGTTTACCTCTCTCTGGAAAAAATCCGAGGTAGAAACCCCTATTGGTGTTCAATATAATGAAGAAAAACTGCAGCAAAGAATTGATCAGTTAAACTGCTTAAATGAGGAACATCAAAAAGCACCACAAAATGCGACTCCTGTGTTTAAAGATACAGAATTTGTGATTCAAAAAGAAGTAACCGGCACACAAGTAGACAAAGAAGTGCTAACCAAAGCAATTAAAACAGCAATTGAAGGCTTTAATAGTGAGATTTCCTTAGAAAAAGAGGGTTGTTACTTAAAACCAGCTTTTGTTTCTACCTCTCCTGAAGTAGAAAAAGCAAGACAAGATATGAACGCTTATTTAGGGGCAACCGTTACTTATGATTTTAATCCTAATAAAGAAGTAGTAGATGCTTCTATGATAGCCAACTGGATTACGGTCAATGATCAAATGGAAGTTACTTTTAATGAGCAAGGAGTTAAAGATTATTTAGTTTCTTTAGCAGAAAAATATGATACCAAAGGAAAACCCATTGAGCACACTACCGTTAGTGGCAGAGTCGTATCCGTTCCAGCTGGAACTTTTGGCTGGCAAATGGATATAGATGCCGAGTACAATGCGCTGATTGCTAATATTCAAAATGCTGAAGTAGTGGAAAGAGAACCCGCTTATAAAACCAGAGGTGTCAACCATGATGGCTCAGGGGTTGGCTCTACTTATGTGGAAATTGACTTAACAAATCAAGTTCTCTATTATGTACAAAATGGACAAACGGTCATGACTTGTAATATCATTTCCGGAAATCCTAATGAGGGAGATGCAACGCCACCGGGAGCATTTTACTTATATAATAAGCAAAGAAACAGAACGCTTAGAGGACCAAAACAAGCAAATGGTCAATACGAATGGGAATCTCCAGTTTCTTACTGGTTACCATTTAATGGGGCCATAGGTATGCATGATGCTACTTGGCAATGGGAGTTTGGTGGAAATCTTTACCAAACTAGAGGTTCTCATGGCTGCATTAATATGGTGCTTGAAGAAGCCGGACAATTATATGATATGATAACAGTTGGAACACCAGTTCTTTGTTATCAATAGGAGGAATATGTACAAGATCATTAAGAAAGACGGTCTTGCAAAACGGGGTACTTTGTCTACTGTTCACGGTAGCATAGAAACCCCGGTTTTTATGAATGTAGGAACCGTGGCCGCGATTAAAGGGGCCGTATCAACAGAAGACCTAAAACAAATTAACACCCAAGTGGAATTATCGAATACTTATCATTTACATGTAAGAACGGGAGATGAAGTGATTAAAAAGCTAGGCGGACTCCATAAGTTTATGGTTTGGGATAAGCCCATTTTAACGGACTCTGGTGGCTTTCAAGTTTTTTCTCTTTCTGGATTACGTAAAATAAAAGAAGAAGGGGTTTACTTTCAATCGCACATTGATGGCAAAAAGATTTTTATGGGACCGGAAGAAAGTATGCAAATTCAGTCAAATTTAGCGTCAACGATTGCTATGGCTTTTGATGAGTGCCCTTCTTCTGTAGCTTCTAGAGAGTATATTGAGGCTTCCGTAGAACGAACGACAAGATGGTTGGTTCGTTGCAAGGAAAAAATGCAAGAACTTAACCAAAGAGAAGATACAATTAATAAAAACCAATTACTCTTTGGCATCAACCAAGGTGGAATTTATGAAGATATCCGCATTAAACATGCGCAAGATATTTCAAAATTAGACCTAGATGGTTATGCTATTGGCGGTTTAGCAGTAGGCGAAAGTCATGAGGAGATGTATCACATTTTAGATAGGGTAGTTCCTCACTTACCTGAAGATAAACCTACTTATTTAATGGGAGTAGGAACGCCTATCAATATTTTAGAAGCAGTAGACCGAGGGGTTGATTTTTTTGACTGTGTTTATCCTAGTAGAAATGGCAGACATGGTCATGTCTATACCGGTAAGGGCAAATTAAATCTCTTTAATAAGCAATTTGAACTTGATATGCGACCGATAGAAGAAGGCTGCAATTGCCCGGTTTGTAAAACCTATTCAAGAGCCTATATTAGACATTTACTGAAAGCAAAAGAAATGCTGGGTATGCGTTTTTGCGTTTTACATAATCTCTATTTTTATAACCACTTAATGGAAGAGATAAGAGCAGCAATTGAAG
>DXHJ01000169.1 GCA_019113475.1 Candidatus Dorea intestinavium | reverse complement strand
AAGCCGCCCTGCTCATTTTTTCAAAACTTGGTCGACAGGGCTTAGGTAGGTGTTTTGCGCTTTTTGAGAAATAGGACAAATATATAGGTTTTTATTTCATTTCTCACTTGACATCACACCGCTGGACTTTCTCTCTCTAAATATTTAGTTTTTTATAAAAATCTGCACACACACAGATTCCTATCGTTACAAGTTGTTCTTTAAGAACGCTTCTATAGAGGCCATGGCAGCATCTTCATCTGCTCCCTCTACACTAAGGGTGATTTCATCGCCTTGTTTAGCAGCAAGTTGCATTACACCCATGATACCCTTGGCATCTACTGTTTTTTCACCAACGGTAATTTTAATTGAACTTTCAAATTTCTTTGCTTCTTTTACTAACAATCCAGCTGGTCTTGCATGGATTCCTAACTCATCTGTGATTACATAATTAAATGTCTTCATTTTCCAATTTTCTCCTTATTTCACTAATTCCATTACTTGGTCACCAGGTTTTACATCTTTGTTTGTTTCTCTGATGATTTCTTTAAAATCATCTGAATTGGTAATAACCATTGGAGAAATCACATCAAAGCCTTCTGCCTTTAGTGCTTCTACGTCAAACTCTAAGAGCAAATCCCCCTTCTTTACTTCTGCATCATTGCCAACATGAGCTGTAAAATGTTTTCCTTTTAGTGTTACTGTATCAAGGCCGATATGAACTAATATTTCCGCACCTTGTGCTGACAGCATACTAAAAGCATGTTTGGTCTCAAACATCATGGTTACTTTACCATCAACTGGCGCATATACTTTGCCGTTAGTCGGTTTAATGGCAACGCCCTTACCAAGGATTTCTTCACCAAAAGTAGGGTCATTTACCTCTGTAACTGATACCACCTCTCCTTCTATTGGGGATCCTAAAACTTCGCCTTTTTGTTTCTTTTTTAGAAAATCAAACATAGTCACACTCTCCTTTAATCGTTGATTTCTGGCTGCACTCGCCTTATATGAACTGTTAAATAGGCCAATTCTTCTTTAGAAATAGAATGTCCATATTGTTCCTTAATGTAATTCCCTATTTTTTGACTGCATTCAAATTCCCGGGGATATATTTTGACAATCATGTCTATAAACTCTTGTTCATGATTATCGAGCATTTGTTTCGTAAATATCCTTTGCGCCAAAAACTTTAAATGCGTTACAAAGCGACTATAATGAAGGCCGGCTTCATTTAAATTAATTTGAAACTCTTCTTCTACAATATTTAAAACTTCTTGAATTAGGGAAGTGATCTTCATGGTATCACTCATGCCGGTATTGTATTCGGCATTAACAAAGTGAAGAGCAATGGAAGCTGCTTCGTCTACCGGAAATTTAATCCCGATTTGGCGATCAATTAAAGCAATGGCATATTCGCCAATTAAATATTCGCTAGGATAAAAGCTTCTTACTTCTTGTAAGAGGGCATTACGAAAGAGCATGCCACCTTTTTGTCTTTCTATCGCAAAATTAATGTGATCGGTTAAAGTAATATAAATATTTTGATTTAGTTGACCTTTCATTACTTGTTTTGCGTAATCTATAATATCTGAAGATGCTTGTAAGTGTTCTAAGGGCAGCGATTTTAAGAGCTCTGTAAAACGTCCTACCTCATCTTCATTGTTTAGTACAAATTTTTTCTCGATCTTATCTTCTGGTACTTTTTCACCTGGACGTTTTTTAAATCCGATCCCCCGTCCCATAATAATGACTTCTCTATCTTTATGGTCAAAAGCACTGACGACATTGTTATTTATGACCTTTTCAATAATCATGACATTTCCGCCTTTTACATAAAAAAAACCAAACTTCGTAGACGCATAGCGCGCATGAAATTTGGTTTTGCCTGTTTCTCAACAGTAACAATCCGAACTATTAGAGATTTCTTGTCTTCCACATTATAGCAACTGACTATTTGAATGTCAATTAGAAAACAAAACTTTGATAACCTAAATGCTAACCACTTATCATGCTACTTTATTTTTCGTATGATCCAACATGGATTTCCATTAGCTACTCATCTCTTGGTGCGTTTTTAGTTACATTAAAAGTATAACAAACTTAGCTTTTTTTTACAACTTTTCAAACTTTTTTTAATTTTGATAAAATTAGTATAAATTATTTGTCTTTTTAAATAATTATAACTTCTTATTCCAATTTATTATTATAGTAATTAGACTTTTCCTTTGTTACAATAATACTACTAAGACAATAAAATAACATCATTTAAGGAGGAAGTCGACATGCGTTTAGAAGGAAAAGTAGCAATTATTACCGGAGCAAGCTCAGGAATGGGTCGTGAAATTGCTCGTTTATTTGCTAAAGAAGGAGCAAAGGTTGTCGCTCTTGCTAGAAGAACAGAACGATTAGAAGAACTTTCGAAAGAGGCAAAAGACGAAGGCAATGTAATTTATCCCTTTACCTGTGATGTAGGGAAAGAAGAAGATATTAACGCTGCGGTAAAAGAAACTCTAAAAGAATTTGGTAAAATCGATATTCTCATAAATAACGCGGGTATTATGGATGATATGAAACCTCTTACCGAGCTGGATAATGACCTTTGGGAACGAGTTATGAGCATTAATTTAACTGCCGTAATGAAGTTTTCCCGAGAAGTACTTAAGATTATGTTAGAAAATGGTGGTGGCAATATTATTAACACCGCTTCTGTTGGCGGACTTATGGGTTGTCGTGCTGGAGCAGCTTACACGGCTTCTAAACATGCTGTGGTTGGTTTAACCAAAAACATTGCTCAAATGTATGATGATCAAAACATTCGCTGTAACGCCATTTGCCCTGGTGGCATCAATACCGAAATTGCTGAAAAAGGCATGGCTAATGTTAGTGAACTAGGCCTTAAAAAGGCCACGGCTGGAGCGGCTACTTCTTACCGCGTTGGCGAACCTATTGAAGTTGCTTACACCGCTCTCTTTCTAGCTTCGGATGAGGCTAGTTACATAAACGGGGTTGCCCTCCCTGTTGATGGCGGTTTTATAGCATATTAATCACATTAATTCACTCTATGAAAAAACTCAGTGCGTTAGCACTGAGTTTTTTCATCTAAAGCTTTATTTAAAGTCTTTAATCGTTAACGCTTTCTTTCTAAGTCTTTCATTTACCGCTCCGCGAAGAATGGTATAAAGGATAGACATAAGGGGAATAAATAGTAGCATTCCTAAAACCCCCATTAAATTACCACCTAAGGTTACTGCCATTAAAACCCAGATAGAAGGAAGACCAACGGAATTTCCTACCACGTGAGGATAGATGAGATTTCCTTCAATTTGTTGTAAAACAAAAAACATAATAATAAAAATTAGAGCCTGCATAGGATTTACCATAACAATTAGGAAACTACCAATTGCTAAACCGATAAAAGCACCAAAGATAGGAATTAGGGCCATTATCGCAATTAGAAGGGAAACCAAAAGTGCATAGGGAAGACGAAGAATGGTCATGGTTATAAAAAACATGGTTCCTAAAATAACCGCTTCCAGGCATTGTCCCGTTAGGAAACTAGAAAAGGTTTTATAGCTAAGAGAAAAGATACCAACTACTTGATCTGCTCTTTCTTTTTTAATAAAGGCATACAAAAGTTTTTTCCCTTGCAGTCCTAGCTTTTCTTTTTGTAATAAAATATAAATTGAAAAAATAAGGGCGATAAAAAAGGAAGTAATGCCACTCATAATACCACTCACAATTTTAAAGGTAGAATCAAAGATAGCATTGACCCCTTCATTTAAATAAGCTGCTGCCTTATTGGTAATATCGCCCCAGTCCACATCTAATTGATCAATAAAATCGATAATCTGCTTATTTTCCCCAAAACGACTAGTAATCACCTCTTGTACCTGAGGAATCCATTTAGAGATGGTGCTTCCAAGTTTAGTAAAGGTTTGGGCTAGTTGCGGAATGACTACTAAGATCACCACTCCCAAAATCAAAAGCATTAAAATTAAAACAATTACAATGGAAAGAGGTTTGGCTAACTTTTTTAAGACTTTACTTTTCTTGGTCTTTTCCTCGGGAAACAAATGTCTTTGAAAAAAGCCCATGGGGACATTTAAAATAAAAGCAATGGCTCCTCCTAAGAGGAAGGGGAATAACAGGCTTAAAATAAAGCGTAAAATACTAAGAGCTGCTTCATACTTCCAAATTATAACAATCAACATTGCAATAAATAGAATAATTTGTCGAATCATTTTCATGTTTTTACGATTAAGTTCCATAGTCCGCCTTTCTCATCTGTTTTTCTTTTATAGTATCATAGGAAAAACCAGAAGGCAAAAGCTTTAAATAATGATTTTTCGTCCTTTTATTTCTACCATTTCATTATCCACTTCAAAAACTTCTCGAATATTTTCTTTGGTAATAATGTCGATATTTCCTTTTTCATAAATCTTTTTATCTTTTAAGAAGATAAATTTATCACAGTATTTAATCGCCAGGTTCAGGTCATGTAAAACCATAATCACAATGACTTGTTTTTTACGGCTAACTTCCTGAATCAAGCTTAAAATTTCTTCTTTATGTTTAATATCTAAGTTACTTGTTGGTTCATCTAGTAAGAGGATTTTAGGTTCTTGAATTAGGGCTCTGGCAATCATAATTCTTTGTACTTCTCCTCCGCTTAATTCATCCAAGTATTGATCGAGGTAACCTTCTATTTTCATTTCTTTAATAATAAGATCCATTTGCTCTTTATCATGGGCTTGCAAGGCAAAACCAATGTGTGGACAGCGACCAAGAGAGAGCACATCAATAACTTTTAAATGAATTTTTTCACTTTGTTGACTAACAAAGGCAATCTTCTTTGAAAGTTCTCTTCTTTTTAAATGACTTAATAAAAGTTCTTCATAAAGAACTTCGCCGCATTTTGGTTTAATAATTTGATTAATGCACTTTAAAAGGGTGCTTTTACCTACGCCATTGTTACCTAAAATAGCTAGGCATTCCCCTTCTTTGGCACTAAAGCTGATATCTTCTAAGACCTGATGGTTTTTGGCATATTCATAGGTTAATCCTTTGATTTTAAGCATGTTTTTTCCCTCCTTTTAAAAGAAGAACTAAAAACAAAGGGGCACCTAAGAAGGCGGTAATAGCCCCAATCGGTAAAATAACTGGTGGAATTAACATTCGTGATAAGATATCACCTAGGACTAAAAGAATACCACCTACAAGAGCGGAACCTGGAATTAAATAGGCATGATTTTCACCACTGAAAATCCGACTAATATGGGGAGCTAAAAGTCCGACAAAACTAATGGTTCCTAGATGAGAAATAATAACCGCAATGGTAAGAGCACAAAGGAGAATACTGCTCACACTTAAGCGCCTAACATCAACTCCTAAACTTAGAGCCGTTTCATCTCCCAGACTTAAGGCATTATATTTCCAGCGATTTAAAAGAAAATACAAAAAGGGTACAAAGACTGCCACAGCCATAAGTAGTAACTCCTGATATCCTACTTTTCCTAAGTCGCCAAAGGTCCAAAAAATGAAAACCGAAAGATCCACTTCATTGGCAAAAAATTGCAAAAGTGTCGTGGCTCCTTGAAGCATAGAGCTAATGGCAATACCCGCCAAGATAATGGAGCTAGAAGTCATTTTTCCTGTCCTTGATAAGCCTAAAATAAGTAGGGCAACCACCATGCTACAAAGAAACGCACTTAAGGTAATGGTAACCGTAGAAACAAAAGGCGTTAGAACGAAAAGGGCCGCCCCAAAAGAAGCTCCCGCGGAGATACCCACTGTGGAGCCAGAAGCCATGGGATTACGCAGGACTGATTGTAAAATACAACCTGTAACACCAAGACCAGCTCCGCCAATAACTGCTGCCCCAATTCGTGGCAGTCGCATGTTTTGAATAATTAAATTAACCTTTTGATCGGTCGCCTTTCCTAGTGCTCCTTTTATAATTTCCGCTAAATCCATATCATAAGAGCCTAGTCTAAGACCCAAAAAGGAAACGAAAAATAGCACAACAAGTAGCCCCAGTAATTGGGCTACTTGTTGAAATTGGTTCTTTTTATGCAGTTCTTTTACTTCTACCTTGACCATCATTATTTCTCCAGGCTTATTTCACCATATTCCATACCATTTGCTTGTAAGGTTTCGTAGTAATTTTCACCGAGGAAAAAATTAAAAATTTCTTCGGATTTTTTTGCAATATCAATGTCTTCAAACTCTTGCGGATAAATAACTTTTCCGGCAAAGTAAGCATCAGTTAGAGCAAGTTCCACATTTAAGGCACTAAAGCGATAAGAGATTTGCGAGTAAACTTGATTATTGTTAATGGCATCGATACCATCAAAAAGTTCTTTATTTTTTTGGTAATCTTCTCGAGCCAATTCTAGGCCGTTATAGTCTACAAAAAGAATTTCCGGATTCTTCTTGACAATATTTTCTATATCCATGTTGTAAGGTTCTTTCTTACCTGCTTCATCGGCTATATTTTTCGCATTAATTGCTGTAAGCGGAAAATACATAGCTTCGGTTCCATCAATACCATGAACCCCTTTAAAAGCTACCCCACCCACATAAACTAGGGGTTTGTCTTCTTCTTTGGTTCTTTCGGTTCTGGTATTTAAGTCATCTTTGATGGTATCAATATAAGCCTTTAATTTAGCAGCGCGCTTATCTTTTTGATAAAGCTTACCTAAAATGGTAATTGCTTCTACGTAGTTATCATCATAAAGGTTATCCACAATAGGAATGGTTACCACTGGAATTTTTAACTTTTCTTCTAGTTTATCGGCTGTTTCTTTGTCATAAGAAGCGACGATTACATCGGGGTTTAATTTTAAAATTTCTTCTTCATAAGCTTCGCCGTTATCCCCAATAATTGGCAGTTTAGCTAATTTGTCATTATTAATATAGTTATAAGGCTTTGCCACATTTTTTTCGACTTCATTTTTTTCAATACCAACTACCAATTCTTCGGCCTCTAAATAAGTAGTAAAACGCAGACTGCCCACATTTAGACACACGATAGACTTTACTTCTTTTGGCACTTTTACTTCTCGTTTATTGTTATCAGTTAGGGTTCTAAATTCCTTTTTTTCTGTCTCTCCTTTTGCTTCTGTTTTACCACAGCCTATTAAAGAAACTGTCATTAACATAATTAAAAGTAGACTGATTCCTTTTATTTTTCCTCTAGACAATCTAGACATATCATTTCTCCATTTCTGTTTTTTAATCGGTGCTCTGAGGTGTTTTCACCACAAATAGCACAGGGATAACTTTTATAAATCTTGGCCTTTTCTAAGCGTGGGGAGGCCACTTTTTTAACTGCAAATAAATCTTCACCTTTGGTATCTAGTAAATAAGCTAAAAATTCTGCCTTGGAATCTCTTTTTTCCTGGCAATTAAAATAAAAGCGATACGCTTCATCCGTTCCGCGATTCACCACGGTATACACTTGTTTGCCATGGTCTTTAAAAAACAAGTTGCCTTTGCCAAAGGTGGTGCCTAAAAGGACCTGAATGGCATCCACACTACAAGCATCATTTTCTGTGATACAATAGAACTCTTCATCTGCTGCCCTTTCTAGTTTCATGGTGGCTAGCACTGCTTCGTAAAGCTTCACACCAATGGCTAGTCCTGGACATTCATGACCGTGAAAGGCCACTACTTTTTTCCATACTTCTTCATTCGTCTTCATAGATTTTCCTCTTTCCTTCTATTACATTAGTAACCGCGTTTTCTACGGCTTTAATGGCTTCTTTTCTATCTCTTTTTTTAATGGCCTCAAAAACTCCTTTAGCACTTTCATAAACAATTTGGGTATTATTTTTTTCAATAAAGCGCATCCATAAATGCCTTACTGGTACCTGAAAGGAGCTATAAATTAAAGGCAAAATTGTATTTTCGCTAATCATGGAAAGTTCATGATAAAAGCGAAAGACTGCATCTACACTTTTTTCGTTATCAGCCTTTACTGCTGCTAATTCTTTTAAACACTCTTCTAGTCTATTCACTTCTTCATCACTAGCTCTTTCAATGGCTAAAGCCGCGCCAAGCCTGTCAACGACGTACTTCATTTCCAAAAATGAGCGAACTTCTTCATTTCTTAGCTGGCCGCCATTATAACTCATAATGGAGACTAAGGTATCTAAGGTACCATAACGACGATAGTCTTTTACATAAATCCCAGATCTGGGTTTAACTTCTAAAAAGCCTTTCCTTGATAATTCAGCAATGCCACTATTAATAACCGCGCGGCTTACCTGCATATTGGCAGCAAGTTCTCTTTCTGGTGGTAATTTTTCACCTATTTTAAGTTTTCCCGATAAAATCAAGGACTCTAATTCTTTAACAAACATTTCTTTTAAACTGGGGGCACTAAGTTTTGTAAATTCCATTTCTTTCTCCCTCTTACTATTGCACTTTTGGTATGACCAATTACCAAATATATATCACATATCCTCCAACTGCGCAATACATTTCTTGTGCTATCTGCTAAATAAAGTTAATTTATTGATATTTTATTGACAATTGCCGCCGTACTAAATAGAATGAACTTAGTATTGTACTACTGGTATGACCAGATTGTAATCTAAAGGAGGAATGATTACTATGAATGAATATCGCGTAATTGAGATTAAAGAAAGCGTTTTTGAAGATAATAATAAAGACGCTGCTAAACTACGAAAAGAATTAAAAGATGAGGGGACTTTTTTACTGAACTTAATGAGTTCACCAGGAGCAGGAAAAACCACCACCTTGGTAAAAACTATTGCCGAATTAAAAGATCAATTAAATATCGCTATTATGGAAGCCGATATAGATTCTGATGTAGATGCTGCTACTATTTCCAATACTGGCACAAAGGTAATTCAGCTGCACACTGGTGGCATGTGTCACTTAGATGCCGACATGACTAGACAAGGCATTCGCGCATTAGATGCTAAACATACCGATTTGGTTGTTTTAGAAAATGTAGGAAACCTCGTTTGTCCCGCTGAATTTGATACTGGCTCAACAAAAAATGCTATGATCTTAAGCGTTCCTGAAGGAGATGATAAGCCCTTAAAATATCCTCTTATGTTTCAAATTAGTGATGCTTTAGTGATTAATAAAATCGATGTTCTTGATTATTTTGATTTTGATTTAGAAGCTTGTATTAGTCGGGTTAAAAAATTAAACCCTAATATTAAAATATTCCCTGTTTCTGCTAAAACCGGCGAAGGCATTAAAGAATGGGCTAATTGGCTTTTAGAAGAAGTAAACAAGGCAAAAAACTAAAGGAGGATTTTATGGAAACACAAAACAAAGATATTACTAAAATGTATTTCCCCGAAGGGTATGAGTGCCAATATAAGCAAAAAGTAATGGATTTCGCTAATATGCTTGGTCGCCGTGATCCTAAGAAAAATAGTTATCAGTGGGATGACCCGGAATATGTCATCTTAGAACCAGGGGTTGATGATGACATGGCCGAAATGGGTCTTGCCATGGGTTATTTCACCAAACGAACGGCCAAAGAAATGACGGAAATTACTGGTAAATCAGAAGATTATTGTCACGAACAAATGATGAAACTTGCCACCTATGGTACGACCTTTGTCAATGAAATTGATGGCGTTGATACTTTCTGGAATGCGGAAAGCTGGATTCCTGGTATTATGGAGATTATTGTTAATAACCTTGATAATGTCAAAAAATATCCTGTTGTAGCTTATGCTATGGAAGCTTATGGAAGGGTTCGTGGACCAATGAGTGCTGGTATGTTTCCACCAGGAATTGGCTTAATGCGGGTTATCCCTATCGAAAGTGCAATTGATGGTAATAGTAAACGGGTAGGTTATGAAGAGGTTTCTAAATACTTAAATGAAAACACCATCTTTTCTTGTTCTCCTTGCTCTTGTCGTACCGATAGAGAAGCCATGGGAGAAGGTTGTGGTCACTTAAAGGAAGATATGTGTATCCAAATGGGTCACGCTGCTGAGTACTACATCCGTACCGGAAGAGGTAGAGAAATCACCAGAGAAGAGGCCTTTGATATTATTAGACGAGCTGAAGAAAACGGCTTAATGCACCAAATCCCTAACATTGATGGTTCGGGCAAAACCCATGCTATTTGTAACTGCTGTGGATGCTCTTGTCTCTCTCTTCGTTCCGGTAGTATGTATAAAAACACCGATATGGTGCGCTCCAACTATGTTTCTAGAATTGACAAGGAAAAATGCGTAGCTTGTGGTCAATGCGTGGAAAACTGTCCGGTAAACGCTTTAAAACTTGGCCAAAAACTTTGTTCTAATAGTGCTGTTACCACGGATATTACCACGAAAAAAACTCCACGAAATAATGCTTGGGGTGAAAAAGATTGGAATCCTGATTATCGCACCAACCGAGAAGAAGTTGTGGATACCGGTACTGCTCCTTGTAAGTCTAATTGTCCGGCTCACATTGCCGTACAAGGTTATATTAAACTAGCTGCTCAAGGAAAATACAAAGAAGCGCTCGAACTAATTAAAATGGAAAATCCTTTCCCGGCTGTTTGTGGCTATGTTTGTAACAGACGCTGTGAAGATGCTTGTACTAGAGGGGACCTTGATGAGCCTTTAGCAATTGATGATATTAAGCGCTTTATTGCGGAACAAGATTTAAAAGAAGAACATCGCTTTATTCCAAAAATTAAGCATGACTATAAAGATAAAAAGATTGCTGTGATCGGTTCTGGCCCAGCGGGACTATCTTGTGCTTATTACTTAGCTATTGAAGGTTATAAAGTAACCGTCTTTGAAAAAGAAGAAGTCCTAGGTGGCATGTTAACCATGGGAATTCCTAGCTTCGTCTTAGAAAAAACGGTAGTAAATGCCGAAATCGACGTTCTTAAAACCTTAGGTGTTACTTTTAAAACTGGCATTGAAGTAGGAAAAGATATTTCCTTAGATGATTTAAGACAAAAAGGTTATAAAGCTTTCTACTTAGGTATTGGGGCAAATAAAGGTCGTGGCCTTGGTATTGATGGTGAAGAGGCTAAGGGCGTTATTTCCGGAATCGACTTCCTTCGCAAGGTAAATCGTAGCGAAGAGAAATGTCTATCAGGAAATGTCGTTGTTATTGGTGGTGGTAACGTAGCCATTGACGTAGCAAGAGTTGCTACTCGCTCTGGTGCCAAAAAAGTTTCTATGTTCTGTCTAGAGAGCCGCGAAGAAATGCCAGCTCTACCAGAAGAAATTGCGATTGCAACAGGCGAAAACATTGAAATCGTTAACTCTTGGGGACCAAAACGAATTCTATCCGAAAACGGTAAAGTAACAGGGGTGGAATTTAAACGTTGTCTTTCTGTTTTTGATGAAAATAGACGCTTTAACCCTCAATATGATGAAGAAAATACCGTGATCATTCCGGCTGATACCGTGCTTTTATCTATTGGACAAGCCATTGACTGGGGAAATTTACTGGATAATACTTCTATTGAATTAAATAGAAATAGAACCATACCAGTAGCTGATTTAACTTATCAAACAACAGAACCTGATATCTTTGCTGGTGGTGACGCTGTTACTGGACCAAGATTTGCTATTGATGCTATTGCCGCTGGTAAACAAGCAGCTATTTCAATTCACCGCTTTGTTCAACCAGGACAAGACTTATTACTTGGTCGAAGCCTTAGACAATTTAAAGAATTAAATAAAGCCGATGCCAGAATCGATAACTATGATCGTACTCCAAGGCAAAAAGTTGCTATGCCAGCTGGTGCTAAAACAAAAGAAACTTTTAGAGATTTAAAATCTGGCTTTAGCGAAGAGCAAATGCAAGAAGAAACCAAACGTTGTCTCGGCTGTGGTGCTACGGTTGTAGATGAATATATGTGTGTTGGTTGTGGTATGTGTGCAACCAAATGTAAGTTTGATGCCATTACCTTAGAGCGTGTTTACGACGGTGAAGGAGTGGAATTCTTAAAGATGAAAAAGGCGATTACTCCTCACGTTATTAAAAGAACCATTAAGATTAAAGCAAAGAGTATCTTTGGTGGGAAGGAATAAATTATGCATGAGCTTGGTATTATGTATCATGTAGTAGAACAAGTATCGAGAGTCGTCGTTGAAAACAATTTATCTACGGTGGAAGCTCTAGTCCTACAAGTAGGGGAAAACGCCTCGGTAGTACCGAGATACTTAGAGGCCTGCTTTCCGGCCGCCGTTGATGGCACGGCCCTAGAAAAGACTAAACTGGAAATAGAAATGTTACCAGCTAATGCTATTTGTAATAGTTGCGGGAAAGTTTATGGCCTAACGGGCCATGAGCATGCTTGTCCTTTTTGTGAAAGCTTGGACTTTGACGTCATTAGCGGTAAAGAGTTTTTGATAAAAGAAATACGGGGATTTTAATCCAGATAAACAAAACAAAAAAATAAGCGAAACAAAGTTTATTTATATTACACATGGAAAAAGCATGCCAAGATGAGTGAAATAATTGCTCATTAAGGCATGCTTTTGTTTTACATTTGATTGAGAACATAACCAATCCACTGCCTAAATTCGCAAGCCAAATGGTATTGGTGCATCTTAAAATTATGGTGTGGTAAAGCCACAGGAAACTCAATTAAGGCCCTTAATCTAAGACCCTTTCCTTCTTTTTTTAATTGATGATGAAGAGCCCCCATTTCAAAGCCGTCTTCTAAAAGGGCTGATCCTGCTAGTCTATGGGTAAAACCTTCTCCCATCTTTGAATGTAAGTTTGATACATCATCATAATCCCCCCAAAACGAAATGGTAGAGGTAACTCAGCGGGGCATTCTAAAATCTCCGAAGTATTACCCTTAGTTCCTACTAAAACGTAGTGGTCAGGATTAGCTGCAACGTTCATATAGAAGTGCTTCTTCGTATTATTCATAATAATATCTGTTACTTTTTCCAGAAATTCTTCCGGTTCTAACTCTGTTTCGAAAGTAAATTCAGTGATACAAAACTTTCTTTTTCCTCTTGATAATTTAACCATCAAATGAGCAGCCTTATCACCCCATTTATATCTTTTTTTAAGCATTGCTCTTAATTCATCTGGCGTTTTTCTCATTTTGGTCATGGCCAAATGATACCTTGCTTCATCTATTTTTTCCGGCTTTAAAAGATTGGAATTTAACTTAAAACCTTTCTTACCTAAAAAAGAATAAACCTTTTTCATTCTTTTTAATTCCCACTAATCAATTTCTTGGTGAGAATTTCTTTATCATCAATAAAGACTTTGATCTTGCTTAAATCGTTCTCATATTTCACTTTATTGCTGCTCCTATTCTAATGGTTCATTTTCCGTTTGTTCTTTAATTGTTTGGTCGATGAAAGTTTCCGTTACTTTCAAAAACTCAAGAATGGTATCCGTCTGCTTGTAATCTAGTTTACTAAAATAGTCTAAGAATACGTCATTAAGGTCCTGGTAAAATTTGGCATGAAGCTTTACAATTCGCTCCCCTTCTGCCGTATTATAAAGCAAAACATCACGTTCATTAGCTAGGGATTTCTTTTTTTCTATTAACTCCTTTTCTTCAAGTTTTTTAGCTAATTGCGAAATCATTCCTCTCGTTACATCTAGAGTTCTTGCGAGTTCACTCATGCTTTTTCCTGGTGTATTATTAATTTGAACCAACAGATGTATTTCCGCTTTGTGGATTTTATGCCCATATCTTGTTTTAACGTCCACTTCTTCTAACTTACCAATTTGATCAATTAACTTATCAAAATAACCTAATATGTCATCATAAATAATCATCTTTTCTTTTTCCATAATCATATTGTATAGCCACTATACGATATTGTTAAGTTGCTATACAATGTTATAAAAACTCTATAAGGATTATGTCCTTGATTATTTACCATTGTTCAATATTTGCACATAAAAAAGCATATCATCATGAGATTTGATATGCTCACTTTGATATGCTTATATCTTTTAAACGTCTTTAAGCAACTAATCACAAGGGAAATCTACAATAGTAGAAATTACTTATATCTTTTAAACAAAGATATTACAAAAACCGCAATTACATCTACAATAGTAGAAATTACTTATATCTTTTAAACACTATGCGGGCAAGATAAAGGGCAATATCTACAATAGTAGAAATTACTTATATCTTTTAAACCCTGAGTCGGTAAAGACCGCCGGAGTTATCTACAATAGTAGAAATTACTTATATCTTTTAAACCCTTTTTCGTTTCTAGTTACCATTGCGATCTACAATAGTAGAAATTACTTATATCTTTTAAACATCGAGGTGATTATATGGCTAGACCCACATCTACAATAGTAGAAATTACTTATATCTTTTAAACCAATCTGCTACTCCTATATAAGTTTGATCTACAATAGTAGAAATTACTTATATCTTTTAAACTCTTGTATCGTCAAAGTACACAAAAGTTCTTGTTAAAATGACTTATAAGAATGAGTTACATGTCTATTATGTCAAGTTTGCGTTCGTATTTGCCTCAAAATGTTTATAAAGACTGAGGTTTGCATAATTTAATTTATGTTACAATAATCATATCAGAATTATCATTTTTAGCATAGCCATATCTTGTTATTTTACAATTCTTTGAAATTCTAAAAATAATGATACTATCTGTTTGAGTAAATTTTTTCTCAAACAGATTTTTTATGTCTGCCTCAATGTTATTGAGAACTCTTTCATTATTATCTATTTCAAAAACCGAGTATTGTAACCTATGTCCATATTTACATAAATATTTCGCGAATTTCGTTCTTAATTTATCATTTGAAATATCATAACTTATCACAATCATACTTGTACCTCAAATTTTGGAAATTCATTGTAAGGTTTGTTTCTCATGAAAGCTCTATAGTACTGCTGTACGTAAAGGAAAATTTCATCTTTTCTATCAATTATTGCTTCCATAAGAAAGGCAACATATTTAGGACTATTTTTCCAAGGTAATTGGTATTTATAATTATAAACTTCAAAATCCTCTTCTTTGCACTGTCCCAAATTAATGGATTTTCTGATTTGTAAATCAATAATAGGTCTCATAGGTTCTATTAAATCGCAAACTAGTGATTTTCTCATATAAAAGTCAGTATGTAACACACCACAATATGTATCAAATCCATATGTTCTTAATATTGCATCAACTATCTGAAATAACATTGAATAACCCATATCCAGAGTTGCATTAATATAATCTGATTTCACCCTTGGTTACCTTCTTTTCCATTGCACATTAGAGTATATTTGGGGAAAATACACTCTTGCTGCACTTCCTTCTATACCTAACAACTCATTTCTATTTTCCGCTTCTAGAGCATCTTGTGAATGCTTTTTCATTGTAGCAATTGCTTCATTTAGCACATCATTTCTGTAACGAATTGTTTGAAGTGCCTTGTATTGACTTTTTATTTTGTTATTTATAATTATCTTCCCAATTTCTAACCCTGTATACTCATACTGTCTTGATCTAATTATGGTATTACCTTCTCCATATCCATTGATAACTTGATACACTCTCATGCCTACTGTCATTAGACAAATTGTAAAGCCGAATTTATTCGCTCTTTGAAGTAAACCACTAGTCACCGACATATGCCCTACAATACATAACATAAATAAACGATAACATGTAGATTGATGTTTTATTTTCCCTTCTTTATTTTTAACGATAACATTTTCATTTGAAAATGATATCTTGTCTCCTTCTTTAGTAAATACAAAAATAATTTGTTTTTTTGCAAAATCTGGTACACTTAGCATATGATTTCCCCCTGTTTTCCCTTATTTTTCAGTTAAACTTCTATCACAAGCTGGTTCATAGATACATCTTAAACATTTTTTTGCATTATCTTGAGTAAAATTATGAAGATTAAATGCTTTCATATCCTCTATAATATTCTCAAATTTTATAAACATTTCCTTATCCTCTTCTGGAAGAGGAACTTTATACCCTTTATTATCGGTCATGCTATAAAGTTCCAACTTATCGACTTCATACCCCATTTCTTTAATAGCAAAATACTGTGCATACAGCTGAAATATATAGCCATCATATATTGTCTGTATTTGTCTTTTCCTTTCCCTTAACTTTTTCGTTTTTCCGTCAAAAATATCAATTTTACAAATTATATTATATTTTTCTGAATACGCACTAATACTTGTTAAAATGTTTTTATCTGTAGAATATTTATTTTCGTCCACTGATTTATGGGCATAAGTTCCATTGATTTGATCTGTATTTTGAAAGCTCATTGTATTCATATCGTCGTAGAGCCTATGATAGTAAACCGATACCGGGCAAAAAATAAAATCATTCAAACTTGATGCACTTATTACATTATCCATATCTCTCCCCCTATAATGTAAATATAGCTTTTATATTCTGTTATTGTTGTGCAAATTCAATCCATTCAGCATGCGTTAATGCCAAATTAATATTATCTCCTCTTTTTGCCTTTTTAATTTGTTGTACTGC
>DXHJ01000168.1 GCA_019113475.1 Candidatus Dorea intestinavium | reverse complement strand
CGAGAGAATAACCGGAATACTTTCAAAAACATGAACGTCCTTAAAGTCTTTAATCTCAATATCCCTGGCTTTTAATTCACTAATTAAAATTTCTCTTGAACCACTTCCCTCTTCTCTTAAAAACAAAGTCGCATTACAAGTATCCGCTAAAGTTTTATAAGAGGCATGTTTTCCGTCTTTCTTACACACAGCAATAAAACGCGCTTTTTTAAGCGGTCGACATTCATATTTTCTGTGGCTTACATTTCCTTCTAAAAGAGCAAAGTCAATAATTCCGTTTTCCAAATCTTTTAAAAGCGTTCTCGTATTTTGCAGCCGCATAATCATTTGTCTTTGGGGAAACTTATCCATCAGTTTAGGAACTAAGGTTGGCATGATGCCTTCACCAATTGATCTTGTTACACCAAATTTTAATGGCATCCCTTTTTCTTCTTTCATAGTAACTTTTAATTGTTCCTCCATTGCCGCTATTCGTAAAGCATTTTCATAAAAGAGAAAGCCTTTTTTTGTGGCTACTAAATTTCTACCTTCTTTATTAAATAGCTTTACTTCGTATTCCTTTTCTAAGCTTTTTATATGTTGGCTAACTGCGGGCTGGGTGATATGCAGCTTTTCTGCTGCTATAACCGTGCTTTTTACTTCCATTACCATAATAAAGGTTCTAAGTCTTGTATCTATCATCTGTTTCTCCTGATATATAATTTTTTTTTATCTTTTTAACGTAATATCTAATTAGATTTTATATCACTATCGCATTATACTCAAGTAAATAATTGATAAAGAAAGGTTTTAAACATGAAAAAAATATTTTTATTTTTAAAAAACAAAGGACCAGGTTTTATTGCCTGTGCCATTATCGCCATCTTAGCCCAAATCATTGCCCGTTTCGTGCCTACTATTGGAGCTGCTCTTTTTGCCATTGGTATTGGTATTCTTTGCGGTAATACTTTTTTAAATCGCAAAAGTCTTGATGAAGGAACCAGATTTTCTGAACGTAACCTCTTAGAGTATTCCATCGTTTTAACTGGTGCAACCCTTCTTTTAAAAGATATTATTGCTCTTGGTGGTTCCGGACTTATTTTTATTGTTTGTCAAATGACCCTTACTGTTACTACCGCCTATCTTCTTGGTCGGAAGCTAGGATTTACAAAAAAATTTAGTTTACTAATGGGTGCCGGTAATGCCGTTTGCGGCTCTAGTGCTATTGCTACCGTTTCTCCAGTTGTAAAAGCTGATAGCAAAGAAAAGGGGATTTCCATTACCATTGTAAATGTTACCGGTACAGTACTCATGGTTACTCTGCCTATTTTAACCGGCATTTTATATGGTCATGAAAAATTAAGAACAAGTGCCATGATTGGTGGAACTCTACAATCCATTGGTCAAGTTATTGCTTCCGCCAACCTGGTGGGACCAAGTTTTGTACCAACTACTACCCTTTTTAAGATTATTCGAATTGTCTTTTTAGTATTTGTAGCCTTTATTTATTCGAAGTTGAACACCGAGCCTAATGAAAAGCTTTTTAGCAAAAAAAGTGAAACTACAAAAACAAAAACTATTGGTGTTCCCTGGTTTATTATTGGTTTCTTTATTCTTGCGGCCATTAATTCAATTGGACTTATTCCTTCCGTTATCGGAAATGCCGCTCATACGATTAGCCAACAATTTGAAATTATCGCCCTTGCTGCTATTGGTATGAGAGTTAAGTTTAAAGACCTTTTAAGAGAAGGCCCAAAATCCTTAGGTTATGGTCTTTTAATTGGTTGTTTCCAAGTTTTATTTGCTTTTATCTTAATTCACCTAATATTTAGATAATAATTGTGATATAATGGAAGTCTATATCTTATGGATTTGGAGGAAAACTCATGCCGAATTTTACTAAAGAAGCGATTAAGACTTCCTTTTTAAAACTATTAAATGAAAGGCCTTTAAATAAAATCACTGTAAAAGACATTGTGGAAGATTGTGGCATTAATCGCAATTCTTTTTATTACCACTTTCAAAATATTCCTTCTCTTATTGAAGAAATTATTGCTGATGAAGTCGATAAAATTGTCAAAGAATATCCTTATATTCAATCACTAGGTGAAGCCTTTCATGTCGCTTCACAGTTTATTTTAAAAAACAAAAGAGCCATTCTTCATATTTATAATTCAGTTAACCGCGATATTTTTGAACACTATTTAATGAATATGTGTGAATACGTCGTAACCACTTATGCTGATACACTGATTGGGGAAACAAAAATTAGTGAACAAGACCGTAAGATTTTAATTCGTTACATTAAATGTTCCTTATTTGGAATTTGCATTGACTGGATGGACAACCGTTTAAACGATGATATTGTCGAAGATCTGCATCGTTTCTTAAAAGTAAGTCAAGGAATTCCCCAAATTATTTTAAAACAAATCCTTTCTTCTTAGACAATCCTGCGGGATTGTCTATTTTTTTTGCACTTAAAAAGCATTGTCCATTTTTCTTCTACTATTTCCTTGTTATACTCTCAATGAATTAGAAATGGAAGGAGGCTTATTTATGCGTTCAATTGCACCCATACGTACAGCAAAAATAGGTTATATCATAATCTCTTTGATTTTTTGCATCCTTGGTACTTTGCTTATCGTTAGACCTAGATTTTCAATTTCCATCTTGGGAATGATTTGCGGTATTGTTTTAATTGTTTTTGGCATCATTAAAATAATCGGTTATTTTTCAAAAGATTTGTTTCGTCTAGCTTTTCAATATGATTTGGTTTCAGGGATTCTTTTAATCGTACTAGGAATTTTGATGTTGGTAAAGCCTGGAAGTCTAATGAACCTTTTATGCGTTACCCTTGGTCTTTTCATTCTTGCTGATGCTTTAGCCAAAATGAAGATTTCAATTGAGTCGAAACGCTTCGGCATAAAAACTTGGTGGCTCATCATTACCCTAGCGGGAATTTCCGCCCTTTGCGGTTTGCTACTTGTGTTTCGACCTAGTGAAAGCGTTAAAGTATTGACCACTATTCTAGGAATCACCTTATTATTTGAAGGCATTCTAAATTTGTGCACTGTGCTGATTTCGGTAAAAATAATAAAACATCAACAACCCGATATTATTGACGCAGATTATTATATTGAAAGAGAGGAATAAAAAGTAATGCATTTTTCAAAATCGGTCGTTAAGTACCGCATCCCTATATTAGTAATTACCTTATTACTAATGATACCCTCTGCTATTGGTATGGCTAAGACAAGAATCAATTACGATATGCTTGATTATTTGCCTAGTTCTATGGATACCGTAAAGGGTCAAGATGAATTAATGGAGGAATTTGGCAAAGGAGCCTTTTCTCTAATCATCGTGGAAGACATGTCGGATAAAGACGTGGCAAAGTTAACCAAAAAAATTGAAAAGGTAGATCACGTTGAATCTGTTCTTTGGTATTCTACTTTTGCTGATACTTCTATCCCAAAAGAAATTTTACCAAGTAAACTCTATGATGAGTTTAATACCGATGACTCGACCATGATGGCTGTCTTTTTTGATACTTCTACTTCCGAAGATTTAACCATGGACGCTATTAGAGATATTCGCTCCATCGCCGGTAAACAGTGTTTCGTTTCTGGTATGTCAGCACTGGTTACAGATCTTAAAGATTTATGTGAAAAAGAGGAACCTATCTATGTTGGTATTGCTGTCGTTTTAGCTTGTATCGCCATGTTAGTGTTCTTAGATGGTTGGCTAGTACCTTTCGTTTTCTTAGCTTCCATAGGTATGATGATTCTACTAAATATGGGTACTAACTATTTCTTTGGGGAGATTTCTTATATAACCAAGGCCCTGTCTGCGGTCTTGCAACTTGCTGTTACCATGGACTATTCGATTTTCTTATGGCATAGCTACAATGAACAGCGAGAAAAATATAGTAACCATAAAGAAGCAATGGTTGTTGCTATTGATGAAACCCTTACTTCTGTAGTTGGCAGTTCCATTACCACAATTGCTGGTTTTGCTGCTCTTTGCTTTATGACCTTTACTCTTGGTCGTGACCTAGGAATTGTTATGGCAAAAGGTGTTCTTTTAGGAGTTATTGGTTGTGTAACCGTTTTACCTTCACTTATTTTAGTTTTAGATAAACCTTTACATAAAACAAAACATAAATCTCTAATTCCTGACATGAGAAAATTCTCTAAAAAGGTAATTAAAGTATTTCCTATCTTCTTAGTGATTTTTGCTTTATTAATTCCCCCTGCTTATTATGGCTACAAGAAGACAAATAATGAAGTTTATTACGATATGGGCGAATCCTTACCAAAGGATATGGAATATGTGATTGCCAACTCTAAACTATCGGAAGAATTTGATATTGCTTCCACTCACATGGTTTTAGTAGACGCCTCTCTTCCTTCTTCTGAAGTTCGCTCAATGATTCATGATATGGAAAAAGTTGATGGTGTTAAATACGCCCTAGGACTTGAATCCGTTGTTGGTTCCAGAGTACCAGAAGAGATTATTCCCGATAGTATTAAAGAAGTGCTTAAAAGTGATAAGTGGGAACTTTTACTAATCAACTCCAAGTATAAAGTTGCTAGTGATGAAGTTAATGATCAAATTAATGATTTAAATCATATTCTTAAAAGTTACGATAAAAAAGGTATGCTAATTGGTGAAGCTCCTTGTATGAAAGATATGATCGAGACTACTGATCGTGACTTTAAGGTTGTTAATACAGTTTCTATCTTAGCTATTTTTATTATCATTGCTCTTGTAGAAAAAAGTATCACTCTACCATTTATTTTAATTTCAGTTATCGAGCTGGCTATCTTTATTAACCTGGGACTTCCTCATTACTTTGATCAGTCCTTACCGTTTATAGCACCAATTTGTATCAGTACGATCCAATTAGGCGCAACCGTTGATTATGCTATTTTGATGACCACAAGATATAAAACAGAAAGACAAAATGATAATTCCAAAAAAGAAGCAATTACTACTGCTTTAGCAACTTCCATTCCTTCCATTATCGTAAGTGGTATGGGACTATTTGCCGCAACCTTTGGTGTAGCTGTTTATTCTAATATTGACATTATCAGCTCAATGTGTAAGTTAATGGCTCGTGGTGCCATTGTAAGTATGTTCTGTGTAATCTTTATTTTACCAGCACTTCTTATGTTATTTGATAAACTAATTTGCGTTACTACTGTTGGAATGAGAAAAAAAGTTAAAAAAAATGAATTCAACCAGGAGGTATTTTAAGAATGAAAAACAAATGGATAAAACCTTTATCAATCACCCTTAGCGTGACCTTATTAATATCTGGTCTTGGCTTTCGCACCTACGCTGTAAATTCAAGTAAAGATGATAAAGAAACAAAAGAAACAACAAAAACACTTTCAACATCTAGTTCTAGTGATGAAGAACTTGATGTTAGCAAAAACGAAGCGGTTTATGCTCTAACAAATGCCAATGGCTCTGTCAATAAAATAATTGTGAGTGACTGGATTAAAAACAACCTTGGCGATGATAGTTACACTGAAGAGGATGTAAAAAAAGAACTTCCCGTTGATCTTTCAATGGTTTATAAATTAGACGGAAAAGAAATTTCTCCCGAAGATTTAGCTGGCAAAAGCGGTAAAGTTTCTATCCGGGTTAACTACAAAAACAACATTACTAAAACTGTAACCGTAGATGGTAAGGAAGAAAAAGTACATGTACCTTTTGTTATGCTTACTGGTATGTTATTAGAAAATGAAAAATTCCAAAACGTGGAAGTTTCAAATGGTAAATTAGTAAATGATGGTGATCATACTGCTGTTATGGGACTTGCTTTCCCTGGCCTATCAAAAGATTTAGATCTTAATACAGACAAGTTAGAAATTCCTGATTATGTAGAAATAACTGCTGACGTAAAAGATTTTGAAATGACTAATACCATGACTCTAGCAACTAACGAAATCTTTAGTCGTCTTGATACTAAAGAATTAGACTCCGTAGATGACTTAGAAGATTCTTTAAACCAATTAACCGATGCTATGAATCAACTACTTGATGGTTCTTCTAAATTATATGAAGGTTTATCTACCCTTCTTGATAAATCACAAGAACTAGCCGTTGGTGTTACAAAACTTAGTGATGGTTCCTCACAGTTAAAAGCAGGCACTACTACTTTAAGCGCCGGTACTACTACTCTTTCCGTTGGAACACAAGAATTATCAAATGGTCTTAATACATTAAGTGCAAACAACGAAGCCTTAAATAATGGTTCTGAACAAATCTTTAACTCTTTATTAGATGCTGCTAATTCTCAGTTAGCAGAAAGTGGACTTGAAGTACCAACACTTACTCGTGAGAATTACAGTGAAGTACTAGATGGGGTTATTGCTTCCTTAGATGAAAATGTAGTAGCAGAACAAGCAAATAATAAAGCTTTAGAATCTGTTACCAATGCTGTTAACGAGAAAAAAGATGTAATTACCGAAGGCGTTAAAAATGCAGTTTTAGAATCTGTTACTCCGCAAGTAACTGAAGGAGTTAGAAATGTTGTTTTCTTAGGCATCCTAAAAAATTATGGCGAAACTTTAGAAGACTATAACAACGAAATTCAAACGAATCCAGAACATGAAAAAACTATTGAAAGTCTAGTAAATGCTGGAATGGCTAGTGATGAAATAAAAGCTACTATTGAAACAAAGATTAATGAAGTTATAGAGTCTGAGGAAACCAAAGCTTTAATTGAAACAAAAACCAATGAACAAATTCAAACTTTAATTGAACAAAACATGGCTTCAGATGAGGTCCAAGCACAAATCGCTGCTGGTCTAGAACAAGCAAAAGCTGGTAAATCTAAACTCTCTGACTTAAAAAATCAATTAGATAGTTATAAAGAATTTTACACTGGACTTAATACTTATACGGAAGGTGTAGCAAGTGCCAATGAAGGAGCTATTAAAGTAAACCTTGGTGGACAATCACTAAATATTGGAGCTATTAACTTAGACCAAGGCATGGGTGAACTTAACGTTGGTGTAACTACTTTAAAAAATAGCACTCCTGCTTTAATCTCTGGTATCAGCGCTCTAACAGATGGTGCAATGCAATTATCCGATGGCTTAAATCAATTTAACGAAAAAGGTGTTAAAAAGTTAGTTGACGCTGCTGATGGTGATGTGCTTGGCTTAATCAACCACATCAAAGCAATTGTTCAAGTATCAAAAGATTACACTTCATTCTCTGATAGTAAAAATACAATCGATGGTCAAGTAAACTTCATTTATCGTACAGATGCTATCGAAACAGAAGACAAATAATAGAAACTATGACAAAGACCCAAAACAAGGAAAATCACCTTGCTTTGGGTCTTTTTATTAGCTGTTTTACTATTTTATTTTACTTCTCCTGATATACCAGGTCTTGTCATTGCATAAGGATCTAAGATTTCATCTAACTGATTTTCACTTAAAATATCATCACGAATAATTAAGTCCTTAACTTTCTCCCCTGTTGAAAGAGCTTCTTTTGCTAGCGTAGCGGCTTTTTCATAACCAACATGAGGGCAAATAGCGGTAATAATTCCAACGCTATTTTCTACCATTTCTAGACAACGCTCTTTATTAGCCGTGATACCGATAATACAGTTTTCTGTAAAAGTTTGAACTGCTGCCCCAAGGGTTTCAATCGATTCAAATAAATTATAAAGAATAATCGGCTCAAAAGCATTAAGTTCTAACTGTCCACTTTCTACGGCCATCGTAATCGTCATATCATTACCAACAATATTAAAGGCTACTTGATTTACCACTTCTGGAATAACCGGGTTTACCTTTCCTGGCATAATAGAGGAGCCATTTTGTCTGGCTGGTAGATTAATTTCTCCAAGTCCAGCTCTTGGTCCTGAGGACATAAGTCGTAAATCATTGGCAATCTTCGAAAGGTTTAGGGCACAGGTTTTAATAATTCCTGATAAATAAGCCCAACTATCAAGGTTTTGTGTCGAATCAATTAAATCATCTGCTTGATAAAACCCAAGTCCCGTATTTTTTGCTAAAATTGAAACCACTTCTTCATAGTAGACGCAATCGGCATTTAAGCCCGTTCCTATCGCTGTGCCACCAAGATTTAAAGATAATAACTCTTCTTTGGTATTTTTAATTCGAACAATATCACGTTCAATTGCCATTCCATAAGCCTTAAATTCTTGTCCCATTCTAATTGGCACGGCATCTTGCATCTGGGTTCTTCCCATTTTCAAGACATCAGCAAATTCTTCTGCCTTTTGATCTAAAACCTTTTTCATCTGCTCTAAATGTACCAAAGTCTTGTTTAAAAGTCTTAGTGTGGTAAGTTTTCCGGCTGATGGGATAACATCATTGGTAGATTGCCCATAATTAACATGATCATTGGGATTTATTACTTGGTAATTTCCTTTTTCTTCCCCTAAAATTTCTAACGCTCTATTGGCAATAACTTCATTGGCATTCATGTTAATTGAAGTTCCTGCTCCTCCTTGGATAGGATCAACAATAAATTGCTTATGATATTTACCTTCTAATAATTCATCACAGGCTTTTACTATAGCATTCATCACTTTTTCGCTTAGATAATCAGCTCTTCCATTTGCCATAGCTGCGGCTTTTTTTACTTCCGCAATTCCGCGAATCATTTCCGGATTTAAATAGAGGCCCGTAATTGGAAAATTTCTAGCCGCTCTATAGGACTGAATTCCATAATAGGCATCTTTAAAAATTTCCATCTCACCAATTGAATCTTTTTCCAATCTTCCTTTTTTCTCACTTGTGCTTATCATATAGTCTCCCCTATATTTCTGTGTATTTTAATATGTTAAGTAACAAATTTCCCATACCAACTTGATAGCCACTTGCCCCAAATACGCCTCGTCCTTTGGCATCACTAACCAAAATAAACGGACGCTTCTCAAAATCTACATACATTCTTCTTCCCAGTTTTTCTACCAGTTCTAAAGACGAACTAAAATAAATTTGTATCTTTGGAAGCTGTTCTCTAGCTTTAGTTAAAGTTTTATTATCAAGCTGTGTTTTATCAAAAAGTACGAAACTTACCTGGTCTGCTACTTGGTTATAAGCTGATGATAATTCCATTAGTTCATTTAAAATATGTTCTGTTGGCTCTTTACCGGGATCTAACCACATAATAATATGCGCTTTATCCCCAGCTATTTCTTTGTAAGTTATTTCTTTTTCTTTATGAATAGTGAAATCTTCTAGTTCTATTTTAGTTAACATTTCATCTAAATCTACACTGCGAAGATCTAACTTTATTTTTGTTTCTTGGTTTTCTAAAATCTCAAAATAAATAACCTTAGCCGCTTGATTACCATTGGGTAAACGATTGGTAGTAATTAGTCGATAAGTACCCGTTAAAAGAGAAATGCTCTCTTTCTTATGATTTCCATTTTCTGGATGAAGCACAACAAAGTTTTCTTCTTCCATTTTAGCTAAGCCATAATTAATAGTATCCTTCCAATCGCCTCTACTTAGACCTTCTAAGAATAAGCTTCCTATCTGCTGGTTTCTTTCTTCTACCGTATGAAATCTGCCGGTCTTAAAATACTGTGGCACTTTCGTAGTAGGATGAAGTCGTGCTGGGATACCTAGGGTTCTTGCAATTGCCACAAAGAGAATCCCCCCAGATTCTTTTGAAGCAACTTTAAGTCGCATGGCACTAGCTGGTTTTGTCAAAACACTTGCTCTTTCCTCGCTGGGTCTTGGCGTAATGTTTTGCTTAATATAGCTTAAAATAGCGGCGGGATTTCTTTTAAACTGTTCTTTTTCTTCTTTTGTCAACAAATCCAGAATCTCTTCGCGAAAAGGTGACAACACCTCATCGGCAATTCTTGGATTTAGCACATAAGATAAAAAGAGTTCCTTATCCCATTCTTTTTTATAAACCATACCAAAATAATAGGCATCTCGTAAAACCTCTTCACTCACATCTTCTCGGTCTTTCTTTGATAAGATATTAAGTAGCCTAATCTTCCATTTTTTCCCTTTATTTTCTTCTGCTAAAAACTTAGCAATTTCTGGGTTTTCATATTGATCAATTTTATTTTCCCTAATATGCCCAAAACTTATCAGTCTTTCTTTATTTAGCTCTTGCTCTTCTTTACTTACTAGGCTTACCTTCGCTCCCTCATCGGAAGGTGCCATAAAATCAATATCTACATATTGATTTAAAACCGCACGATCTCTCCCCTTATTAATCGTAAACTCTCTCTCATTTTTACTAGTATCTATTAACTTTACTACTGGCGTATTCTCATGAACAAAGCTAAGATAAAGACTACCTTTTCCAGTTCTTAAAGTAGCTTCAGCATTTTCGTTTGTTTCTAATATGGCTATTGGTGAAAAGTTACCATAATTTAGAACTTCACAATAAATTTTTATTCCGACAAGCGGCTCTCCTGCTTCATCTTCGGCCTTAATCTTGATGGTTACCGTATCGCCATAACGCCCTAATTGATTAAATAGACTAACCATTCCTTCTTTTTCTACTAATTCTTCTTTCTCCGGTAAAACTTCATCAAACCAGCGACTATGAATCATCATTCCTCTAGCTGCTGCATGAGTAAACCAGCCTTTATTTAAAATAGGCTCTGGTTCACAAGCACCTAAGTATTGCCACTTATCTTCCACGTAAATCTCAACCCACGCATGGTTATCGTCACAGTGTGACCATTTAGGTGCATACACTTGTCTAGCAGGAATACCTACACTTCGATAGGCATTTACGGCAAAAACTGATTCTTCACCACATCTTCCATGTCCCTTTTGATAAACCGATAAAGCCGAAGCCGTACGATCATCAGAAGCTCGGTATGACGCTTCTTTCGCACACCAATAGTTTACTTCTAGTGCTTTAACAAGGCCTTCTTTACCTTCTAAGAACGTCCCTAACAACTTGTTAAATAAGGTCCGACAAGGTGCAATTTCTTCTTCATTTACACGATGATAAAGAATATAATTTAAAAACATTTCTTCCGAAAGCTTTCTTACTTCTTCATTTTCTTCATAAAGTTTTGTACTGCATCTTGCATAATCTTCATATACCCTAACCGGATAATTTCCAATATCACTAATTGGCATCGTAGCATATAAATATTTAAGAGATAAGGCTGTATTTTCATCAAGAGTCTCTATCACTTCTTTAATAGAATCCGAAAAATCTTTAAATTCCATTATTCGTTGCGTAAATTTTTTCTCAATACGTTCTTTGTTTTTTTCTAAATATTTCATTGCACTACCCCTTTATTATTTATATCTATAGCTTATCTATTACTTTCTTTGCTTTTACTATCTCCTCTTTATCTGTCCGAATAATATGATATTCACTAAAACCAGGAATTCCCATCGAAACTCCTTCTTTTCTATACTTCATTTCACTATCAAAGGTTTTCTTCCCCGACATGTGAAAAGAGGTAATTCCCGTTTCTTTGTGGATTTCTTTAATGTTTTCTGCTAAAACCCCACTCCCAGCCATAATATCAATTTGATTTTTTGACTGAGTGACCAGCTCTTTTAATAGTTCTTTGCCTTCTAAAGAAGTGTTTTTTTGCCCAGAAGTAAGAATTGTATGAACTCCTTGCTCTTTTGCCTCTTCTAAGGTTTTTAGCGGATCTTTACAGACATCAAAAGCTCTATTTAAAGTGATATGCATTCCTTTTGCCGCCGTAATAGCCCCTTTCATCTTTTCTTTATCAAGGTCACCTTCTTTAGTAAGCATTCCAATCACCACACCATGAGCTTTTTCTTTTTTAAACTCTTCTATGTCTTTTAACATTACTTCAAATTCAAAATCTGAGTAATAAAAATCGCCGAATCTGGGACGAATTAAAACATGAATGGGGATGTCAATGGAATTTCTAATTTGTTGAAATAAAAGAAAATCCGGGGTTGTCCCACCTATAATCAAATTAGCGCATAGTTCCAACCTATCGGCACCACCTTCATAGGCAGCCATTGCTGATTCATAGGAATCTACGCATGCTTCTAATATTTTTTGTTTCAAATAATTTCTCCTCCTGCCAAGTAATACAGAGTGCTTATTGCTGCACCAGTGGCGCCTTTTGCTTGAAATTCAAAAACTGCGGGATCTGTCCAAGCTGTACCTGCTATGTCTAGATGAAGCCACGGAGTTTTACCGGCAAAGCGACGAATAAATAAGCCAGCCGTAATTGTGCCACATCCTTGTTCGCTAATATTTTTAACATCTGCCACTTGACTATCAATCATCTTTTCATGTTCTTTGTAAAAAGGAATTCTCAGATATCTCTCCCCCGATTTATTAGCAGCTTCCATAAACTCTTGATAAAACTGCTCATTGTCACAAATAAGACCACCAATTGTAAAGCCTAGCAAGTTAACAACGGCACCAGTCAATGTCGCAATATCTAAAATTTGGCTTACTTTTTTATTTTCCGTTAAGTAGGACACTGCGTCTGCAAGAATTAAACGTCCTTCTGCATCTGTATTCCCAATCTCTATTGTTTTACCACTATAGGAAGATATCACATCCCCCGTTAAAAAACTACCGGAAGATATTCTATTTTCACACATCGGAATCGCCGCTATCACATTTGTTTTTACTTTATTTTTTGCTAAAGCATGGACCGCACCAATTACCGCTGCACCGCCTGCCATATCTCCTCTAATACCTTTCATAGATCCTGGTGTTTTTAAACAATATCCTCCCGTATCAACGGTAACACCTTTTCCTACCAGGCCAATACTTTCTTCTTTATCTTCGTCTCCTTTATAAGTAAGAATCACAAGAAAGGGAGGATTTTGTGCACTATCTCCCACAGTTAAAAGTGCATCCATCTGCATTTTAATCAAGTCTTCTTTGGTAAAAACAGTAACTTCAACATTTAAGTTTTTAAACTCTTCTTGTACTTCTCTAGCAAAAATCTCTGGTGTCAAACGATTAGCTGGCGCATTCACTCGGTCCCTAGCCTTTTTGATACTAGCACATAAAACACTTGTCTTTTCCTTAGCCAAACTTAATTCTTCTTCGGTAAAAAGTGTACTTTTGATTTCAAAACTTGGTTCACTAATATCTTCTTTTTCCTTAGTAAACTTAGGTTCTTGATAACCGCCTAGATATAATCCTTCTAGCACATCGATTAAGTGCTCTTTTCCACAAAAAGTCAGAATTTCATCGACAAATAAAACACTGTTTCCTATTTTTTTAGCCTGGCATTCTTTTGCCGCTTTCGCAGCTACTTCTTTTATCTGAATTGCCTCTAGTGCTTCTTCACCTAAGCCAATCATAAGAACTGGCTCTCCCTTACTAATATCCCAGTAAGCACTTAATAATTCACCGGTAAATAGATGTTTTTGCAAAGAAGACAGGCTTTGATAGGCTTCTCCTTTTTGCGTATAAAAATGTATTTCTGCTGCATTTTTTTCTTTCATATTCCTGCCCCTTTGTCTTAGTAAATGACTACTCCTGCGTTTTCTAAGGCCTCAACCGTAGCTGTGTCTGGACGCTCATCCGTTATAATAGCACCAATGTCATCAAAATAAGCATATTTATAGGAATCATTAAAATAGAATTTTTCTTTTTCCATAACAATGTACTTATGTCTACTACAAGTTAAAGCTGCTTTTTTAGTAAGACCATCTTCTACACCAAGGGTCGTAATGGCTCCTTCTGTCATATCAATGCCACAAGTACCAAAAAAGGCACGATCAAAGCTATAGCTTTTAATTACCTCCATTGCCGCAGAACCCATAAACCCATTTACTCTTTCATACATATGTCCTCCCGTACCAATTACGGTAATAAACGGGCTGACCGCTAACGTTTGCAGAATATCAATCATATTGCTAACTACTACTAGTTTTCTGTTCTTTTCAACTAATAGTTTCGCTAGTTCAATATTCGTGGTGGAGATATCTAAAAAGATGGTTTCATCATCTTTTATTTTAAGTTCCGACTTTGCTGCAATAATTTGTTTCTTATCCATGTTATAATCTCTTCGTCTTATAACTTCTCGTTCTAGTGGATAATCTCTTGATAAAATTGCACCGCCATAAGTTCTTTTTAAGCGCCCTTCATTTTCTAATGTTTTTAAATCTTTACGGATGCAATCTTCAGTAACATTATATTTTTCGCTTAATTCTTTTACCTTTACTTTGCCGTATTCATGTAAGGTTTTTTCGATACCCACCTGTCTTTCTTCTGCAAACATTCATCCTACTCCTTTTCCTTTAAAACCACCTTTATCACGGTGTCTATTTTATCTGGTAGTACTGGATCAGGCCCTAAATCTGCAAACACAACATCGGGATAATCGGAGTGTACCCAACTTGTTGAAATGGGAATTTCCGCTCCACTTGCCAGATAACGAAGCCCTTTTACTTCTTCTTTTTTAAGTCCCATTAACGGAAGCGGTCCGATCGCATTTTCATAAATATGATAAAAAAGTTCATTATCTTTTGCCGTAATGGGTCCATGATTTGACTTTGCTCTTGTGGTTTTAGAGCAGCCGTAGATACTGTCTGAATTAGCTTTCATCCACTTTCCTATTTCCTTTAAAGCACAAACGGATTGCTCGGGAATCACCCCATGAGCATCTGGGCCAATATTTAATAACATGTTACCGCCTTTAGAAACACACTCAACTAGTTTTTTGATCAACATGGAAGCAGGTTTAAAGAAACGATCCGTTGCGTGATATCCCCAGTTATTATTCATAGTAATACAAGCTTCCCACAAAATATCTTTACCGTTTACATCTTGTATTCCTTCTGGTGGAATCATTTGTTCGGGACTTACAAAGTCACCATGAAAAGGGGTCGGGTTCGCTGTTGCTAAAGAGCCATAGCCCTCACCACTTACCTCTAAGCGGTTATCAATAATAACATCTGGTTGTAATTCTCTAACCATATTAATAAGCTTTGTCGCTTCCCATTTTTCACCCTTCATATCGTCATAAGAAAAATCAAACCAAATTACATCAAGCTTGCCATAATTTGTACAAATTTCTCTAATTTGATTGTGCATATGCGTAATATAACGTGAAAAATCGCGATGTTCATTGCTATACTTAGGATTATTTCTCATGGGATGAATTTTATCTCCATAATGAGGATAATCCTCGTGATACCAATCAAGAAGCGTAAAATAAAGTCCTACTTTTAAACCTTCTGCGCGAACTGCTTCTACAAATTCTGCCACAATATCTCGGCCGTATTTTGTATTTGTCGATTTAAAATCAGAATATTTGCTATCAAAAAGGCAAAATCCGTCGTGATGTTTTGCTGTTAAAACTACATACTTCATGCCTGCTTCTTTTGCTAGTCTAGCCCAGCTACGAGGATCAAAATGCTGAGGATCAAATTCTTCAAAATACTGCATATAATCTTCTTTTGGCATTTCTTCCGTACTGCGAATCCATTCTCCTCTAGCCGGTATTGCATATAAGCCCCAATGGATAAACATCCCAAAGCGTGCTTCTTTATACCACTTGGTTCTCTTTTCGTATTCTTCTTGATTAAATGTGTACATTTTTCTAATTTCCCTTCTCTAGTAAAATGTCTGGATAGTGACATTGTACTTGGTGATCTTCTTTAATTGTATAAACGGCTGGTCTTTCTTTTACGCATTTTTCGGTGCAATAAGGACAACGAGTATGGAAAAGGCAACCACTTGGTGGATTACTTGGGCTTGGAAGATCTCCTTTTAAAATAATTCTACTTTTTTTACGTGTCGGATCAGCAATCGGAACTGCTGATAAAAGTGCTTTTGTATAAGGGTGTCTGGGATTATCATAAAGCTCATCTCTAGTAGCCGTTTCCATAATTGTCCCTAAATACATAACCGCAATTCGATCAGATATCATTTCTACTACACTTAAATCATGGGAGATAAAAAGGTAAGTTAAATCATATTTTTCTTGTAAGTCGTGTAATAGATTTAATACTTGCGCCTGAATAGATACATCTAGTGCTGATACTGGCTCATCAGCAATAATAAGCTTAGGTTGTACCGTCAAAGCTCTTGCTATCCCAATACGTTGTCTTTGACCGCCGGAAAACTCATGAGGAAAACGTTCTGCATGTTCTGGTCTAAGACCCACTTCACAAAGAAGTTCATGGACTTTTTTAAGACGTTCTCCTGCTGATAACTTCGTATGAATTAGTAATGGTTCACCAATTAGTTCGTGAATCTTTTTTCGTGGATTTAGCGAGCCATAAGGATCTTGAAAAATCATCTGGATTTCACTACGAAGAGGGCGCATCTTTTTCTCATCTAAAGCAGAAATTTCTTTTCCTTCAAAGAAAATCTGGCCTTTTTCTGGTGTAAGTAAATGATCAATTAGTCTTCCCGTAGTTGATTTACCACAGCCTGATTCACCTACTAGCGAAAAGGTTTCTCCTTTTCGAATCTCGAAACTAATATCATTAACGGCATGCACATATTTCTTTTTCGCAAAAAGACCTTTGTTTGCGGAAAAAACTTTACTGACATTTTGAACCGATACTAGTGATTGTGTTTGATTCATTAGTTGCATACCTCCTCATCTAGATTGCTTAAAAAGCAACGACTTTTTCGGCCTACTTGTCCTTCGACTTCGCGAAGTTCTGGCTCCATTTCATAACATTTATTAAAAGCATATTTACATCTTGGGGCAAATTTACATCCTTTTGGCATAACCGATAAATCCGGTACGCTTCCTGGTATTGATGGCAGCTTTCTTACCTTACTACCAAGCTTTGGTACTGATTCAATTAAGCCTTTTGTGTAGGGATGTCTTGGATCAGCAAATAAGTCTTCTACTGGTGCTTCTTCCACAATTCTTCCCGCATACATAACAATGACACGATTGCACATTTCTGCTACTACACCAAGATCATGTGTAATCATTAAAATTCCGGTATTATTTTTTGTTTTGATTTCTTCCATCAGCTCTAATATCTGCGCTTGAATCGTTACATCAAGGGCTGTCGTTGGTTCGTCCGCAATAAGAATCTCTGGATTACAGGACATAGCCATAGCAATCATAACTCTTTGACACATACCACCAGATAATTGGTGAGGATAGCTTTTCAAAGTCATACCAGGCTCTGGTATTCCTACTTTTTCTAAAGCTTTAAAGGCACGATTTCTCGCTTCTTCTTTACTGATTTTATTATGCAGTAAAATTGTTTCCATAATTTGACTTTCAATTTTCATGCAAGGATTAAGAGAATTCATGGGTTCCTAAAAAATCATGGAAATTTTACTGCCTCTTATTTTTCTTAAGTGACTCATATCCGTTGTTAGAAGGTTTTCGTCATTATAAAGAATTTCCCCTTCCGGATTTCTACTATTTTCAGCTGGGAGAAGGCGCATAACCGACAAAGAAGTTACGGATTTACCGCAGCCAGATTCTCCTACAAGTCCTAATATTTCTCCTTTGTCTATATGAAAAGAGACTCCATTGACTGCTGTTACCCAATCTTTATCTCTGCGAAAATCTGTCCTTAAGCCTTTCACTTCTAATAAATGTTCCATAGTTCCTCCTTAGTTTAATTTTGGATCCAATGTATCTCTTAGTCCGTCTCCTAATAGGTTAAAAGCAAGAACCGTTAGGAAAATTAAGATACCAGGAAAAAGTACCATATGTGGTGCTGTATTTAAATAGTTACGTCCAGTTGAAAGCATTGCACCCCAATCTGGTTCTGTTACGTTTGCGCCAAATCCCAAAAAGCTAAGAGAAGAAGCAGCTAAGATAGCGGTACCCACACGCATGGTAAAGTTAACAATCATGGTTTGAATCGTACCAGGAAATACATGAACAAAAAGAATACGCGTATTACTGCAGCCTAGGGAGCGAGCCACTTCTATATAAAGTTGCGATTTTACCGACAAGGTTGCACTTCGTATAATTCTAGCAAAGGAAGGGACCGTAAATACCGCCACGGCAATCATTACGTTTATCATACCTGGCCCAATAACTGCAACAACGGCAATTGCCAATAAAATGTCTGGAAAAGCAAACATTACATCACAAAAACGCATAATTGCTGAATCGATAATGCCACCATAAAATCCTGCTAATAACCCCAGTAATACACCAAAAGCTGTACCAACAATAGTGGCAATTAAAGCGCTAGAAAGAGAAAGTCTCGTTCCTACCATTAGTCTTGAAAACACGTCTTGTCCTAATTCATCAGTTCCCCAAATATGTGCTTTTGAAGGTCCTTGCAGCACGGCAAAATAATCGGAAGCACCTGGATCATAAGGCACAAATGAAGGGGCAGCAATGGCCACTAAAATAATAAAGATAATAAAAATTAATGCTGCTACTGCTGTTTTTCTTTTTGAAAACTTCTTTGCTAATTCTACAAATCTATTTTTTGCCTTTGGCAATTCTTCTGCCCCAGGCTTAAGTGTTATATTTTTATTAATCATCGTCTTTTGCATAGCTCCCTCCTTTTATTCGTATCTTACTCTTGGATTAATAAATCCATAAAGTACATCTACTACTAGGTTGATAATAATGTATTCTAAAGCAAAGAATAGAAGTAATGCTTGTACCACCTTGTAGTCGCGGAAATTAATTGAATCTACTAAAAGTCGTCCCAGTCCAGGAATAGAAAAAACGGTTTCAGCTAGTACGGACCCTGATAAAAGACCACCAATTTGTAGACCAATAATAGTGATAATTTCAATGGAAGAGTTTTTAAAAGCATGTTTCATAATGACTTTTCCTTCTGTTTGGCCTTTTGCTCTTGCTGTTCTAACATAGTCATCGCGAAGTGAGCCAAGCATAGATGATCTTGTAAAACGAGCGAGGACAGCCATAATACCAGCTCCCATAGTAAGGGATGGCAAGATATAACTTCTCCAAGAATCAAGACCAGCTGTAGGAAGAAGTCCTAGGTGAACGGAAAAGATTTGAATCATTTCTAAACCTAGCCAAAATCCGGGAATAGAGATACCAGAAATAGCTATAATCATACCCAGATAATCAAGCGGCTTCCCACGAAAGACTGCTGAGATAATTCCTAACCCTATACCAAAAAGAGCCGCCCAGGTAATGGAACTTAAGGTTAATAAAATAGTGGGGCCAAAACGAGGAACAATGGTTTCTGCAACCGTCTTATTGTTTTTAATGGACATCCCCATGTCACCACTAAAGATTCCTTTCATGTAGTCTTTATATTGAGTTAATACTGGTTTATCTAAACCAAGTTGTTCTCTTACTACTGCAACATCTTCTTTTGTTGCATCTTGACCTGCTATCATTCTTGCTGGATCACCAGGAATTAAATGCATAAACATAAAGATTAAAAATGATATAACAAATATTAATGGTAGAGTGCTAACCACTCTTTTTGCGACATAACGTCCCATCTGTAACCTCCTATTTTCTATAAATGAAAAATCTGCCGACGGACCTTTTAGGCCGGCCGACAGATTAGTTGTTTTCTACTGTGCAAGTTTTGCTTCAGAAAAAGTGAATGCACCGTCCGGTAATACATATACATCAGACACATAGCTCTTTGTTGAGTAAAGCACTTCGTCATTTCCTAGGAATAACCATGGAGCTGCTTCCCATGCCATTTTTTGTGCTTTTGCGTAATAGTCTTTTTGTTCGCTCTCATCTGCTGTATGAAGTCCATCATCTAATAAAGCATCAAATTCTGGATTTTCATAGTAAGCGGTGTTGGCACTAGTTGGCGGTACCATTGTGCTATAAAGTAGTGAACGAAGTGAGCCATCCATTGTAAAGTCAGATGCTGACCAGTTTACATACCACATATTAATTTCTGCTTCATCTTTATCAACATAGATTTTATCACTTACTGTTGCTGGTTCCATTGGTAATACTTCAACATCAATATTAATTTGTTCTAATTGTTGTTTAACAAAAGTCATACCTTTGATTTCTTGTGAAGTGTTGTCTCCCCAAAGGGTCAACTTAAATCCGTCTTCATAACCTGCTTCTTTCATCAGTTCTTTTGCTTTTTCTAAATCATAAGTATAAGCTTCTTGTTCTTGGTATCCATGAATAATTGATGGTACAAGTGATGTTGCAACTTTTGCGTTTCCATTGTACATAACTTGTACATAAGCTTCTTTGTCAATTGCGTAGTTCATAGCTTGACGAACTTTTACATCACTTAATTCTGGTAAATTCATGTTAAGTGTTACATAACGCATAATGTTTGAATCATCAATATGAACATTGATATCATCTGAACCTTCTACTGCTGCGATTTGATCAGAAGGAATTGGGTAAATGAAATCTGCTTCGCCAGTTTGAAGCATTGCTGTTCTTGATCCAGCTTCTGGTACTTCTCTAATGGTTACAGAATCAACTGATGGAACTTCTCCCCAGTAATCTTCATTTTTTACCATAGTTGTGTGATCGCCTTCTTCCCATTCTTGGAATTTAAAAGCGCCAGTTCCAACTGGATTATTCATGATTGCATTTCCGTGTTCTTCTAATGCTTTTGGACTAATTACACAAAACTGAGTTAGACGGTTAATAAAAGGTGCCCATGCTTCTGTTAGTTTATAAACTACCGTGTAATCATCTGGAGTTTCAATGGATTCAATTCTGTTCTTTTCACTACCATCAGCGTTTGTTACAATGTAAGTTCTTCTTTGACGAAGGTTGTTTTCTTTGTCGATAATTCTTTCATAGTTTGATACGATTGCTTGTGCGTTAAAATCAGTTCCATCATGGAATTTAACATCTTTTCTTAAATGGAAAGTATAAGTTAGTGAATCATCAGAAATTTCCCATTTTTCCGCTAAGCTTCCTTCAAGTTCAAGGTCTCTATTAAACTTTACTAAAGTGTCATAGATTCCTCTAGTTGCTGATATTGCATTAGTATCAGGAATGTTAGCTGGGTCAAGTGAACTAACGCTTCCTTCTATTGCAATAACCAAATCATTGTCTTTCGATTTTGCATCTTGATTACTTGCTTTAATTAAGTAACCATCTTCTGCTTTTGCTGTTGTTCCTTCGGTCTTTGTCTCACTTTTTGTTGAGCTTTTTTCCTCTTTGTTTCCGCATGCCGCTAGTGAAAGCGCCATAACACCTACGAGAGCAAGTGCTACTAGTTTTTTCCTCTTCATACTCTTCTCCTTTTGTACTTTTTTCATAGCCCCCTTTAGTAAATTGTAGTAAATATCTTTACTATATTTGCTATTGTTGTTTATTACTTTATCAGTATTGTTTATTAGTGTCAGCGGTTTTTATTGTTCATATCTGGAAATTATTGACATTGAAATTGTTCATTTTAGTATTTTTGTATAGGATAATCTTTCTTTTTTGCTCATTTTTCCCATTTCATTGTTAATAATAGACAAATTGTAAAAACAATACTTTCTTTAGTACTTGCTATTACTTTTAATCGAAGTAATAAACTTCTTCTACTTTGCTTTCTTCTTGACTTTCCCCCTAAGCCTTGATACTTTAGATTCATAATAAATAACCTTTTAATGAATTTGAGGTAAAAGATGAATATATACGATATTGCTAAAAAAAGTGGAGTATCAATTGCCACTATTTCTCGCGTTATTAATGGTGGGAAAAACGTTAGTAAAAAAACTTATGATAAAGTGCTAGCTGTGATAGAAGAAGAAGGCTATACCCCCAATGTTTTTGCTAGAGGTCTTGGGCTTAATACGATGGAAACCATTGGTATTTTAGTTTCCGATGTTGCCGATCCTTATTATGCTCAGATGATTTCTTATCTAACCACTAAATTACATAACCTAGGACTAAATGTTTTACTTGGCTGTACAGGTAATAGCCTCGAAAATAAAAATAGAGAATTACAAATGCTTTTAGATAAACGAGTTGATGCTATTTTTCTGGCCGGCTCTTCGCAGCAAGAATTACGGGGAAACCAGGCCATTAAATCAGCAGCAAAAAAAATTCCGGTTATTATGGTTAATGGACGAATCAATGCACCAGGAATCATCAATGTCGCTAGTAATGATCAAGAGGCTATTTATAGTAGTGTTTTTAAACTTCATAACAGTGGCTTTTCTAAACCTCTTTATGTTTTTAATACCTACACTTATAGTGCTCATCAAAAAATGGCTGGTTTTAAAAAAGCCTGCTCAGAACTAGGAAAACAAAAAGCTTTTCTAAGGGAAAATATGCTACAACTGCCAAATACCTTAGAAGAAATGTCAGCTGCTATTTTAAAGCTAATAGATGCTGACAAAGAGTTTGACTGCGTGATTGGCAGTGAAGATATGTTGGCCATTGCCGCGCAAAAAGCCCTAAAAGAGCGGGACTTAAAAATGCCCGTGATTGGCTATAATAATTCGATCTTAGCAAAGGTCTCTTCCCCTACTCTTACTAGCATTGATAATAGACTTGAAGAACTATGCAGTAAAGCTGTTAAACTTTTCCACGAGACCACCACTGGTTCACCCTCATCTACTTATGTCACCTTGGACTGCCAGTTAATTGAGCGTGATTCCTTCCGAACTGAAAATAATACCAAATAATCCTTTAATAATTGTGTAATAGTACTATTGAAATTTTCGGATTATTATTTTACAATAATTGTAAGCGCTTACATTTGTTGAGAAAGGACTTCTAAATGAATCAATTTATTATTATTAATACGAAAGATAACGTCGCTGTTGCTTTAGACAACTTAGAAGAAGGATTTGTTGTAAAACTTAAAGATAAACAATTTTCCTTGCTTCAACCAATTCCTCGCGGACATAAGTTTGCTATTACTGCTCTTGCCGCTGGGGACCCAGTCATTAAATATGGCAATTCCATTGGAACTGTTACTGCTAATGTAAAAGAAGGAGAATGGATTCACACCCATAACATCAAAACAGGTCTTGGTGAATTATTAGATTATCAATACTCTCCTCTTCCTTTTACCAAAGAGCCTCAAGATAAACAAGTATTTTTTAACGGTTATAAAAGAGAAAACGGTAAAGTAGGGGTACGAAACGAAATCTGGATCATTCCTACTGTTGGCTGCGTTAATAACGTTGCTACTACCATTGCTAAAAAAGCCAGCTCTCTTATTTCTGAGGGTATTGATGACGTAATTGCCTTTCCTCATCCTTACGGCTGTTCACAAATGGATGAAGATCAAGAAAATACCCGAAAGATTCTTGCAGATTTAATTAATCATCCTAATGCTGCTGGTGTACTGGTACTTGGACTTGGCTGCGAAAACAGCAACATTGATATTTTAAAGAACTATATTGGTGATTATAATCCAGACCGTGTAAAATTCCTCGTTTCACAAGAATCTGATGATGAAATTTCTGATTCTTTAGCGTTGATTGAAGAATTAATCCAATATGGAAAAACTTTTAAAAGAGAACCTGTTCCAGCAAGCGAACTTGTAATCGGCTTAAAATGTGGTGGTTCTGATGGGTTGTCAGGAATCACAGCAAATCCTACTGTTGGCGAATTCTCTGATTTATTAACTTCTATGGGTGGCAGCACAATTTTAACTGAAGTACCAGAAATGTTTGGTGCCGAAACACTTTTAATGAATCGGGCAAAAAATGAAGAAGTATTTAATCAAATTGTTACTTTGATTAATGACTTTAAAAATTATTTTAAACGCCATAATCAAACTATTTACGAAAATCCTTCTCCTGGTAATAAAGCTGGAGGTATTTCAACTCTAGAAGATAAATCTCTAGGATGTACTCAAAAATCTGGCACTTCTCAAATACAAGGTGTCTTAAAATATGGTGAAATCATAAAAACAAAAGGCTTGAATCTTTTAGCTTCCCCAGGAAATGATCTAGTTGCTTCTACTGCCCTTGCTGCTTCTGGTGCACAAATTGTGCTCTTTACTACCGGTAGAGGAACTCCTTTTGCTTCACCAGTTCCTACGGTTAAGATTTCTACTAATACGGATCTTTATAATCGAAAGAGAAACTGGATTGATTTTAACTGCGGTACTTTAGTTGAAGGTACTAGTATGGAAGACTTAAGTCAAGATTTGTTTGATTTTGTTATTAAGGTTGCCTCTGGAGAGCTAGTAAAAGCTGAGGTAGCTGGATACCATGATATGGCAATTTTTAAAGAAGGCGTAACTTTATAATTAAAGTGATAGGAGAATAAAATGGAAATATTAAATTATGAAACACTTAAAAAAATGAATTATGACGGATATCTTTTAGAAGAAGCTCCCGTAAGAGTACTACAATTTGGTGAAGGTAACTTCCTACGTGCATTTGTTGACTACTTTTTTGATATGATGAACGAAAAAGTAGATTTTAACTCCAAGGTTACCCTTGTTACTCCTATTGGTGGTGGAACAACCGATTTAATTAATCAACAAGAAGGCTTATATACTCTTTATTTACGTGGTTTTCAAGACGGTAAAAAGGTAAATAAAAAACGTATTATCTCTTCTGTTGATCGTTGCCTCGATCCTTATGTTAATTACGAGGAAGTTCTTGCTTGTGCTGATAATCCAGACCTTCGTTTTATTGCAAGTAATACTACTGAAGCAGGAATTGCTTTTGATCCAAGTTGTAAATTTAGTGATGTTCCTGCCAGTAGTTTCCCAGGAAAATTAACACAACTTATGCACAGACGTTTTGAAAAGTTTGGTGCTACAAAGGGAAAAGGTTTCGTAATCCTTTCTTGTGAATTAATTGATGATAATGGTAAAGAACTTAAAAACTGCGTTTTGGAATATGCTAAATTATGGAATTTAGAGCCTGAATTTATTAAGTGGATTGAAGAAGAAAATATTTTCTGTTCTACTTTAGTAGACCGAATTGTTACTGGTTTTCCTAGAAACGAAGTTGATGCTTTAAATGAAGAAAATGGCTATATTGACAACATTATGGATACTGCTGAAGTATTTGGTTTCTGGGTTATTGAAGGTCCTGATTCCTTAAAAGAAGAGCTTCCTTTTGAAAAAGCCGGCCTTCCTGTTCTTATTACAGCTAACCACAAACCTTACAAACAACGTAAAGTACGTATTCTAAATGGTGCTCATACTTCTTTTGTTCTTGGTGCTTATTTAGCTGGACAAGATATTGTTAGAGATTGTATGGACGATAATGTTATTCAAGGTTTTATGAATAAAACTATTTATGATGAAATCATTCCAACTCTTACCTTACCGGAAAAAGAACTAAATGATTTTGCTGCTGCAGTTACTGAAAGATTTAAAAATCCCTTTATTGACCATGAGTTATTATCCATCGCTTTAAACTCTACTTCTAAATGGAAAGCCAGAGTTTTACCTTCTCTAAAAGGTTACCTTGAAAAAACAGATAAACTTCCTGCTTGTATTACTGCTTCTTTCGCTTTTTATATGAGTTTTTATCGTGGCTATAAGCTGACTGACGATGGTTTAGTTGCTAAAAGAGAGCAAAATGAATACTTAGTCAAAGATGATCTTAAAGTATTAGAGTTCTATTTTGCTCATAAAGATGACTCTGTTGAAGACCTTGTTCACGCAGTCTTAACTAATACAGATTTCTGGGGTGAAGACCTTAGCAAGTTAAAAGGCTTTGAAGCTTCTGTTGTTTCTTATATGAACGATATCCAAGAAAAAGGCGCTTATGAAGTAATGAAAGCTTGTCTATAAAAACAATAAAAATGAGATCAATACCTTAGGTACTGATCTCATTTTTTATTGTTTCTTTTATGAAGGTTGTTTTCCTATATAAGCTAAAATTCCACCATCTACGTATAAAATATGACCGTTTACAAAATCTGAAGCCTTAGACGCCAAGAAAAGTGTAGGACCTTGTAAATCTTCTGGTGTACCCCATCTTTCTTGTGGCGTTTTTGCTACTATGAATTGGTCAAAGGGGTGTCTACTACCATCTGCTTGTTTTTCACGAAGTGGCGCTGTCTGAGGAGTTGCAATATAACCAGGTCCAATGCCATTACACTGAATATTATATTGGCCATATTCTGAGGCAATATTTTTGGTTAACATTTTTAACCCACCTTTAGCTGCCGCATAGGCAGAAACAGTTTCTCTTCCAAGTTCACTCATCATCGAACAGACATTAATAATTTTTCCACCACCATTTTTTATCATGTTAGGGATAACCGCCTTAGCAACGATAAAAGGTGCTACTAGATCGATATCAATAACTTCTGAAAAATCTTCGGTACTCATTTCAATCATTGGCACACGCTTTATAATTCCTGCATTATTGATAAGGATATCAATGCTGCCATACTCTTTGATAATATCTTTAACCATCGCTATTACGGCTTCTTCATTCGTTACGTTACAAATATAGCCTTTTGCCTCAATTCCTGCTTCTTTATAACGAACTAAGGCTTCATCTAAATTCTTTTGACTTCTAACGTTAAAGATAATTTTGGCTCCTGCTTTTGCTAATATTGTCGCCATGCTAAAGCCAATCCCATAGGCAGCCCCTGTTACAAGGGCTACCTTTCCTTTAAGAGAAAACATTTCATGTATTTCCATATTCTAGTGATCCTTTCTTTGCTCTTTGGCAAAATAACTTCTTATAAGTATTTTTCTAAAGTCGCTACCACAGCGCCTTTTCCCGCTAATAATTCCACAAACATGGTCTCAATCTTTTCGCCAAGACCCGCTTTATATAAGTCACTACCAAAAATCTTTTCATTGGCTAAGA
>DXHJ01000167.1 GCA_019113475.1 Candidatus Dorea intestinavium | reverse complement strand
AGTCAGTTAGAAAAAATTGTTCAAAGCGATCCTGTACACTTAATGTATCCAAGTGCAGGTGCCAATAATATGTTCGTAGTATCTAATTGGCTTGAACCAGCTATGATGGGCTTAGCTGTAGTATTCATGGCTGTAGCGCTTATTTTTAATGCTACAAAGATGGGGTGGAGAAACTTCTCTGATCCTAGTCGAAGTCGAGTAGCCTTTTATCATTCAATCATGGATACCGGTATTTCGTTAGTTGGACTTTGGGCTTATCCTTCGATCGTTACCACATTATTGCAGTTTGATGGTGTGCTGGTTTTGGGAATAAACTCATGGATGAATCAAGTGCAGGTTAACAGCGGTGAAACCTTGCTAAACGTAGCCATTAAGTTAGGCGTAGATGATACTACCATCAATATGTTAAGCAGTGGTTTCCTATTTGGTGGAGAATTTTCTGGTGCTTTATTTTGTTTGATCTATCTATTTACCTACTTAGGACTGTCAGTTTGGATTATGTATTATTACTTTATCCGCTCAATGGTATTTACTATTTTAGTAGCTGTTGGTCCTTTGTTTATTGCTTTCTGGTCAACCGATTGGGGCAAGGGCAGAGCGCTTAATTGGATCAAAGAAATGGTCTCTACGATTTTCGTGCAGGTCATAAATGCCTTAGTTCTCTTGATGGTGTCAATCTTTATGGCTTGGAACAATTCAAGGATAACGCTTGCTGGTGCCAAACTAATTGTTGCTCAAAATAATTGGGCACAAGCTCATAAAGGTATGGATTTATTGACTAAATTGCCTGTATTTGGTCATATGATTGCTAAGGGTGTTGGTAAACCTATGGATGCTGGTCCTCAAGGCTTTGAAGTCATGGTTATCGGATTCATCATTATGATTACCTTTATCCCTTTGTCGAGAAGTCTAGCTGAACTATTTGGCTTACAAACAAGAATGCTTGATAATATTCACCAAAGCACTTCTCAAACCTTGCAGACGGCTGCAATGATAGGTGGTGCCGCATTAGGAATTTCTGCGTTGGGACTTGGAAACGTCATAGCCGCTCATGAAGCTCCTAACTTTCTTGCAGGTATTAAGAAGGCAACAGGCGCTAGTGCTAAAGGTCACCGACTTAAGTCTTTTGCACAGGGGTATAAGGATAAAGCCCATGCACGTTTGAAGAAGCGTTTAGCTAACCATAAAAAAGGTACGTGGGGTAATGAAATAGCTGGTATTATGGGAGCCGGTACCGGTCAAATGCTTATGGCTTCTGCCGGTTTAGGCGCTGATGTTAATCCTCTTGCTCTTGCCTCTATGACAAAGGCAGGTGGCGAGATTGGTACGCAAGCTACCACTTTGGCTAAAGGTGGACTTAATAAAATGGGCTTAAAAGCGCAAGAACTCAAGAAAAAGTTCCCAAATAAAAAAGGTCATGCCTTAGAAGAAGAGGACGCTAAAAAAGCTACAAAGCCTCTTAAAGATCGAATGGTCAATGATGCCGTTTCAGCTAGAGATAAGGCTAATGGTGATCCCGAAGCTATATTGCAACGAATGGGATTAAGTGGAAAAGACATTGATCCGGAGACAGGGGAACTTAAAGCCGATGCTACGCCAGAACAGAAAAAGAATTTTGATAAAATCAAAGATCAATATAATAAAGCTAAAGCATGGAATCAAATGTCCGATAAGGAAAAACATGATTTAGTTGCTAGAGAACTCGGACAAAGTGTTCATGGTGGCGGTAATGGAGAAGCCGGTTATGCCACATTAAGTGAAGTCAAGAATAAGATGGAAGGCGTTGATAAATCGTTTTCTACCGATAAATATGACTCAGAAAACGGTATACAAGAAGGTCATATGTCCGAGTGGGCTATTCAAAAGAAAGCTGAACATTATGGAATAACTAATGCTGATCAAGCTTGGCAAAGTGATGACAATAATAAGCAAAAAACAGGCGAAAGCTTTCAAGATTATTTAAAGAGAAGAAATGATAATCTTAATAATGTTCTTGTTCAAGGTCAACGAGCTATTGCAAATTCCGCAATGGAAACCTTTGGTATTGATCCATCTCAAGACGCTGTAGATAAAATCTATGGTGAAGGAGATAAGAATAAATCAATGGGCGGTATACCTATTAATACCGATCAATTTAGAAAGAATCTTACTAATAAATTAGCAGACTTAGGCTTTAGTGACAGTAAGATTGGTGAAATAGGTAAGCAAATTGATAGTATAGATTCCAAGCCAATGATTAGGGCGCTTGATAACCCCTACGGAGAAGATACGGCTGTAATAGATTCGGATATGTACAGAAAGTTTGCTAATGCACAGCAACAGCTTACAAATTTAACTACTGGTTTAGGAAATGTTACTGCCGAAGATTTTCAACACATAAATACAAATGAGTTTACCGAAGAAAGAGCGCAGGAGATTCGTAAACAATCAGAACAGCAATGGAAAGACTTGCAAAAGACAAGATATGCTTCTAAGCAGGCATACGATAAAGACCAGATTATAGCCGGAGCCGATTTGGAAAATCCATATTCTGTTTCTTCTTGGTTAGGTGGCTATGAAAATAGTGGTTACGGCTATGGTGGCTCATCGTCTAGCGGTGGAGTTAGTCCGTCTTATGATACATATAATCAGAGAATCATGGCATACAATCGACAAAAGCCGAAATCATTGGGTATGACTATGAAAGAAGCTAGACAAATGGTTTCTATTCCAAATCCCAACCCTAATGCAGAAGGCGATCAAACTATTGTACCTAGTGGTTCTTTTAGAATTTTAACTACTAATGGTAGCTCTATGATTCAAGCCAAAGATAATAATGGCGTATATCATATGGTCGGTAATTTAGGGTTAGGTGATACGTCTTTGCAAGAAGGTCAAGAAGTATACACTGATCTTGATTTAACTGATAATAACATTCCGGTGTTTGCACGAGATCCGATGACTCATCAAACTGCTGGTGCTTATACGATCGGTGGCGATGGTGTAAGTCATATTCCATTTAGTTTTACGAATGGTTTTCAACCAGATATTTCAAGTATGCTTCCTACTGGAAAACCAGTGGTTTCAGAACCAGAAATGCCTATGTCTCTTTTCCATAATGGCAAGCTTTATGCAAGAGCGCCCGAATATCAGAAGTCATTAGAGGATTCTACAATGAATGCTCCAACTGTACAGCAAATGAAGAGTATGGGATATAACAACTTTAGATTTGTTATGGATAATCAAGGCGCTGTAATTACTGCTGAAAAGGATGGTGTAGAGCAAGCAATTTGCGCACCAAATTCTGATGCACCTTCTATTTTTAGTAAAGCATTTACACCAACCAATCATAATGAAGTCATAAGTATTCCGTTAAACTTTTCAGATAGTAGCTTTTCTGTACCAAATAATATACGAGACGGTTCTATCAGAGTTATGGGTGATGACCTTGATTTAGGAAAGAGAATTGCTACTGAAAATCAGCTTTTGTCTTATTTTGGTGACAATCATGCTAACCAAAGAAAGTTAAGTAGCTTTATTGAAAACAATTTGATCTTTTCTACTCCAAAAGTTTTGACAAATGAAATTAGCAATACTCCTGCAAATACCAGTATTGATCCGATTGCTACTTTTACAGGTGACACAACTCGAGTTGTAGGTAGTAATAGATGATAGATTTCCAGATAAAGAGTTTAGAGACTTCTTTTGATAAATAGGTGGTGAAGAAATTTGAAAAATAATTTTAATAAAAGTGATGATGAACTTATTGCTTTATCAAATTTTTTCAATCTTTTTGCACTAATTATTTGCTGGATTTCCGTTATCTTGGCGCTGATTTATTTCTCTGCTACGGCTAAAATAGGGTTAACTATCGTATTCTTACAGGTAACACCTTTTAGATATTTATTCTTTGATATTGCTCCTAGTAAGTTGTCCAAGCGTCCACCTTCGCTTGATCGAACTATTCCTTTGACAATATACGTATCACACCTAACACAAAGCTTTTCAATGCCTCATGGAAAGTTCTTGGCTAGTTGCTGGGGATTTTTCTTAGCTTTAGGCAGAGCTTTCTTCAACGGCTACGGTTTGCTGTATTTTGATAGCTTTACCTTTCTCTATAAAGTGAAAAATGATAAAAGCGGATTGCCGATTAATCAAGATATTAAAGCTTTATATAATAGTGAAAGAATAGAAGCCATAAAGGAAGAGCTTGAAGATAAAAGCATTAAAGACCCAGAATTAAGAAAGTATGCACAGGAATTAACTGAAATGTATGAGCATGTTGCAGTTAAACAACAACTTACACAGTGGGATTTTGAGCTTAAGCGTTACGTAAAAACACCAACCGTTTATTTCAAAAATGCGGAGATTGGTAATGCAGTGATTGACGATAAATATGCTTTGGATATTGATGCTTATAATCGGGATCATCCAGATCATCCAATACTTTTAAGTGCTAAGGCACGTAAGCTGATTAAACAGCAAGAGCAATTCAAAGACAAAAACAAAAAGCATTAGCAAATTTGCTAATGCTTTTTTCGTGGATAAATAAAAAGTAAAAAATAAAAAGCACCTTATATCACCGCATTGAAATACGGCTGTTTACGGTGCAATTTCACTAAAAATTATAAATTTTAGTGAAATAACATCACTTATTGAGATATTTCATCAGTATTTTGCTCAATTTCTTTAAGCTCGCTAGGAGAAACATAAGCTCCTAATTTTTCTGGGAGCTTGGTAATAACTTTGAGATCAATATTGTATTCATCCCAAACATATTTAACATATTGTTCAATTGTACTATAGTCTTCTTTTAAGTATTGTAGAAAAAACATTGAGGCAACTTGAGCATTTTCAGCCGTAAAGCCTTTAGTTTCAATAATATCAAAAGGCACAGTTAAAGTTCTAGGAGCTTTGTTAGGTTCATAACCTTTAAAATTCAAGAAACTAAAGTTCATAGTGTAGTTATAACTAGCTACTTCTTCGTCTTTTCTAATACCTAAAGAAATAATCAAATCTTGATTTTTCTTAATATGATTACCCTCAAAGAGAGTGTTCATAAGATCAAAATTGCGTATTACTGCGTCTATTGGATTTTTCTTTATCTTAAACATTTTTGCTTCTCTTTTTCATCCTTGTTCCATAATACATATTTTACTTTTAGCTTATATTCTGGTAAAAATCCTATATTGTTTGCTATACAAATCCTATACGTAAAATAACAATATAGTTTTATACGTAGTTTTATACGTTCTTCCAAATCTTCTTTATTTCAACATCCTGTGGCTTATTTTAAAAGTCATTTAGCCCTTTGTAAACCTATCTGGCTGGCTTATTAAACATTATAAATAAATCTTAAAAAAATATAACACAACATATAATTGCTGTTTGTATTTATATACATATATAGATTATAAAAAACTATAACACATAAAAATAGTAACACATATTATTCAATAGAGAAAGCGGTTTCGGCTTAGTAATCAATTATTTGCAATTATATGCAAATGCTTGCTCACAAGTGTGACTGATAGCATAATAAATGTGTAACTGATAATTTTATTTTTTCTATTATTCATTTATTCTTTTCACTTTTTATACGATACATAGTAGTGTCGTAATTTGTTTTAACTTGTTAAAGTCATTAGTATTTTTGTGTTTTTTGCATAAAAACTAATGACTTTTTTTGTCTTGAAGTTAAAAGTGGCAGAGAAAATGTAATAAGAAATGCCGTGAATAAAATCAATCAATTAATAAAAAGAAAACAAAGT
>DXHJ01000166.1 GCA_019113475.1 Candidatus Dorea intestinavium | reverse complement strand
AGATGTGACGGGCAGCCACATTATCTTTGTTCGGTTTTGCTTCGGATGGGGTTTACATAGCCCTCTTTGTTACCAAAGAAGCGGTAGTCTCTTACACTGCCTTTCCAACCTTACCACCTAAGTGGCGGTACATTTCTGTTGCACTAGCCTTGGAGTCACCTCCACCGGACGTTATCCGGCATCCTGCCCTGTGAAGCCCGGACTTTCCTCACCTGCGTCCTTTCGGAACTTGCAGCTGCGATTACCTGTAATACTTATTTTTTCTTATTTATCATCCAATAAATCGTTACCATCTGCTGCTGTAGTTGCTAATTCATCACAACGTTCATTTTCTGGATGACCAGCATGGCCCTTCACCCAGTTCCAGGTAACTTCGTGCGGTTCTTTAGCTTTAAGCAGTCTTTTCCATAAATCAATGTTTTTAACCGTTCTTTTTTTCCAATCAGTTTTAAGCCAGTTATCCAACCATCCTTCGTTAAAGGCCTTAATAACATACTGTGAATCGGAATATAAAGAAACCTGACAAGGTTTTGTAAGCGCTTCAAGGCCGCTAATAGCTCCCATTAGTTCCATTCTATTATTGGTAGTCTTTTTATAACCTGCCGAAAGTTCTTTGACAAACTCTTCTCCTTGGGAGTTGGTATACTTAATTACCACTCCATAACCGCCAGGCCCTTCCGGGTTTCCTCTAGCGGAGCCATCTGAATATATTTTTACGTTCATTTTACACCTATTCTATTGAAAAACTTTGTTCTTCTTTTGTTATTTTTACAATTTTATCACGATAAGCTGATGCTTTAGGTAAAGCTAATAACTTATCTATATATTCGTATTTTCCCCACATATGCATAGGGACTACTTTTTGGGTATTCGTCTTCTTCATAAAGTAATCAAGACCCAAATAAAAATCTTCTTTTTGTCTGGGATCAAGAGGAAAAAAAGCTAGGTCAAATTTCTCTGCCTTTATTTTTTCTATCTCCTGCTGATAAGCCACCGTCATCTTTTGATTAAACTGCTCTCCTTCTTCTTGCCAGCACCAAAGGTTTAAATCTCCAGCATAAAAAATATCATAATCTTCTATCTTAAGGCAAAAGGCGACTCCCTCATCGGTAGATTTTAAAGTCCTAATCTTCATATCTTTAAAATCATAGTTTTGATCAGCTCTAACAAAAAGACGATTTTCTTCTTTTTCTGCCTTTATATCATCTGATAAGATGTAAGAGGCTTGGTAGTCATTAGCAAAAGCAAAAATATCTTTTCTAAAATGATCAAAATGAGCATGGCTAACAAAAAAGATAACTTCTTTTTCTTTTGTTAAATATTTCCTTAAATTACCCTTATAATAATCAAAAACTAAGGTCTTGTCAGTAAAATCTAAAACAAAACCAGAATGACTAAGATAGGTTATCTGAATCATACTTATCCTCTAATTACTTCCACTGCGTGCGTTAATTCTGGCAATAAATATTTAAGGCTTGATTTTGCCGCCTTTTCTTTACCAGGTAAATTGACAATTAAACTATTCCTTCTAATTCCCGCTGTACTTCTATTAATCATAGCGCGTTTTGTCTTTTGCATAATATAAGCTCGCATCGCTTCACCAATACCAAGAACCGGACGCTCTACTATGGCCATAGTTGCTTCCGGAGTAATATCTTCTGGTGCACAACCTGCTCCACCTGTTGTTAAAATTAAATCTGCTACATCTGCATCAGCCATTCTTTGAAGGATGGTGGATATGACCTTCTCATCACTTGGCAGAGCCTTTTTAAAAACAATAGAAATATCTTCTTCATTTTCTAATATTCCTTCTAAGGCTTCTAATGTAAGATCTTCTTTTTCACCACGGTAAATTTCCGTATCTACTGTAATAATTGCGACTCTCATGTACTTCCCTCCATTAAATGTTCTTTAACAATTTTATACCACTTACATAAATAATGCAATGATTACCGTGGAAATGCCGGCAATCCCTATGGAAACACCGCTAATTGCACCCTGCACTTCTCCTAGTTTAATTGCTGAAGTTGTACCCGCTGCATGAGAAGAGGTCCCAATTGCAACGCCTTGTGCAACTTCATTTTTAAGTTTTAAATATTTAATCAGAATTGGATGAAACACTGCTCCTGCTGTACCACAAAGAATAACAGCAAAAATAGTAACAACGTCAACTCCACCTAAATTCTTTGAAACATCTAAGGCAATCGCTGTAGTAACTGACTTAGGAATCAATGAAGAAACCATGGCTTCATCTAATAGACAAACTCTACATAAAAGCACCGTCGTTCCTACCGAAACTAAGCTTCCTACAATACAACCAATACAAACCGGCCAAAACTCTTTTTCTAGGATTTTCCTTTGTCTGTAAATCGATAAGCCAAGAACTGCTGTTGATGGCAATAAAAACATAGAGACAAAATCTCCGCCAATCATGTAATCTGTAATCGAAATTTTAAAAATTCTTAAAATACTATAACAAAGAATAATACCAATTAATAACGGGTTAGCAATCGGTGATTTAACTAAACGATTAATAATGGTGCCAATAGTAAAGCAAAAAAACGTTAAAAAGACACCAAACAGAGGATTACTCCATAAATTACTCATGGTTTTTTCCTCCTCTTAGCTTATTCATTAGTTTTTCTACTAAAACTACGGTAAAATAGCTAGCAAAAAAGGTACAAAATAAGGAGATAAAGGCAACGATTAAAATACCTGCCATATGTCCTTTTAATACGCCTAACTCTTCGACGATTTCTACACTAATGGGCAGAAACACAATAGCCATGTTTGCTAATAAAAAATCAGAAGCTTCTTTTATTTCTTTTTCTTTTATGATTTTTGTCAGTAGAAGGATTGCTGTTATGATAATAGCAATTACACTTCCTGGAAAAGCAAAAGGTAAAAGAATGGAAATCCCCTCACTTACTAGACACAATAATAAAATTATTGTTATTTGTTTTAAT
>DXHJ01000021.1 GCA_019113475.1 Candidatus Dorea intestinavium | reverse complement strand
GGTTTGAATTCGATTGGTTTCCTTAACGGCCAATTCACTAGCATCATTGATGGAGGTGGTGCCAGTTGCAACACTGGCCATAACAGCAATAATAGGAATTTCATCAATTAAGGTTGGAATAATACTTCCCTCAATGGTGGTGGCTTTTAACTTACTACTTTTAACTAAGATATCGGCAGTTGCTTCACCGGCGCAGATTTTTTTATTTAACAAAGTAATGTTGCCACCCATGTCTTTTACTACTTTTAAAAATCCATCCCTAGTAGGATTAATGCCAACGTTTCTGACTATGATTTCACTATTAGGTAGAAGAAGGCCTGCGGCAATTAAATAGGCGGCAGAAGAAATATCACCAGGAACATGGATATCCATTGCTTTAAGAGAATTGCCCGGGGTTAAAGTAACAGAAGTTTTGCCATCTTCTAAAAGTTTAGAAGAAAGAGTAACACCAAAGGCTTCCATCATTAATTCTGTATGATTTCTAGAAAGAATAGGTTCTATAACGGTTGTACTTTCTTTCGCGTAAAGTCCAGCGAGTAAAATAGCTGATTTTACCTGAGCTGAAGCAACAGGAGAATGATAAGAAATCCCGGATAAAGTAGCAGGTGATATTTTAAGCGGAGCACAGCCATTTTGCTTTAAGCTTTCAATCTGCGCATTCATTTCTTTTAAAGGTATCATCACGCGGTTCATGGGTCTTTGATTAAGTGATTCGTCCCCAGATAAGATGCTGGTAAAGTTTTGACCGGCTAAAAGACCAGCTAAAAGCCGCGTTGTAGTCCCACTGTTTCCTGTTTCTAAAGTCCTTGTAGGTTTTTTAAGACCTGTTAATCCTACACCCTTTATAATAACTAAATCTTTTTCTTTTGTAATAGTAACACCCATTTCCCGGAAACAAGAAATGGTTGCTTTACAATCAGCACCATCTAAAAAGTTTGATACTTTAGTGGTTCCATTACTAATAGCACCAAGAATAATACTTCGATGAGAAATAGACTTATCTCCTGGTACGTTAAATTCCTTATGTAAACTTTTAATCGGCTTGATGGTTCTAATACTCATAGACAATATACCCCTTATCTTGTAAAATTTCGGTTGCTTTCTTTTTATCCTTTAAATTATAAAAATTAATATGCAAAACGCCTTCTTCAAATTCACGGTTATGAAGAATGCCAATATTTTTAATGTTGATGGTAGCACTAGCTAGTAAAGTGGCGATAGTGGCAATTCCACCGGCTTCATCTTTTAAGTCACAATAAATGGTAAATTCCTTCTTAATAGCGCCACTGCCATTCCCCTCAATTTGGGAACGATAATCTTTTGCTCGAGTAAAAAGTTCGTAGATTTTAGTGCTATTTTCCTCTTTAATTAACTTGGTAACTTCGGTTAAGGAGTTAATATAATCTTCTAGAATCTGGACAATAAACTCCCCGTTTTGCGCACAAATATGTTCCCACATAGTAGGGGAAGAAGAAGCAATTCGAGTGATATCTTTAAAGCCACCAGCAGCTAGGTTTCGTAGGAGATGTTCTTTGGTATCTTTTTGCCTTGTAAAATCCACTAAAGTTGCGGCTAAGATATGAGGCAGATGACTAACAATGCCTGTTGAGTAATCATGCTCCATAGGGTCTAAAATTAAGGGCAGAGACTTAATAGTACAAATCAAGTCTTTTAAACGAACAATTTTTTCCTCGGCAACCAAAGTGGTTGGTGAGAGAATGTAGTAGGCATTTTCAAAGATAATGGGATCGGAATTACTATACCCACTTTTTTCTGAGCCCGTCATAGGATGCCCGCCAATAAAATTTTCCTCCATTTCATTTTCGGCAACCGCCCGGTGTAGGGGAGATTTAACACTTCCTACATCTGTAAGAATACAGTTTTTATTTAAATATTTTTTGACCTGTTTTAAATAAGCATTATTAAAAGAGACTGGAGCACAAAGAAAAATAAAGTCACAGTCTTTAAAGGTATCATCGATGACGAGAGAAAATTGATTAATGACACCTTCAAGAGCAGCAAGCGCTAATGATTCTTTGCTTTTGTCAAAGGCAACAATGGTACAATTTGGTAAGTACTCTCTAAAACCTTTTGCTAAAGAGCCGCCAATTAAGCCAAGCCCTATAAATCCTATTTTTAATTTATTATCAATCATGAGTTCCTCCTAATTATTACTTTTTCTATTTTATCACTAGTTGGAAGAGTCAACAAGTTATATATTTTCGTTGTAAAATGTCAGATTATTTAGTACAATATTTACATGAAATCTAACGAAAACAAGGAGGGCAGCATTATGAATGTTTATAGGACGGATGAAATAAGAAACGTTGTATTGCTGGGACATGGCGGTAGCGGAAAGACGAGCCTGGTGGAGGCGATGGCCTACGTATCAGGCGCAACGAACAGAATGGGGAAAGTAACTGATCAAAATACAATTAGCGATTTTGATAAGGAAGAGCAAAAGAGAGGATTTTCCATTGGCACCACATTAATTCCGATAGAATGGGAAAAGGCAAAAATTAATGTCTTAGATACACCAGGTTATTTTGATTTTGTGGGAGAGGTGGAAGAAGCGGTCTCTGTTGCTGATGCAGCAGTTATTGTAGTTTCAGGAAAAGCAGGAGTAGAGGTAGGAACTGAGAAGGCTTGGCAGTTATGTGATAAGTACAATTTACCAAGAATGATTTATGTAACCGAAATGGACGTTGACGATGCAAGTTTTAGAGAAGTAGTGGAAACACTAACCAACAAATACGGGAAAGTAATCGCACCCCATTTTCAGCCAATCAGAGAGAACGAAAAGCTAATAGGGTACGTTAATATTATAAAAAATGCCGCAAGAAGATATACAGGTGTTGGACAACGTGAAGAAATGGAAATGCCTGAGTATAGTAAGGAAAATCTAGAGCAATATCGAGAAAAACTACTTGAGGCAGTAGCAGAAACTTCGGAAGCATTTATGGAGCGCTATTTCTCCGGAGAAGAGTTTTCAGTAGAAGAAATAAGAGCAGTTATGCGTAGTGAAGTAACAAATGGTAGCATTGTTCCAGTTGCCATGGGTTCCAATATAGAAGCACAAGGTGTTGCGAACTTGCTTTCTGATATTGTTCGCTTTTTCCCTAGTCCCGATACGAGAAAAAGAGCAGGTCTTAATCGCAAAACCAATGAAATATTTGAAGCTAACTATGATTTTTCTAAACCAAAATCGGCTTTTATTTTTAAAACGATGATTGTTCCTTTTATTGGAAAGTATTCTTTTTTTAAAGTATGTTCAGGCGTTCTAAAGTCAGATGATGTTTTGTATAATCCAGAAACAGATACAGAAGAAAAGATAGGTAAACTTTATACAATGAAGGGAAATAAACCGATTGAACTAAGCGAAATGTTTGCTGGAGATATTGGCGCAGTTGGAAAACTTGCCAATACTGCAACAGGTGATAGCTTATCAACTAAGATGACTCCTATTATTTATGGCAAGCCAGAATTTTCCAAACCTTATACTTATATGAAGTATACCGTTACCAAAAAAGGTGATGAAGATAAAGTGTCGCAAGCGATTCAAAGAATTATGGCAGAAGACGTTACTATTAGAGCGATTAATGATAGTGAAAATCGCCAGACCCTACTTTATGGTATTGGGGATCAACATTTGGAAGTAGTAGCTAGTAAACTTCATGATCGCTTTAAATGTGAAATTACACTAGAAACACCGAAGGTTGCTTTTAGAGAAACGATAACAGGAAAAGCAGATGTTGATACTAAATACAAGAAGCA
>DXHJ01000020.1 GCA_019113475.1 Candidatus Dorea intestinavium | reverse complement strand
ATATTTACTCATAATATTTAAACTTCCTTTCTTTTATTTAAATATTTTATCCTAATAATTAGTGCTTATATTATATAGCTTATCATATTAAATAATAAGTTCAAGGCTATTAACCAGTATTATGAGTAGATTTGGTTAATTTAACTAAAAAATCATAATAATTATTATAATATTAGCTAGATTTAAGATTATAAAATTAATTTACAGAAATTTCACTTAAATATCTGTAAATAGTCGCTGAGGAACAGGCTAACTTTTTAGCAACAAAAGGAATTGCTCCTTTTAGTTGGAACATGCCTAATTCTTGTAAAGCATTAACAATATCTCGCTTTTCCGTTTGGTTTAAACGTTTACTAGGGAGATTAATATGATCTGTGGCTTCCTCATAGAGTTTCGCCATTAGAGTGGGAATATCCATAAAGAAATTTTCTGTCATAGAAGTAGAATCTGGTTTGTTGGCAGGAATACTTTTCTCAAGAAAGTTATTAGGATGGATAAGGGTAGAAAGCTGTTGCTTAAGATTTTCAAAGCGACTGTCATCAAAGTTAATACAGAGAAGACCAATGGGTATACCCTTTTCATTTTTTATAAACATAGTAGAAGAGCGCAGGGCCTTATTATTCTTAGAAACTCCGTTGTAATTACTAATAAAATCTTGCTCTTCATAAGCTTTTGAGGATAAAAGATGAAGAGCCGCATCAGTTAGAGGACTGCCTACTTCACGTCCGCTTATCTGGTTATTTGCAATAGCCACAACACTTTTTGTATCAGTTAAATCATGAAGTACAATTTCAAAGTCAGGACCTAGTGTAGTTCCTAAAAATTCTACTAAAGTTTTATATTGCCTCAATAATTCATTGTCCATAAAAAATCCTCGCTTCATCTTAATATAATAATAATTTATCATAGAAAATTACAAAAAGAAAGACCCACTGTTTAAAACTAATTTAAACGGTGGATCCTCAATCAAAAGCTTACTCATTTATTGAAATTACTTCTACAGGACAATTATCTTTAGCTTCCTCAGCAGAATCTAAAACGTCCTCTGGAATTGGGTCAGTATATACTTCTGCAGGACCTTCATCACTCATACGAAAAACTTCAGGGCAAGTATCGGCACAAACGCCACATTGGATACAGTTGTCTTGATCTATTGATGCATGCATTTACGTACACCTCCTTCTTTTTTCTTTATATTATCATATCATATCGAGTATTTAATTCAACTTTTTTTGCTAGAATTGTTATTAAATTTTTTACTAATAATATTAAAAGAAAGTAAAAAAAGAAATAATCTACAAATGTAATAGTATTTAAAGATACTACTATAAAAAGAAAGGACAAACTAGCGAGTAAATAATAGAGTGGTTCTTAAAAGGACTCTTGATGTTTTAATAAGATTTATTTTTTTGGTTTTTGTTATACTTATGGTATAATAAAAAGCATCTGTGTAATAGGGAGGGTTGTTATGAATGCTTGGCTAGTTATTAATGATGTGATGAAAAATAATAAGTTTACAGATATCTATAATAAGTTAAAAGAAGGGGCAAAAAAACATAAAGTGTCTTTAAAAGAATATACAAACGTTGAATTGCTTTCTAAGCTTAAAATAGTAGACGGTGAAATAAAACTTGAAATTACAGAAAGGCCGGCGTTTATTCTCTTTTGGGATAAAGATGTTTTCTTAGCATCCTTATTAGAAAGTTTAGGATTTAAGGTTTATAACGCGGCTAAAAGTATTGAAATCTGTGATAATAAAGCACTTACTATAAAAGCTTTATTGGCTAAAAAAATAAGGATGCCAAAAACATTTTTTAGTCCGTTACTCTTTAGTGAACACGGTCAAATACCTGACTATTTTTGGCAAGATGTAATAAAAGAATTAGGCTTTCCCTTTGTTATTAAAGAGTGCTATGGCTCATTTGGGGAGCAAGTGTACTTAGTAAAAAAAGAAGAGGAAATTTTAGCTTGTTTAAAAAAGATAAAAAACAGACCCTTTATTATTCAAGAATATATCAAGACTTCAAAAGGAAGAGATGTTAGAGTTTATACGGTCAATAAAAAAGCGGTTGCAGCTATTTTAAGGACTAACGAATTAGACTTTCGAGCAAACTATGGACCGGGTGCAAAAGCAAAAGCCTATCACTTAAATGATAAGTTTCTTAAAATGGCAGAAAAGGTAGCAAATTACCTAGAATTAGATTTTGGGGGTATTGATATCCTTTTTGGCGAAAATGAAGAACCCATTTTTTGTGAAGCTAATTCCAATGCTCATTTTAGAAAATTAGAAGATTGCACCGGAATTGATATTGGAGATAAAATTATAAGGACGTGTATAAAATGCCAAGAAAAAGAGGATTGTTAATTTATAATAAAGAAGAAAAAGAGATAAATAAGGCATTTATTAAAATGCTAATTGATGCTGCAAATAAAAGAGAGATTGATCTTAGGTATTTAGATAAAGAAGAAGCACTAGAAAACCCCTTTGAAGCAGACTTTATTATTAATCGTACGCGAGATTATAAAGTGGCAGAGCAATACGAAAAACGTAAAATCTTAGCTTTTAATTCTTCTTTCATTAATCGCATCGGTAATGATAAATACTTAACCTACCAAGAAATCGAAAAACTTCATATTCCCTACCTACCCCTAGTGGGAGAAAGTGACTATCCCTATGTCTTAAAATCTAGAAGTGGTCATGGAGGAAAAGAAGTTTTTTTAATTAAAAATAAAGAGGACTTACAAATAGCAAAGGCCAAGTTAAAGGATCAGGCCTATCTTTGTCAAAGTATCGCCCAGACGCTGGGAAAGGACTTAAGAGTCTATGTTATGGGAGGAAAAATAATACAAGCCTTATTAAGAGACGGAAACGGTGATTTTAGAAGCAACTATGGACTTCATGGTAAAGCCAGTATTTATAATTTAAATAAAGAAGAAGAAGCACTAGTTTTTAAAATTATCAAGGCTTTAAAACCGGATTATGCCGGAATTGACTTTTTGTTTCATCAAAATAAATTGGTCTTTAATGAGATTGAGGATGTAGTCGGGGCAAGGATGCTTTATGAACAGACGAATCTTAATATTGCTGATTTATATTTAGAGTATATAGGAGGGAAAATACATGATATTAGATCGTAATACCATTGAATTTATAGAGCTGCTTTCATCGAAAGAACCAACACCAGGTGGTGGGGGAGCAGCTGCTACAGTAGGAGCTCTAGCCGCTGCTATGGGCCTTATGGTTGCTAATTTAACAACAGGAAAGAAAAAATACGAAGAAGTGGAACATCAAGTGCAAGAAGCTCTTCATTGTCTAACTAGAGAACAAAAGAGGCTTATTGAATTAGTAGATGAAGATGCCAAAGGATTCTTACCTTTAGCTAAGGCTTATAAGCTTCCTAAGAATACAAAAGAGGAAGAAAAGATAAAAGAAGAAGTGATGGAAGAGGCTTTATTTACTGCCTCACAAGCACCATTAGCAATCATGGCCTCCATTTTAAAGGTTATGGAACAATTAAAATTTTTAGGAGAAAATGGTAGTACGCTAGCGATTAGTGATGCTGGTGTAGGCGCTCTTTTTGCAGAAAGTGCGATGAAAGCCTCTTCTTTAAACGTTTTTATTAATACAAAAATGATGAAAAAAGAAGCAGTTAGAAAAGAACTTAATAAACAAGCAGACCAGATGATAGAAAAAGCCCAAAAATTAAAAGAAGAAATCTATGGGACTGTTCTAAAAAATCTTAAAGGAGATCAATAACAATGGCAATCATTATGAAAGGCATGGAAACAGCTAATGCCAAAAAAGATGAGATGATTAAAAGAGTGAAAGCTTTGGAAGAAAAGTCTATTACTCCTTGTCTTGGCATTATTCGAGTAGGAGACAAACCAGAAGACTTGGCCTATGAAAGAGGGGCAACAAAACGCTTAAATTCAGTAGGGGTAGAAACAAAGGTAATCAAACTTCCCTTAGCAGTAACGCAAGATATGCTAGAAGCCCTTTTAAAAGAGTTAAACGAGGATGAAAAAGTTCAAGGAATCTTAATCTTTCAACCGCTACCAGAACATCTTGACTTGGAACAGCTTAAAAGTATGATTAGCCCTCAAAAAGATGTAGATGGCTTAAGTAATGAAAATTTAGGAAAAGTTTTAACCGGTGATGAATTAGGCTTTGCTCCTTGTACGCCAGAAGGTGTATTGTGGATGCTAGACTATTATCAAATTGATTTGACCGGAAAGGATGTAACCATTGTCGGACGAAGTAGTGTTGTGGGAAAACCACTGGCACTTCTTTTGACGAGAAGAAATGCAACAGTCACACTTTGTCATACAAAAACAAAGAATTTAGCCGAAAAGACCAAAAGAGCTGATATTATTGTTGCTTGCGCCGGACAAAAAGAAATGATTACCGAGGAGATGGTTAAAGCAGGCGCTGTTGTGGTGGATGTGGGAATTAATGTAAATGAAGAAGGAAAACTTTGTGGCGATGTAGCTTTTGCTGAAGT
>DXHJ01000165.1 GCA_019113475.1 Candidatus Dorea intestinavium | reverse complement strand
AGCACCAACTAAAGGAGTAAGAGCAAGTTGAAAAGGATAATTCCAAGGAGAAATAATCAAAACAACACCAAAAGGTTCTTTGATCGTAAAAGATTTGGCAGGAAATAAAGTAAGAGCTGGTTTATGCACTTGTGGTTTCGCTAAGTGTTCAAGATTTTTTAGCATGTAGGTGATTTCTGCAAGTACAATACCAATTTCTGTTTCATAAACTTCAAATTTTGCTTTATGTAAATCGCGCCATAAAGCATCATAAATCGCATCTTCATATTTTAAAATTGCTGTTTTAAGGGCCTTAAGTTGCTTCCGACGAAAAGAAAGGGATTTGGTTGTATTTGTATTAAAGAAATCTTTTTGCTGGTTCATTAAAAGTTCTATTTCGGACATAATGACCTCCTATAAGAGTTCCAGTTTTTTCTATAAGAGTAACATAAGGAAAAAAGGAAGTAAATGAAAAGGGAAAGTATGATATGATAAAAACAAGAAAAAAAGAAAGAAGGGATAAGATGGGCTGTTTAGGAAATATGCTGTGGTTTATTTGTGGAGGATTTATAGCGGGATTTAGTTGGTGTATAGCAGGTCTACTTTGGTGTATCACCATTATTGGTATCCCACTTGGCAAACAATGCTTTAAGTTTGCTTCTCTTAGTTTCTTTCCTTTTGGTAAGGAAATAATTTACAATAATAGTACGGGTTTTGTCCTCATAAATGTTTTGTGGCTTCTTATTTCTGGACTACCACTTGCTGTCGAGCATTTAACCTTAGGAGCTTTTTTATGTGTCACTGTTATAGGAATTCCCTTTGGTTTGCAACAATTTAAGCTAGCTAAATTAGCATTAATGCCTTTTGGCGCAGAAATTATTACAGTTTCCCTATAATATAAAAATAAAATGAATTTTTGTTGGGTAACTTTACCAGTAAAAAACTTAGAAGCATCCCTTACTTTTTACCACGATATTCTTAGTTTACCAATTAGTAGTAGACATGAGGGAACGGGGATGAAAATGGCCATGTTGGGAGAAGAAGCACAACCCAAAATTGAATTAATAGAGTTAGAGGAAAATAAAGAAAAGCACTTACATTCTGATCTAAGTATTGGAATAGCAATTGATTCAATGGAAAGCGCCATGAAACTCTTAGAGACGAAAAAAATCCCGCAAAAGCGGGATTTTTTTAATGATCTAGATAATGCAGTAGATGGGAGTTGAACCCACACGTCCTTACCGGACACTAGAACCTGAATCTAGCGCGTCTGCCATTCCGCCACTACTGCAAGCAATGGTATTTTACCATTGCTATTTATTTATGTCAATTCCATTAACGAAAAGACTATCATTGATCTCAATGACCAAACATTTGCGGCCATCTACTTCGCGAACGTCTACTAAATCAGTTCTGGCAGGATTTACTTTTACGACAATATCAGGAGATTTAATTTCAAAGGTACCGGTGTTGGTGATATTATTAGCAGTTAATGCCTCGTTTTCCCCAATGGTAGAATCGTACTCTGCTTCAAAGTCTTCTAGGGCCTCAGGGTTGACACCACTTTTTTCTAGCACTTTTTTCACATCTGTTTTGGTAAGTGTTAGAGGGGTAGGCTCATCTTTTACTTCTTCCATCATATCCATAATATTTTCATGGATATTTTTAACTACATCAAAATCACACGCTTCTAATAAAGTATCACTGACAACAGCGTCGAAAGCATCTTTTTGGTCACTTGCTGTTAACGGTGCCACAAATCCTAAAACTTCTTGTAAAAAATCTGGTTTTAAATCTTCAGGCATTTTGGAATAATACAGTAAACTGTGGATATCGGTTTGTCTATCCGTAAAGGAAGGAAAAAGAAAACCACTTAAAGGAGCCTCAACGACCCAGTCGCGAATTCTAGATTCAATATCATTATTGTTAGTATTGTAGCTAAGTCCAGGTTTTGACAGCTTGACCGGGCAAATACCGCAAATCATGTGATCATAGACAGAATCGGAAGCATCTTCCATTTCAAAGCCATCACTAGCTTTGCCAGGTATATCATAGACATCGCGAATAATAACGATAAAATAGTTTTCTGCATAATTATAGCTCGCAATTACTTTATCATAAAAAGCCGAAAGTAAAGTCTCATCTTCTAATTGGGAGTTATAAAGTTCCATTAGCATCTCATGAGGGGTATCTACATCCTCATCACTGATAGAATATTCCATAGAAAAGAGATTTTTGCCTAACTTACCAGAAAGAGTCTTTTTAAAAATATCAAAATATTTAAACATTTCTTCCTCTTCAAGAGCAAGGAAGGTTTTACTAAATTCCAATTGTTTTTCTTTGTCTGCATTGACGTAACAGCCACATATTTTGGTAATAGCTGTACGCTCAGGAGTCAATTGTTTTCGTACTTCTAAAATTTCTTTTTTGTTCATTTTACTACACCATCTTTCTTAAACTTCTAAAAGTTTATCACAAGAGATTTTTATTGTAAACCTTAAGGGATGGACGTATAATATTAAAGAAAGACAAAGAAATAGAAGAGAGGTATAGGATATGGGAAATATTTTTGATATTATTGGACCAGTTATGGTAGGACCATCAAGTTCACACACCGCTGGTGCAGTAAAGATTGGTAACATTGCAAGTCAGTTGTTTGGGGAAACGCCTGATAAAGTTACCATTTATTTGCATGGTTCTTTTGGTGCAACCGGAAAAGGTCATGGCACAGATAAGGCACTTATTGCCGGTCTTTTAGGCATGCATCCAGATGATCTTAAAATTCCAGATAGTTTTGAATTAGCCAAAGAAGCAGGAGTGGATTTTTCTTTTGAAGTAAAAGATATTAAAGGAGCTCATCCCAATACAGCTGTTTTAATTTTAGAAGGAAAAGATAAAAGTCCGATGAAGATTCAAGCAAGCTCTACTGGTGGTGGCAGAATTAGAATCAATAAGCTTGATGGTGTGGAAGTAAACTTTAGAGCAGAAAGTAACACTCTTATTATTTATAATATTGATATGCCAGGTTGTGTTTCAAGCGTAGCAAATGAGTTATACAAACATCAAGTTAATATAGCAACGCTACAGCTTTATCGTGACAAACGAGGTGGAAGAGCAGTGATGGTAATTGAAACCGATGAAAGCATTCCAGAAGAAGCTGTTAAATGGCTTGATGATGTAGAAGGTATTCTTAAAGTAACCTTCTTAAATGTATCAGATTATAAATAAGGGGGATTAATTATGTCATTTCAATCAATGGAAGAATATAAAGCATATTGTGTAGAAAACAATTTATCGATGTGGGAAGCAGTTTTACAAGCGGATGTGGAAGAACAAGGGATTACGAGAGAACATTCACTTAAAAAAATGCAAAACATGTGGAAAGTAATGAAAGAAAATCTAGATAATTATGATAGAGATTTAATGTCTAGAAGTAATCTGGTAGGAAAAGATGGCGGACAAATGGAAGATTATCTAGAAAAGGGCGAGACTCTTTGTGGCGATTTTGTAGCAAAAGTAATGGCGAATGCTCTTAAAATGGGCTGTAATAATGCTTGTATGAAAAGAATTATTGCGGCACCAACAGCAGGTGCCTGTGGGGTTATACCGGCAGTTTTTGTGACTTACTACCGAGAAAAAGGTATTAGTGACGAAAAAATGGTAGAAGCATTATATATCTCTGCTGGGATTGGTAATGTCATTGGTGAACGTGCTTTTCTAGCAGGGGCATCTGGTGGTTGTCAAGCAGAAATTGGCTCAGCAGCAGCAATGGCAGCAGGAGCAATTACTTATTTAAGAGGTGGAACCATTGATCAAGCATTTAATGCTTGTGCCATGTCTTTAAAAAATCTAATGGGTCTAGTTTGTGATCCAGTTGGTGGTTTAGTTGAAGTTCCTTGCGTAAAGCGAAATGTCATAGGCGCAGTTGATGCACTAACAGCAGCTGATATGGCCCTGGCGGGAATCGAAAGCCAAATTCCAGTGGATCAAGTTATTGATGCAATGCGAGAAGTTGGTGAAAAAATGGATATTTCTCTAAAAGAAACCGGTATAGGTGGAGTGGCTGGAACCCCAAAAGCGCAAGAGATTACGAAGCATTTGTTTTAAATTTAAGAATTAAGGAAAAAAACGACTTGTAAAAAGTCGTTTTTTTTATTGACAAAAAAGTAAAACACTTATATACTTTGATAATCAAACTAATTGAAACTCAAATTAATAGAATATCAAAGCAAATTAAAGGAAAGTGAAATGATAGGAAAAATAACGGGAATAGGAACGGCCTTACCAAAGTATGTTATGGATAATGAAGAACTCTCTACCATGGTAGAAACTACGGATCAGTGGATTAGGGAGCGAACAGGGATACGCACAAGGCATATTGCTAGAAATGGGGAAACTACGACTTCCTTAGCGATAGAGGCGGCAAAAGAAGCTTTAAAAGCCGCAAAAATAGAAGCAGCAAGTCTTGATTTAATTATTGTTTCAACCAATACAGCAATCGATTTAATGCCCAATACAGCTTGCGAGATTCAAAAAGAAATTGGGGCATTTGTGGCCACATGTTTTGATATAACTGTTGCTTGTAGCGGATTTGTTTTTGCCTATAATACGGTTCTAGCCTATATGCGGGCCAATATGTGTAAGAAAGCTTTAATAGTGGGTAGTGAAACCTTATCAAATGTGGTTGATTGGTCAGATAGAGGAAGCTGTATTTTATTTGGTGATGGAGCTGGTGCCGTGGTTTTAGAAGAAGATGATAGTGAAAATTTCAAACCACTCATGTCTTCTATGGGAGCAAAAGGCGAGGCGCTAACACTAACTAATAGCTTTGGTAAAGCAAGAGATTTCATGGCCATGGATGGCAGTGAAGTTTTTAAGTTTGCTGTCGCTAGCGTTCCTAAAATTATTGAGGAATTACTGATGATCAATCAGTTTGAAAAAGAAAAAATTAAATATTATGTTTTACATCAGGCTAATAAAAGGATTATTGATGCGGTAGCAAAGAGACTAAAAGAACCACTTGATAAGTTCCCCACGAATGTGGAGAACTATGGGAATACTTCTAGCGCTAGTATTCCTATTTTATTAAAAGAAATGGATGAAAAAAACAGCTTTAAAAAGGGGGATTACATCGTCATGGTAGGCTTTGGCGCTGGTTTATCGCTGGGAGCGACAATTTTAAAATGGTAATAATACCAAAGGGTATTAACAATAATAGAAAAGAGAAAAAGGAGATTATTATGTTAGAAAAATTAAAAGAAATGATTGCAGAAAACTTAGGAGTAGAAGCAGGAGATATTACCGAGACCTCAAGATTTAAAGAAGATTTAGGAGCAGATTCACTTGATTTATTTGAGCTTGTAATGGCGTTAGAAGAAGAATATGAAGTTGAAATCCCGACAGAAGATTTAGAAAATATTGCTACAGTTGGTGATGTTATCAATTATATTAACGAACATAAATAAGAAGGGGCTATTGTATGAAAACAGATGTAACCAAGTTATTAGGAATCCAATATCCAATTATTCAAGGGGGCATGGCTTGGGTTGCTGAATATCATCTTGCAGCCGCCGTTTCAAATGCCGGAGGACTTGGCATTATCGGAGCCGCTTCAGCACCAGCTGATTGGGTTAGAGAGCAAATAAGAAAGGCGAAAGAACTAACCGATAAGCCTTTTGGTGTCAATATAATGTTAATGAGCCCTTACGCAAAAGAGATTGCTAGTGTTGTAGTTGAAGAAGGCGTTAAGGTGGTCACAACTGGTGCCGGCAGCCCAGAAAAATACATGGCTATGTGGAAAGAAGCGGGGATAAAAGTTATTCCAGTGGTTGCCTCTGTTGCTCTCGCTAAAAGGATGGAAAGAGCAGGAGCAGATATGGTGGTGGCAGAAGGAACGGAAGCCGGCGGACACATTGGCGAGAATACAACTATGGTGCTAGTTCCACAAATTGTGGATGCGCTTACGATTCCGGTTATAGCAGCCGGTGGAATAGCCGATGGTAGAGGAATGGCAGCAACCTTTATGTTAGGAGCAAAGGGCGTTCAAATTGGCACGGCCTTTGTAGTGGTAGAGGAATCACAAGTTCACGAAAATTACAAAGAGCGTATTCTTAAAGCTAAAGATATTGATTCCCGAGTAACCGGACGAAGTACCGGACATCCTGTACGTGCTCTACGCAATGATTTAACCAAAAAATACATTGAATTAGAAAATAAAGGCGCAAGTTTTGAAGAACTTGAACTTTTAACCTTAGGTGGATTAAGAAAAGCCGTTGTGGAAGGCGATATAAAAGGTGGCAGTGTAATGTCAGGACAAATTGCGGGACTTATAAAAGAAAGGCTGACCTGCAAAGAGTATGTCAATAAACTAATTAAAGAAACAAAGAAACTAATAGAGGATACGAAATTTTATGAATAAGATTGCCTTTATATATCCCGGACAAGGTTCGCAAAAGCCGGGCATGGGAAAAGACTTTTTTGACAATAGTCAAATGGTTAGAGAGTTATACGAAGAGGCTAGCCAGATTTGTGGGCTCGATATGAAAAAGCTTTGTTTTGAAGAAAACGAACAGTTAAATAACACAGCTTACACTCAGTGTGCTCTGGTTACAACTTGCTTAGCCATGACGAAAGTCTATCTAGAAAAAACCGGTATAACGCCGGATATTACCGCTGGTTTAAGCTTAGGAGAGTACTGTGCAATTGAAGCGGCAGGAGGCTTTTCTTTTCCTGACGCTGTGGGCCTTGTTAGAGAGCGAGGCAAGCTCATGGAATATGCACTTCCAAAGGGATTTGGTACCATGGCAGCTGTTTTAGGAGCTCAGACAAAACTTATTGAAGCAGTAGTCGGTGCCATTAAAGATGTAAGCATTGCCAATTATAACTGTCCGGGACAAATTGTCATAACTGGGAAAAAAGCAGCAGTTGAACAGGCTATAAAGCTGCTAAAAGACCAAGGGGTGAAAAGAATTATGCCCCTAAATGTTAGTGGCCCTTTTCATTCGCCTTTTCTTAAAGAAGCCGGAGAAAAATTGAAAATAGAATTAGAAAAAATCAGGCTTTATGATTTAAAAATTCCTTATGTAACGAATGTAACGGCCAATCAGGTGCTTGATATAAAAGAAACGGCCACTCTTTTGACGCAGCAAATAAGTGCCCCCGTTTTATGGGAGCAAAGTATGAGAAACATGATCGCAGAAGGTGTCGATCTTTTTGTTGAAATAGGGCCAGGAAAAACTTTAAATAGTTTTTTACGAAAGATAAACAAAGAAGTGCAAGTAATTAATATTTCAAAATGGGAGGATATCCATGAATAAAGTAGCTATTGTCACAGGTGCTTCGGGAGGAATCGGAAGCGAAATCGCCAAGAGTCTTGCAAGAGAAGATGTTTTTGTCATTATTCATTACAATCATGGAAAAGAAAAGGCCCAAAAGGTAAAAGAAGAAATTTTAAAGGAAGGGTACCAAGCAGAAATTATGCAATGTGATATTGCCGATTTTACTGCTTGCGAGGCTTTTATCAAAACAATTCTTAATACTTATAAAAGAGTCGATATTTTAGTGAATAATGCTGGAATTACCAGAGATAATTTATTAATGAAAATGTCAGAAGAAGATTTTGATCAAGTTTTAGCGACGAATCTAAAAGGCAGTTTTAATACCATCCGTTTTTTATCAAGACAGATGTTAAAGCAAAAAGAGGGAAAAATTATCAATATTACTTCAGTAGTGGGTGTTAGTGGTAATGCTGGCCAAGCAAATTATGCGGCTTCTAAGGCGGGTATTATTGGCCTAACGAAGGCAGCGGCCAAAGAACTGGCAAAAAAGGGTATTACCGTAAATGCTGTAGCACCTGGTTTTATTGAAACGGATATGACCGATAAATTATCAAATGAAATAAAAGAAGAGACCAAGAAAAACATCCCCATGGGAACCTTTGGCAAAACAAAAGATGTGGCAAATCTGGTTTGTTACTTAGCCTCAGAACAAGCAAGTTATATTACAGGTCAAGTAATAAATGTTGATGGTGGTATGGTTATTTAGGAGGAACAATGAAAAAAAGAGTAGTAGTTACAGGACTTGGAGCAATTACCCCCTTAGGAAATAACGTTTCGGATTACTGGGAAAATATAAAAAAAGGACAAGTAGGTATTGATAAGATTACTTATTTTGATACTTCAGCTTATAAAGTGAAATTGGCAGCCGAGGTAAAAAACTTTGTTGCTAAAGAATACATGGATTTTAAATCCGCAAAACGCATGGATCTTTTTTCACAATATGCCGTAGCTGCTGCAAGAGAGGCGATGGAAGATTCTAAAATTAACATGGAAGAAGAAGATCCCTATCGTGGAGCAGTTATTGTAGGATCGGGGATTGGTAGTTTGCAAGAGATGCAAAAAAGCTATAACAAGCTAATCACCAAAGGGCCGGCTAAGGTAAGTCCCCTTTTAGTTCCTATGATGATTACCAATATGGCAGCAGGAAATATCTCGATTGCGCTAGGATTAAAAGGAAAGTGTACCAATGTAGTGACAGCTTGTGCTTCTGGTACCCATTGCATTGGCGATGCTTTTCGAGCTATTCAATATGGAGATGCGGATTTTGCATTAGCTGGTGGCAGTGAAGCTTCTATTTGTGAAATAGGAGTAGCAGGCTTTAGTGCTTTAACAGCGCTTTCAACCAATGAAGATCCAAGAACTGCTTCTAGGCCTTTTGACAAAAATCGCGATGGTTTTGTTATGGGTGAAGGGGCAGGAATTGTAGTATTAGAAGAGTTAGAACATGCGAAAAAACGACAAGCAAAAATTTATGCGGAAGTAACTGGTTACGGGGCCACAGGAGATGCTTTTCACATCACTTCGCCAGCAGAAGATGGTAGTGGAGCAGCAAAAGCGATGGAGCTTGCTATGATAGAAGGAAAAGTTAGTGGTAGTGACATTGATTATATTAATGCGCATGGTACCAGTACGCCATTAAATGATTTGTATGAAACAAGAGCTATTAAAAAAGCCTTAAAGGATAAGGCTAAGGATGTGGTGATTAACTCCACTAAGTCAATGATTGGCCATCTTCTTGGAGCGGCTGGCGGAGTAGAGTTTATTACTTGTGTCAAATCGATTGAAGAGGGTTTTATTCATCAAACCATAGGAAGTAAAGAAACGGAAGAAGAACTGGATTTAAACTATGCAATTGGCGCTCCGATTGAAAAAGAGGTGGACTGTGTGCTAACCAACTCCTTAGGTTTTGGTGGTCATAATGCGACTTTACTTCTGAGAAAGTATGTGCAATAGAAAGGAAAACAGATGAATTTTGAAAATCTATTAGAGCTAATTAAAACTGTTTCAGAATCGAAACTTACGACCTTAGAATATAAAGATGATGAAGTAAGATTAAAACTAAGCAAAGAAAAAGAAATACAGATAAGAGAACTTGCTTTACCAATTGAAGAAGAAAATTCTACGCCTACTTGTGAAACGAAAAGTCCGATAGAAACCGGCAAGATCATTAAATCTCCGCTAGTAGGAACTTTTTATGTGGCGCCAGCAGAAGATGCCATGCCCTACGTTAAAGTGGGAGATACAATTAAGAGTGGACAAGTTTTAGGCATCGTAGAAGCGATGAAGCTGATGAATGAAATCGAGAGTGAATGTGATGGAGTTATTGAAGAAATCTTGGTAAAAAATGGCGAAGCCGTGGAATATGGACAGGCTCTATTTCGCATAAAATAGGAGATAATATGAATCATTTAAATATAAAAGAAATCGAAGCAATTATTCCGCATAGACATCCTTTTTTACTCTTAGATTATATCGAAGACTACCAGCCAGGAGAGTATGCGATTGGTTATAAATGTGTTTCTTATCGGGAAGATTTTTTTGTAGGGCACTTTCCCATAGAGCCGGTAATGCCAGGAGTTTTGACGGTTGAAGCTCTGGCCCAAACCGGAGCGATAGCTATTTTATCGAAGGAAGAAAATAAGGGTAAGATTGCTTATTTTGGAGGCATTAATAAATGCAAGTTTAAGGGGAAAATCGTACCAGGCGATAAGGTTAAACTGGAAACGAGAATTATTAAAGAAAAAGGCCCGCTAGGAGTAGGTGAAGCTATTGCTAGTGTAGATGGAAAAGTGGTAGTAAGTGCCGAATTAACTTTTATGATTGGGTAGGTGAGTTAGATGATAAAGAAAATACTAATAGCAAACAGAGGAGAAATAGCGGTACGAATTATTAGGGCTTGCCGGGAAATGGGTATTGAAAGTGTAGCTATTTATTCGGAAGCAGACCGTGACGCTCTTCATACACAACTAGCGGACGAAGCTATTTGTATTGGTCCAGCACCGGCAAATAAAAGTTATCTTTGTATGGATAAAATCTTAAGTGCAACCCTCTTATCCGGAGCAGATGCCATTCATCCAGGGTTTGGCTTTTTATCAGAAAACAGTAAGTTTGCCAGTCTCTGCGAAAAATGTGGCATTATTTTTATTGGTCCCTCGGCTAAAGTGATTGAACGTTTAGGAAACAAACAAGAAGCAAGAAAGACCATGATGAAAGCTAATGTACCAGTTATACCTGGAAGCAAAGAAGCGATAAAATCGGTGGAAGAAGGTTGCCTTATTGCAAAAGAAGTGGGCTATCCTGTTATTATTAAAGCTGCCCTAGGTGGTGGTGGTAAAGGAATGCGCGAAGCTTGGCAAGAAGCAGACTTTGAAAAAGCTTTTTTAGCAGCGGCTAAAGAAGCAAAAAATGCCTTTGGAGATGACACCATGTATATTGAACATTTTGTGGAAAATCCTAGGCATATTGAATTTCAAATTGTAGCCGATCAGTTTGGTAATGTTATTCATCTAGGAGAAAGAGATTGTTCGATTCAAAGAAATCATCAAAAAATGATTGAAGAATCACCAAGTATCGCTTTAAGTGAGCAGTTACGAAAGAAAATGGGAGAAGCTGCCGTTCAGGCTGCGAAGGCCTCAGGTTATGAAAATGTAGGAACGATTGAATTCTTATTAGAAAAGAATGAATCTTTCTATTTCATGGAAATGAATACTAGAATTCAAGTGGAACATCCAGTTACAGAATGTGTAACCGGAATGGATTTAGTTAAGGAGCAAATTAGAATTGCTGCTGGTGAAAAACTCTCTCTTACGCAAGAGGAAGTGGAAATTAAAGGTCATTCCATTGAATGCAGGATTAACGCTGAAAATCCGACACTGAATTTTGCACCCTCGCCAGGAATTATTAAAGAACTCCATTTACCTGGTGGCAAAGGGGTACGAATTGATTCGGCAATCTATAGTGGTTGCGAGATTTCTCCTTATTATGACTCTATGGTTGCTAAATTAATTGTTCATGGAACCAACCGAAAAGAAGCTATTACAAAAATGAAAAGTGCTTTAGGTGAAGTAATTATTAATGGTATTTCAACCAATGTTGATTATCAATATGAAATTCTAGAAAACAAAGATTTTAATCTTGGTAATATTGATATTGGTTTTATTGAAAAGCACAAAGGTGAGATTGTATGCAGTTAAATAATCGTTTTAAAAAGAGCAATAAAAGCTTCATCAAAAGAGCAAAAGTAGAAATTCCCGAAGGAATTATAAAAAAATGTAATAAATGTGGAGCAGCAGTTTTAGTAGATGAAGTAAAAGCGAATTTTAATATTTGTCCAGAATGCCAAGGCTATTTTCGGATTCACGCTTATCGGAGAATAAAAATGTTAGCGGACCCTGATACATTTGTAGAATGGGACCAAGAAGTAAGCGGAGGAAATCCGCTTTGCTATAAAGGCTATGAAGAAAAGAAAGTTGCGCTAAGAGAAAAAACCTCTCTACCGGAAGGAATTGTCACAGGGGAAATAAAAATACAAAATCAAAAAGTAGCAATAGGAGTCATGGATGGGAGATTTTTAATGGCTTCTATGGGCTATGCGGTAGGAGAAAAAATTACGCGCTTATTTGAAAAAGCCAGTGAAGAAAATATGCCGGTTATTATTTTTTCTTGTTCTGGAGGAGCTCGGATGCAAGAGGGCAATGTTTCGCTGATGCAAATGGCCAAGACAGCAGCAGCTATTAAGCGCCATAGTGACAAAGGAAATCTCTATATCAGCGTTCTAACAGATCCCACAACGGGGGGAGTAACAGCAAGCTTTGCTATGCTAGGCGATATTATCTTAGCTGAACCAGGAGCTTTAATTGGTTTTGCCGGACCAAGGGTCATTGAACAAACCATTGGTCAAAAACTACCGAAAGGATTTCAACGTTCTGAGTTTTTATTAGAACACGGTTTTATTGATGGAATTGTTAAAAGAGAAGAGCTTAGAGAAACTTTAGGAAAAATCATACGACTTCACCGCAAAAATACTTATCAAGAAGAGCTAGTTGTAACCGAAGAAAAAGGAGTAGTTAGCAACGAAGTGGCCTCTTCTTGGGATCGGGTTTTGATTTCTCGAATGAAGGACAGGCCTATTGGTACCGATTATATCGCACAAATTTTTGAGGATTTCCTAGAGTTTCATGGTGATCGTTATTTTGGTGATGATGCAGCTATCTTAGGCGGAGTAGCAAGTTTTGGTGAAACGCCAGTTACGGTCATTGCTCAAATAAAGGGCAAAGACACCAAAGACAATATCAAACGAAACTTTGGTATGCCTTCACCAGAAGGCTATCGAAAAGCACTTAGATTAATGAAACAAGCAGAAAAGTTTAAACGACCAATTATCTGCCTGGTGGATACTCCCGGTGCCTTTTGTGGCTTGGAGGCAGAAGAACGAGGCCAAGGTGAAGCCATTGCTAGAAATCTACTAGAAATGTCCACTTTAAAAGTCCCTATTTTATCGATAGTAATCGGTGAAGGGGGAAGTGGTGGCGCTCTGGCTATTGCCGTTGCTAATGAGGTATGGATGTTAGAAAATGCAATCTATTCAATTCTTTCACCAGAAGGGTTTGCGAGTATTCTTTGGAAGGACAGTCAAAGAGCACAAGAAGCGGCCGAAGTAATGGGACTTAGTGCCAAAGATTTGTATGAACTTTCGATTATTGAGCGGATTGTAAAAGAACCTAGTCATTTAACCCAAGAAAATTTTCATAAAGTAATTGAACCCTTAAAGAAAAATATCCGTGACTTTCTTAATCGCTATATGAAATTAAGCGAAGAAGAACTGTGTGCAAAAAGATATGAAAAATTTCGCAAGATATAGAAGATTTTAGGAGATGCAGATGATAAAAGAAGCTTTACATATGGGTGATTTACGCATTGAAATCCCCCTGATTCAAGGTGGTATGGGCATTGGTATAAGTTTGGGAAATCTGGCTGGTGCTGTAGCTAAAGAAGGTGGAGTAGGGATTATCTCTAGTGCGCAAATAGGCTTTCGGGAAGAAGATTTTGATCAAGATGTAAGAAGCGCTAATCTAAGAGGAATGGAAAAAGAATATCAGAAAGCTAGAAGCTTAGCACCAAAGGGTGTAATTGGCTTTAACATTATGGTTGCACTAAGACATTATCAAGAACATGTGAAAAAGGCGGTAGAACTTGGTGCTGATTTGATTATTTCCGGAGCAGGGCTTCCTATGGAATTACCAAAGCTTGTAGGAAAGGCTAAAACGAAGCTTGCACCCATTGTTTCTTCGGCAAAATCAGCAAAAGTGCTACTTAAATACTGGGATAAAAAATACCAAAAGATTCCCGATTTATTAGTGGTAGAAGGGCCAAAAGCAGGTGGGCATCTTGGCTTTACCAAAGAATACTTAGGAGAAATGGATAAAAGTGACTATCGACAAGAAGTTGGTGCTATCCTTAAGATTAAGCAAACATATGAAGAAAAATATGATACAATAATACCCATAGCCTTAGCTGGTGGTATTTACTCGCAAGCAGATGCTAAAGCAGCATTTGAATTAGGTGTAGATGCAATTCAAGTTGCCAGCAGATTTATTACCACAAAAGAATGTGACGCTGCTAAAGCATATAAGGATGCTTATTTACAAGCAAAAGCAGAAGATATAGGAATTGTAAGCAGTCCGGTGGGCATGCCTGGACGGGCCATTAAAAATGAATTCACTAAAAAAGTAGATAATAATCTGAAATGTCCCCCACTAAAATGCCACCAATGTGTTGTGACTTGCAATCCTAGAGAAACCATTTATTGTATTACTGATGCTTTAATTGCTGCCGCAAAAGGAAATGTAAAAGAAGGGCTCTTATTTTGTGGTGCAAAGGGTTACAAGCAAAACAAGATGGAAACTGTAAAAGATGTCATACATGAGATTATGGATTAGAAAGGAAGACCTATGGGTGATGCGTTTACCACAATTAACAATGTGTTAGTGGAGTTAATTAATGAGATATGGGAGTTAGAAGAAAAAGCAATCATTACCACTGAGTTTAAGGACTTAACTAATAATGATATGCATGTAATCGAAGCTATTGGTTTAGGCGAAGATAGTAATATGTCTACCATTGCCAAAAAGCTTAATATTACCGTGGGCTCTTTAACGACCGCTATGAATAGCCTTGTTAATAAAAAGTATGTGGTAAGAAAGAGGAGTGAAGAAGATAGACGCGTGGTATATGTTATGTTAACTGACAAAGGAAGAGCTGCTTATCAACACCATGAAGATTATCATCGTCAAATGACTCAAGCAATTCTAGATAAACTATCGGAAGAAGAAATCCCCGTACTGGTTAAAACTTTGGACGCCTTAACTGATTTCTTTACAGGATACAGTAAAAAATAAGCGAACCCCCGAAAAGGAAGCAACCTTTTTCGGGGGTTCTATATGTTAAATATGAGGAAACTAAGCAAGACTTGTGGCTTTCATTCTTTCATCATGAGAAAGTTTAGAAAGCTCGATTACTTTGTCTAAATCTAACTTCAGTCCATCAGCTAGTCTAGTACCATAATCGGTATCAGCAAGGTAACAATGAGCACAGTGGCGATAGCGTACATTATTAGTAACACCATCCATATTTCTAACCGTATTTTCTATTAAAACCGCTTTTTTATCTTCAGTAATTAAGCGGTATAGATCTCCAGGTTGATAGAAAGTATTATCAGTTTTATCATTCTTTGGTTCATATGCCATTAATGGTCCCTCTAGGTCAAGAGGTGGCTCTTTATAAGAGGGTTGTTCTGCCCATTCATTATAACTATTGGGTTCGTAATGGGTTGTGGCTCCATAATTACCATCGGTTCGCATTTGGCCATCACGGTGATAAGCATGATAAGGACATTTTGGAGCGTTAACCGGAATGAGATTATGATTTACCCCAAGACGATATCTTTGGGCATCGCCATAAGAGAAAAGGCGTCCTTGTAATAATTTGTCTGGTGAAAAACCAATACCAGGAATAATATTTGCCGGATTAAAAGCAGCTTGCTCGACATCGGCAAAATAGTTTTCTGGATTACGATTTAACTCAAACATACCAACAGGGATTAAAGGAAATTCTTTTTGACTCCAAACTTTTGTAATGTCAAAAGGATTTTCTTTATAGTTGTTTGCTTGTTCTTCGGTCATCACCTGGATGTACATCTTCCATTTTGGAAAATCTCCTTTTTCGATGGATTCAAAAAGGTCTCTTTGATTATTTTCACGATCAGTTGCGACAATAGCTGCAGCTTCTTGATCCGTTAAGTTTTTTATACCTTGTTCTGTACGCCAATGAAATTTTACCCAAGTTCTTTCATCGCGGTCATTAATCATCGAATAAGTATGACTGCCAAAGCCATGCATATGTCGGAAAGAATAAGGAATACCACGATCTGACATCGTAATTGTTACTTGGTGAAGAGCTTCAGGAAGCATACTCCAAAAATCCCAGTTATTTTGTGGAGAGCGCATATTTGTTTTGGGGTCTCTTTTTACTGCGTGATTAAGATCAGGGAAACGAAGAGGGTCACGGAGGAAGAAGACAGGCGTATTATTTCCTACTAAATCCCAGTTTCCTTCATCGGTGTAAAATTTAAGGGCAAATCCTCTAATATCACGTTCATCATCAGCCGCACCTCTTTCACCAGCTACGGTTGAAAAACGAACAAACATCTCGGTTTGTTTTCCTACTTTAGAAAAAATGTTTGCTTTAGTGAAACGACTAATATCGTGGGTTACAGTAAAGGTGCCAAAAGCACCAGATCCCTTGGCGTGCATTCTTCGCTCCGGAATAACTTCACGGTCAAAATGAGCCATTTTTTCGATAAACCAAGGGTTTTGCATAGTTAAAGGCCCTCTTTCACCAGCAGTTAAAGAGTTCGTATTATCAGCAATAGGGGCGCCTACAGCATTAGTTAAATTCTTGTTTTTCTTATTATCCATATTGTCCATAATTTCCTCCTATACATAATTTATCTGTCTATTATAATTTAAACATTTTAATTATCAGAAAGCTATTAAAAGAAACTAATAATTCCATAAAGAAAATTATATAATTATAAACTAAAAGATATATTTAATTGACACATTTAGGCAGAGGTAGTATATTATAGACAAACAAAACCGAAACGTTTCGGTTTGATAATAGGAGGACAAATAAATGGCACTTGTTACATCAAAAGAAATGTTAAGTAAGGCACAAAAAGAAGGATACGCAGTTGGCGCCTTTAATGTAGAAAATATGGAAATGGTATTAGCAGTAATTGAAACAGCGGAAGAAGAAAAAGCACCGGTTATGCTACAAACAACTCCTTCAACCATTCGTTATGCATCAGTGGAGATGTTTCAGGCGATGGTTGCAGCAAGAGCAAAAACAGCTACTGTTCCTGTTTGTCTTCATCTAGATCACGGAACAGACTTTAAACTTGCTAAAGCGGCTATTGAAGCTGGCTATACATCAGTTATGATTGATGGCTCTCATGAAGTTTTAGAAGATAATATTAAGAAAACAAAAGAAGTGGTTGACTTTGCAAAAACAAAAGGAATTCCAGTGGAAGCTGAACTTGGTAAGGTTGGCGGCAAGGAAGACGATTTAGAAGCCGAGGGAAATGGCAACACGGATCCATTAGAAGCAAAACGCTTTGTCGAAGAAACTCAGGTTGATTCTTTGGCAATTGGCATTGGAACTGCTCATGGCTTTTATATTGGCACCCCGGTTCTTGATAAAGAACTAGTTTCCAAAGTAAAAGAAGTAGTTGATGTACCTTTGGTTCTACATGGTGCCTCAGGACTTAGTGATGAAGATGTTAAAGAATGTGTTGCTAGAGGAATGTGTAAGGTTAACTTTGCTACAGAACTTCGAGCAGCCTATACAGATGCTATGAAGAAATTATATATAGAAGCTCCAGAAACTTTTGATCCCAAGAAGTTTGGTGTTAAAAGTAGAGAAGCTGTCAAAGAAATTGTTAAAAACAGAATGAAAGTTTGCGGTTGCGTAGGAAAAGCAAACTAAAATACCTGAGGTGAGATAATATGGCTGCAACCATGAAAGATTTGGCCAAAGAAACAGGATTGGGTCTTGCTACTATTTCTTCTTATTTTAATGGTGGAAATGTAAGGCAACAAAATAAAGAAAAAATAGAAGTGGCCATTATAAAGCTTGGCTTTGAACTTAATGAAACGGCTAGAGGCTTAAAAACAAATCAAACCAAACTTATTGGCGTAGTGATTCCAGAGCTTAACAATGCCTTTTGCGCCAACATGGTAATGGCTATCGAAGATGCTCTTAGAAGTCATGGCTATGCCACTTTAATTTGTGATTGTCGAAGTGAAGAAAAAAGAGAAGAAGAGGCAGTGGAGTTTTTACTGCATCGAAGAGTTGACGGGATTATCATTATGCCCACGGCAACTGATGGCAGCTTCCTAGCAAAGAGCCAAACTCAAGAAAAACCAGTGGTTATTCTTGATCGTAAAATCGAAAATATTGAAGCAGATTTTGTCCTAGTAGACAATAAAGAATCAGTTCGCGAAGTTGTCAAAAAGCTCCTTAAACTAGGACATAAAAAAATAGGTTTTATAGCAGGCACGAAAGAGGTTTATACAACAAAAGATAGATTAACAGGTTATCAACTCGCTTACCAAGATTTTAAACTACCGGTAAAAGAAGAATTAATTTCTTATGGCAATTACACGATTTCCGGTGGAGCAAAAGCGATGGAAAAGTTGGTTGATGAAAATCCTGATATGACAGCAGTAGTAGTTTCCAACTATGAAATGACAGTAGGAGCAATGATTACGCTTAATGAAAAAGAAATCATCATCCCTAGAGACATTTCTTTTGTTGGTTATGACAACATCGATTTTGCTAAAGCTAGTAATCCCCGACTTTCAGTGGTAGAACAACCGGTCAAAGAAATGGGAAAGCAAGCGGCAAGTCGGATGTTAAAACAAATTAAGGCAAAACAAAAAGAAGAAAAGAAAACGATTATGTTAGAGGGAGAATATACTCCTGGAAAATCAGTATTGGAGGCCCCCATGAAACAATATTTATTAGGAATTGATATTGGAACAAGTGCTTGCAAGATAGCTTTGTTTAATAAAGAGGGAGATTTAATTAGTAGTAAAAGCGAAAGTTATCCTGTTTATTATCCTAAAGAAGGCTGGGCAGAACAAAACCCCGATGAATGGTGGGAGGCAGTTTGTAAAGGAATAAAAACGCTAATTAAAGAGAGTGGTATTAGTCCTAAGGAAATTGCTGGCATTGGTGTAGATGGTCAAAGCTGGTCTGCCATTCCTATGGATAAAGAGGGGAAAGTGCTTTATAACACTCCTATATGGATGGATACTAGAGCAGAAGAAATTTGCCAAGAAGTAACGAAAGAAATACCCGAAGCAGAGATTTTTGCTGTCTCAGGTAATCCTTTTAAACCTTCCTATACAACGCCTAAAATTTTGTGGTACAAAAAAGAAAAACCGGAAATGTACCAAAAGATTTATAAAATATTACAATCAAATAGTTTTATAGTTTACAAACTGACAAATAAATTTACACAAGATATTTCACAAGGATATGGCCTTCATTGCTTTAATATGCATACGGGTAAGTGGGACGAAAAAATGTGTGAAAGACTAGGAATCCCTGTTTCTTTTTTACCAGAAATTTATCCTTGCCACAAAGTGGTAGGAACAGTAACCGATCAGGGCGCAAAAGAAACAGGACTTGTTAAAGGAACACCAGTAGTAGCTGGCGGACTTGATGCATCTTGTGGAACGCTTGGAGCGGGAGTTATTCATCCAGGGGAAACACAAGAACAAGGAGGTCAGGCAGGAGGTATGAGTATTTGTACTGATACTTATCATGCTGATATGCGCTTGATTCTAAGCTATCATGTGGTCCCTGATAAATGGCTTCTACAAGGAGGAACAGTTGGCGGCGGTGGAGTTATGCGCTGGCTTGAAGCACAACTAGGAGATTATGAAAAACTACAAAAGAGCATTAATGGGAAAAGTGCTCTTGATCAGTTTAACGAAATAGCCAGAGAAGTCGCGCCGGGAAGTGATGGCCTTATTTTCCTTCCTTATATGGCCGGAGAACGGTCCCCTATTTGGGATCCTAAGGCAAAAGGTGTTTATTATGGCCTGGATTTTTCTAAAACAAAAGGGCATTTTATTCGCTCCGCGATGGAAGGTGTGGCTTATTCGCTTAAACATAATTTGGATATAGCAAAAGAAGCTGGAGCCGATGTAGAAGTTATGAAAGCAATTGGTGGCTCAGCAAATTCAAAACTTTGGACACAAATTAAAGCTGATATTACTGGAAAGAAAATTGTGGTTCCTTACTCAGATGCAGCAACACCTCTTGGAGCGTGTATCTTAGCTGGCATCGGTGTGGGAATGTACGAAAGCTTTGAAGAAGCCGTGGCCTTAGCAGTAAAAGAGACGAGAACTCATGAACCAAATTTAGAAAATGAAAAAGTTTACAACAAAAACTTTAAAAAGTATTTAAAAATATATGAACAACTAAAACCGGTTATGGACGAAGTGGAGGAATAATAATGAAAGCAGCAGTTGTAAGAGCAAATGAAGACGTCAGATATGAAGAATATCCGGAGCCTGAAGTTAAAAAAGGAGAAGTGAAAATAAAGGTAAAGATGTCCGGAATTTGTGGATCTGATATTCCTAGAGTTTTGCATAATGGAGTTCATTTTTACCCCATTGTTTTAGGACATGAATTTTCAGGAGACGTGGTAGAAGTAGGCGAAGGAGTTACTAAAGTAAAAGTAGGTGACCGTGTTTCCGGAGCGCCTCTTGTGCCTTGTATGAAATGTGATGATTGCCAAAAAGGAAATTTCTCTCTTTGTAAAAATTACACTTTTATTGGCTCAAGAATACAAGGAAGCAATGCAGATTATGTAGTCATCCCAGAACAAAACGCCGTTCCTTTTGATGCTTCTATTTCTTATGAACAAGGTGCTATGTTTGAACCTTCTACCGTTGCTCTACACGGTATTCGTTGCAATGACTACAAAGGCGGAGAATATGTAGCGGTTCTTGGCGGTGGTACGATTGGCATGTTTACGATGCAGTGGAGTAAAATTTTTGGCTCTAAAAAGGTTGTGGTTTTTGATATTAGTGACGAAAGATTAGCACTAGCCAAAAGACTTGGAGCTGATGAGGTGGTCAATACCACGAAAGAAGACTTTATGACTAAAGCTATGGAAATCACCGAAGGAAAAGGCTATGCTTACGTTTTTGAAACGGCAGGTCAACCAGCGACTATGCACATCGCTTTTGAAGTGGCAGCAAACAAAGCTCATGTCTGCTTTATTGGTACCCCTCATGTAGATTTAACTTTCACTCCGGCTATGTGGGAGAATATGAACCGTAAGGAGTTTAAGTTAACTGGTTCTTGGATGAGTTATTCGGCACCATTTCCAGGCGAAGAATGGGAATTAACAGCTCATTATTTTGCCACAGGTCAGCTAAAATTTGATCCAGGATTTATCTTTAAAAAAATACCAATGGCAAAAGCACAAGAAGCTTTCCAAATGTTTAAAACACCAGGTCTTGTTCAGGGTAAATTATTGTTGGTAAATGAATAAGGAGCAAAAAAAAATGATTGTTTCAGTTACACTAAATGCGGCAATAGATAAGAGATATGTAGTAGAAGGATTTCAAAAAGGTGAAGTAAACCGAGTTAAGGAGTGCAGTTATACGCCAGGCGGAAAAGGTTTAAATGTGGCAAAACCGCTAGTTATATTAGGAGCAAAAGTGGTAGCAACTGGCTTTGTCGGTGGCTTTGCCGGAAAATATATTGAGACAGAGGTAGAAAAATTAGGCATTACAAGCGAATTTTATCACTTGAATAGTGAAAGTCGTTCTTGCATTAATATCTGGGATGAAAAGACGAAAGAACAAACAGAATTTCTGGAACCAGGCTTTACGGTAAATCGCGAAGAAACAGAAAAGTTTCTAAAAAAGTTTACAGAAGTTGTTGAAAAAGCAGATGTTGTAACCATGTCAGGAAGTGTTCCTAAAGGCGTGCCTATTTCTTATTATCGTGATTTAATTAGAATTGTAAAGGAAAAGAATAAACCAGTCATTCTTGATACCAGTGGGGATTTATTAGTGGAAGGCATTAAAGAAAAGCCAACTATGATTAAACCTAACATTGACGAAATCCGAATGTTAACGGGAAAAGAATGTCAGGATGAAGATGAAATATTAGAGGCCGCGAAAGCTTTGCATCAAAGCGGAATTAAAATAGTGGTTGTTTCCTTAGGTGCAAAAGGCTCATTAATGAGCTGCGATGAAGGTGAATTTAAGGCTATTGTGCCAAAGATTGATGCAGTTAATACCGTAGGTTGTGGCGATTCTATGATCGCAGGTTTTGCTAAATCTCTAGAAGATGGACGATCTATGAAAGAAGCGCTTGGCTATGCTAGTGCTGTTTCAACAGCATCAGCTATGTGTGAGCAGACAGGAAAATTTTTGCCAAAAGATAAAGAAGATTGCCAAAAAGTTATAAAAGTTTTACAATATCAATAGATTTAGTAAAACAAAGTGAGGATGGCGAGTGTATAAAATCTTATTGGTAGATGACGAAATTCTAGTTCGAGAGGCAATACGCGATAAAATAGCGTGGCGAGAACTAGGATTTTCGTTAGTAGGAGACTGCGAAAACGGAAAAGAAGCAGTTGAATTTTTAAAAAAGGAACCGGTTGATTTAGTTCTTACGGATATTTGCATGCCCTATATGGATGGTTTGGAGCTTAGCAAATATTTGTATGAGAACTACCCGGAAACAGCTATAGTCATTTTTAGTGGCTATAGCGATTTTGAGTACGCAAAAAAAGCAATACAATATAAAGTTTCGGAGTATATTCTAAAGCCTATAACAAAAAGTGAACTATCAGAGGTCTTGGTTAAGGCGAAAGAACAGCTAGATGAGAAAAGAGAAGAAGAACAAAAATTAGATAAATTACATAAAATATATCATAATTATACAAAGAATGAAGCCGCGATTATTGCCAAAATACTTGAAAAACTAATGAAAGGTACGCAAGGAGTAGAGGCTTCTTTAACAGAACTCGAAGAGATAGGCATCGTAATTAGAGGAAAGTCTTTTGGTGTGGCAGCGGTTGATATTGATGTTTATTCGGACGCTTATGCAATTAGTGAAGAGCTAAAAAAGGAAAGTGCTCTAATGGCTTTTGTGGTAGAAAACATTTCGGAAGAAGTTATGGAAAATGAAGGAGCTGGAGTCGCTTTTCAAGATACGAATAACCGAACTTATCTTTTATTTAGCAGTAACTTAAAAGGAGAGTTATCTTTAAAATCCCAAAAAGTATGTAAAGAAATTCAAGAAAAGGTTAGAGAAAACACTGGGCTTAGTATTTCTGTCGGAATAGGAATTAAAGTGGAACACATTACTGATTTACCCAAGTCTTATGAGACGGCAATGAATGCGCTAAAGCTAAGGTTTAGCCAAGGAGAAGGCATGATTTATGATATGGAAAAAGCAAAATCAGAAGCCAACGTTTCTCAGGTGGAAAATCTAATTGAAAACTTTAAATTGTTTTTGGCAAAAAATGATGTAGAAAATGCCCAAGCGACAATCCTTAAAATCGAAACTTGGCTAAAAGAGAATCAACTTATTAAAAGTGAAATAATCGTTTATCTGCACCAAATCGTGCAAATTATTTATAAACATGCTAAAGAAATAGACAAGGATTTAATTTTAAGCGAAGAGGAAACGATAAAGATTACAAAAGTTAATAGTTTAAATAAAGGAATCGAAGTCGTAAGAAACTATTTAGAAAAAACCATGGAACATGCTAGTAAGATTAATAAAACTAGTACAGAAAGACAAACTGAACTGGCATTAGAGTATATCGAGAAAAATTTCGATAATCCTGATCTTACTCTGAATGATATCTGTAATTATTTAGGCGTTAGTACCAGCTATTTTAGCAGCTTCTTTAAAGAAGCGACAGGAAAAACTTTTACAGAAGCTTTAACCAATATTCGTTTAGAAAGAGCAAAAAAACTACTGATTGAGACTTCCTTTAAAAACTATGAAATTGCCCAAAAGGTTGGTTATAGTGATCCACATTATTTTAATATTGCTTTTAAAAAGGCCACTGGCATCACCCCCAAGAAGTTTGCTAAGGAGAGAAGATAGATGCATATAAAACCGAAGAAAAGAAGTATATTTGGCGCTTTTAGAAGTACGCAAAATGCCATGGTGTTTTCTTTTTCTGTACTTATTATTATTGCAATGATAAGTTTTATGCTGATTGCCTTAAATACTACAAGAAGTAGTATTTTTAATAACTCGATTGAGTATACGACTAAAATTACGAACCAGGTACGGACAGATATTGAAGATTATTTCTCCTATATGGAGAATATTTCTTCCTTAGTCGTAGAATCTCCCGACGTAGAACTATTTTTACATCCTAAGGACGCCACGGAAGAAGCAGAAGGAAGAGAACGTTTGATTTCACAGTTTAATATTATCAAAGAGAGTCGAAAAGATATTTCTAATATTGGGATTATTGCGAAAGATCAGCGCTATCTTTTAAATAATGGTGAAAGCAAACTAACAGGGTACCTAGATGTAAGAAATTTTCCTTGGTATATGGAGGCGCAAACGAAAAAGGGAGAAGTTGCTATTTCCCCGACTCATGTACAAAATGCTATTGCCGATAGTTATAAATGGGTTATTACACTAAGCCGTGGTATCAAGGAAATTCCTTCAAATACGGAAAAAAGTGTTTTTTTTATTGATTTAAATTATGAGTCTATTAGTGACCTTTGCAATGCGAATAGCATTGGTAAAAAAGGTTACATTTTTATTATTGACGAAAAAGGCGATATTATTTACCATCCGAATCAACAGCTGATGTTTGGCGGTTTAAAGAGTGAAAATATTGCAGAAATTATGAACACGGATAAAGATAGTCTTATTATGGAATCGGGTGATGATGAGATTATTTATACCATGTCAAAGTCAGATAAAATGGGCTGGACGATAGTAGGTGCTACTTATGGCCAAGAACTATTAGAAGGCGAGGGCAAAATCCGTTCTATTTACCTTTTGGCAACCATGGCTCTTTTAATTGCTGTTATTATTATTTCTGGCTTTATCTCCCGGGAAATCACTAAACCGATTAGAAATCTAACCCACTCCATGTCTTTAGTAGAAAGAGGAGAATTTAAGAAGGCTGGGGTAGATATTACGACTAATAATGAGCTTGGTAGTCTAACTAAATCTTTTAATAGTATGACGGAACGAATTGATTCATTAATGAAAGAAAATGTTCAAGAACAAAGAGCAAAAAGAAAAAGTGAATTGCGAGCATTACAAGCCCAGATTAATCCGCATTTTCTTTATAATACTTTGGACTCCATTATTTGGATGTCAGAAGCAGGGAAAAATGAAGAGGTTGTGCTTATGACCTCTGCTTTAGCTAAACTTTTTCGACAATCGATTAGTAATGAAAAAGAAGAAGTACTAATTCGGGAAGAAATTGAATATGTTAAAAACTACCTTGTGATACAAAAGATGCGCTATAAAGACAAACTGGATTATGAGTTTGAGATTGCTGATGATATATTAAATGTAAGCATTATTAAATTTGCATTACAACCCCTTGTTGAAAACGCTATTTATCATGGCCTGAAATACAAAGACTCAAAAGGAAAGATCCTTATTAAAGGTTATTCTAAAAATGATGATGTCTTTTTAGAAATCAATGATGATGGTATAGGTATGAAAAAAGAACAATTGGATCACATTTTTGATGAAAAAGAGCGAGCTTATAAGTCCAACGGAGTCGGAGTAAATAACGTAAAGAATCGTCTTTATTTATATTACGGAAAAGGCTATGGTTTACTCTTTAGAAGTGAAGAAGGAAAAGGAACAACGGCAACAATAGTGATTCCTAAATATAGGAGAAGCGATGAAGAAACGAATTCATAACAGTGTGACAAGTATTATTATTATGGTTCTTATGATAGTTTTTCTGGGAGCCTTAGTACTTAACTTCTATTATAAGTCAAATACAGAGCAAAAAAGATATAATATGGTGCTAATTCCCAAAGCCATTGATTCTAGCAATGCCTTTTGGTCCTCAGTAATGGAGGGCGGAAAATTAGGGGCAAAAGAGTATAATATTAATTTACAGATTATGGGTGTCTATTATGAACAAGATGTAGAAGGGCAAATAGAACAAATAGAAAAGGCGATTGAACAAAAGCCTGATGCGATTGCTATTGCGCCAGCAGATTCAAAAAGAACGGCTCCAGCTTTAAAAGAAGCGAAAGAAAAAGGAATTAAAATTATCTTAATTGATTCCCTTTTAGTAGATGAGACCATTGCTGATTGTGTTATCACGACAAACAACATAAAAGCAGGAAAAGAACTAGGAGAGTATGCTAAGAAATTGGTTGAAGAAGACGATGAAATCGTTATGGTTGGGCATGTTAAAGGTACCTCAACGGCCATACAAAGAGAAGAGGGGATGCGAAAAGGCTTAGGTGAATATGAAAAGAACATTAAAGAAGTGATTTTTTCGGGATCTTCTTATGAACAAGCTTTTGCCGATACTATGAAAGCAATTGACGAAAACCCTAATTTAAAGCTGATTATGGGCATGAATGAATATTCCGCTGTAGGGGCCGCAAGAGCAGTAGAGGCGACGGGAAATGCCGGAAAAATTAAAATGGTTGGCTTTGATAATTCACTAGAAGAAATTCAAATGTTAGAGCGTGGTGTATTTGATGCTATTATTATTCAAAAGCCCGTTAATATGGGCTACCTTAGCATAGAAAAAGGCGTGAAAATATTAAATAGAGAGTCTTATAATAAAAACTATGATTCAGGTAGCACTTTGATTAATCGAGGAAATATGTACCTCGATGAAAATCAAAGACTTCTGTATCCGTTTACAGGAAAACAATAACAACAATAATAAAAAGGTTAAAAATTTACGTAGTGTAAATTTTTAACCTTTTTTCGTAGAATATTCAATTTAATAAAAAGCCCCCTTTGTTTATAATCATTTTAGAATTAATCAAGGTTTCTTAAGAACCTAAAGATTAGTGCAACAGAAATGGAGGAAAAAGAAAGTGGAAAAGATAAAAAATAATGCTTTCGTCAAAAAAGTAGGCTTTAACAGAATTGTCCTCTTTATCGTATTACTTTTAATGTATGGAATATTTGCGATTCTAAGCCCCACATTTTTAAGTTACAACCGTATCCTTAGTGCTTTAAACTATGCATATTTCTTAGGATTTTTGGCACTTGGTGTTACTTTTGTAATTGCAACAGGAGGAATTGATTTTTCAATTGGGCCAGTTATGTTTTGCGCCGCTTTAGTTGGTGGCTACCTACTAACAATCAAAGGAGTTCCGCTTCTAGCTTGTATCATTATTGCAATCTTAGTAGGAACCGCATTTGGCTTTTTAAATGGTTACTTGGTTGCTTATTGGAACCTACCATCATTTATTACATCAATGGCAAGTATGATGCTTGCAAAAGGTATTGGTTCTGTATTTACAAAAACTCAATCAGTTAGTTGGCCACAAGCAGTACAAGAAAACGGTGGATTTCGTAAACTTGTCAAGATTATGACTAGCAACGGAACACAAATCCCAACTGGTGTATTAGTTCTTATTGTTATGTCAATCATTTGTGCAATTATTTTAAACAAGACAAAAGCAGGAAGATATATCTTATGTATCGGAAGTAACAAAGAAGCTGTTCGTCTATCAGGTGTAAATGTTAAAAAATGGGAAATGCTTGCTTATGTAATTTGTGGAACTTTATCAGGCATTGCAGCAATTGTCTATGTTGGAGCTTATACAACTGTTCAACCAGGACTTGGCGATACATTTAACAACGAGGCAATAGCAAGTTGCGTTATGGGCGGAACTTCCATGTCAGGTGGAATCGCTTCAATTGGTGGAACTTTTATCGGTGTCATGATAATTTCTCTTTTACAAGAAGGTATTCTTGCAATGGGATTCCAAAAAGATTATCAGTATGTAATTACCGGACTTATTGTTTTAGTAGCGGTTTATGCAGATGTTAGAAGTCGTAGAAGAAAAAATTAGTAAGGAAGGTGAAGACGTGGGTGAAGTAATTTTAACAATGAAAGGTATCGACAAGTCTTTCCCTGGTGTACACGCATTAGACCATGTAAACCTTGAACTTAGAAAAGGTGAAGTACATGCGCTTATGGGAGAAAATGGAGCCGGAAAATCTACACTTATGAAAGTGTTAACCGGTATTTATAAAAAAGACGAAGGTACTATTACATATGAAGGAAAAGAAGTAGAATTTTTAAATCCTAGAGAAGCACAAAAAGCCGGAGTTGTTATTGTGCACCAGGAATTAAATATGTTAAATCATTTAACTGTTGCGCAAAACATTTTTATCGGCAGAGAAATGATGAACGGAAAATTAATCAATGATAAACAAATGAATCAAGAATCTAAAAAGCTTTTTGATCGTTTGAAAATTGATATTAACCCAACTCAAAAAATGGGTGAACTTACAGTAGGTAAGCAACAAATGTGTGAAATCGCTAAAGCAATTTCTCATGAAGCAAAGGTTATTGTTTTTGATGAGCCAACCGCAGCACTTACCGAATCAGAAATTGAAGAATTATTTAAAATTATCCGTGACTTAAGAGAAAAAGGTTTAGCTATTGTTTATATCTCTCATAGAATGGATGAAATTAAAGTAATTACTGATCAAGTTACCGTAATGCGTGATGGTGGTTATGTAGGAACTATTGATACTGCAACTAGTACAAAAGAAGATATTATCAACATGATGGTTGGTCGTGTTATCTATGAAGATCCAAAGACAAAAAGTAATGTAAAACCAGGTGCTGAAGTCGTATTAAAAGTAGAAAACTTAAACGCTGGCAGAATGGTAAGAGATGTAAGCTTTGAACTTCATAAAGGTGAAATCTTAGGATTTTCTGGACTTATGGGAGCTGGAAGAACTGAGACAGCTAGAGCAATCTTTGGTGCTGATAAGCTAGATAGTGGTGATATTTACATCCATGGTAAAAAAGTAAATATCAAGAATCCAGAAGATGCAGTTAAACATGGCATTGGTTATTTATCAGAAGATAGAAAAAGATTTGGTGTTGTCGTAGGAAAGTCTGTTGCAGAAAACTCTACATTAGCTGACCTTGACAATTACATGAAGGGTCCATTTATTGACAAGAAGAAAGAAGAACAAGTAGCAGATAAATATGTGGAACAACTAAAAACTAAAACACCAACAGTTGAACAACTTGTTGTCAACCTTTCAGGTGGTAACCAACAAAAAGTTGTTATTGCAAAATGGCTCGTAAGAGACTGTGAAATTCTTATTTTTGATGAACCTACAAGAGGTATTGACGTAGGAGCTAAAAGTGAAATCTACTCCCTAATGAACGATTTGGTTAATATGGGCAAATCAATCATTATGATTTCCTCTGAAATGACTGAAATATTAAGAATGAGTGATCGTATTATCGTAATGTGTGAAGGCAGAAAGACAGGCGAAATGTCTATCGAAGAAGCTTCTCAGGAAAACATTATGAATCATGCGACCATGAGAGATTAGGAGGAAACGTAAAATGGGAAAAAGTGAGAAAAAAGGGAACGCTTTTACAAACAATCCAATTGTAAAGGCAATTGGAACACAAAAAATTGTTGTATTTAGTGTAATTATACTATTAGTACTTTTCTTTAGTGCTATCAGCCCGGCTTTTCGTAAATATTCAACAGTAGTAAGTATTTTTGATTATTCTTATTACATCAGTTTAATGGCAATAGGTGTTACCTTCCCTCTAATTACTGGAGGTGTTGACCTTTCTATCGGAACTGGAACAATCGCTTGTGGATTAATTGGCGGAAGCTTAATTATCAATGCTGGCGCACCAGTTGCAGTAGGAATGCTTGCAAGTATAGGTTTTGGTTTATTACTTGGTGC
>DXHJ01000164.1 GCA_019113475.1 Candidatus Dorea intestinavium | reverse complement strand
AAAAACAACAGGCGCAATAATCAATATAAAGGGAGGCATGATCGAAGCAATTGGAGGTCAAAAAGATACCTCAAATGATAGCATAGCAGGAATTGGTTATGCTTTTGAGAATTTTCAAGGTGATGATCATTTGAAGGTTAATATAACCGGAGGAAGCGTAAAGTCGGATATCAATGAGATACCAACAAATGGAGCTGATAAGCCTGTATATAAAAATACTTTAACAATCGGAGACCCATCAATTGGCGACGGAAAATCAGTTACAGGAGCGGAAATTGATGGCGATGAAGACGCCTATGGCTTTACAGATGTTGTTACATCTGATGACGGAAAGGTCTATTTTTGGCTACCTGAAAGTGATGAAGACGGAAGTGTTATGCTAAAAGCAGATGATCAGGAATACAAAGAAGCATGGCAAAGAGGAAAAGCGGATAACACTGAAAAGACGTTATTGAAGAATATATCGGCACAAGAACCGGAAATTCAAAGCCAACCAACAGATATGTCTTTGATTGCAGGAGACCCAGGTACACTTGGAGTTTTAGCCAATGTTTCTGATGGAGAGCTCTCTTTCCAATGGTATAAAAATACAACCAATAGTACAGAGGGTGCAGAAAAAATTAATGAAGCAAATAAATCCACTTATTCACCTGATACCAGTAAACCAAGTAAGTATTTTTACTACGTGGTTGTTACAAATACACTACCAGGAAATGTTTTTGAAAAAACGAAAAGTATAACCAGCGATATTGTAAAAGTTCTTGCACTAGAATTAAATGAAACGCCAGAAACAAAAATTGATTATAAAAATGAAATGCTAACTGATCTTGTACCAAACGGCATTTATGAAATTAATGGACTGGTTAGACAAGCTGATAATGAGGGGAAGATTTCTATTCAGGAAGAATGGATAGGTAATGAACTATCTATTATTCATAAAGGTGAAGAAGACAAATTAACGACAGCTAGCGAAGCTCAAGAAATCACCTTAGGCCGTCGTCTTGAAATCCCCCAAAGGTTAAAGGGCATTGATGAAACAATTGTAGGTGAAAACGATGGAATAATAGAAGGTTTAGATGTTGACATAAAGTATGAATACAGCAAAGAAGGAGACTCAAGCTGGAAAACTATAAATAATAGTACTGAAATAGCAGACCTTTCACCAGGTGCCTATTATGTACGAAGTATACCGAAAGATGATAATGAAGAAGTCTTTAAAAGTAATAGTGCTATAGTGGAAATTAGCGCAGGAATAGTACCAAACAGAACATTGAAAATTAAGGCGCCTGTGTTTGAAGATATAACTATAGGCGACAAACAACCTGGAGCTAAAGAAATAGAAATAACAAATAGCGGAAACTTGGATGTTACGATTGATAGTGTGACAGTAAAAGGCGAAGGATTTAAAGTAAGTGGTGATGGGGACAAAGTAGGGCCACAGGAAATGATAACTTCTTGGAAAATTCAACCAGAAGAAAATTTGGCTTATGGAACTTATAAGGCAACTATTGTTGTAACTTATGACGGCACAGAAGCGAAGACGGCAGAAGCAGAGTTATCCTTTACTATTAATAAGATTAATGAGATTAATTATAAAGCGGATGGAGAAGACACTTATAAAAGTGGAGATTATACAATTACTGCAGATGGTGATATTGATAAGTTTGAAACCTTATTATGCGATAATACAGAAGTAAACAAGAAAGATTTTAGTGTTAAATCGGGAAGTACTATTGCTACTATAAAAGAAAGTTATATGAAGACTCTTTCGGAAGGAGAACATACTTTTACATTTCTTTTTGAAGATGGAGAAGCTAACCATACGGTTAAAGTTTTAAAAGAAAACGAAAGTACAGATACCAAACCGGGAGCAAATACCGATGCTAAGCCAGGAGCAAATACCGATGCTAAGTCAGGAGCAAATACTGATGCTAAGTCAGGAGTTAGCGGTAGCGCTAAGACAGGAGATGGTGCAAGCTTACCATTATGGATATTCTTAATGTTTGCATCTTCCGCGTTGCTTATACATTCGCAAAGAAATAGAAAAGAGAAATAATTAAGTAAGTTAAGGCTCTATGCAATACTTCGGCAAAGGTATGGAGCCTTAATTGTAAGTAATGGAGATAAATCTGCGAAAACTCAAGTTAAGTTGACCTTCTTGGGAAAGAATGATAGACTTAAACTAGATAAATAAAGAAAAAGGAAGTGGAAGGATCAATGGATAGTCATCCGCGAAGTTGCAATTATTTAAAAATTTCAAACAACTATAAAGACCAAAAGGTATATGTTTTATTAAGTGACCAGTAAAAAGATCGCTTTATTTCGTGTCGCCTTCTGGGGCGGCTTTTTTTGTTGCATTTTATAGTGTTTGAACGAAAGAAAGGGAGGACTCTATGAGTGTAAACGTAGAAAAAAGAAAAGAAAGCGTAACCCTTCTTCGGTATTATAAGGATCTGGAAAAAGAAGCATTGTTTAAGGAACTAAAAACTAGCGAAAAGGGTCTTAGTACAGAAGAGGCAGAAGAAAAAAGAGAGGAGTTTGGTCGAAACATTATCACCACAGATAATAAAAATACCGTGTGGAGTAGGCTGCGAGAAGCGGTTATTAATCCTTTTAATCTGGTCTTATTTGTAATTTCAATTATTACATTTTTCACCGATGTTGTGTATTCTAGTAAGCCAGATTATACGACGGTTAGTATTATCTTATTTTTAATTATCGTTTCAAGTTTAGTGGCATTTGTACAAAGTCAGCGTTCCAATAAGGCTGCCGCCGATTTATCAAAAATGATTTCTAACAAAGCAGCAATCCTTAGAAATGGGGATTTTATAGAAATGCCAATAGATGAAATTGTTCCCGGAGATATTGTCAGGCTTTCAGCAGGAGATTTAATCCCAGCAGACCTTCGTTTTCTCTTTGCAAAAGATGCCTTTGTAGCCCAAGGAGCTTTAACCGGGGAATCAAATCCAGTGGAAAAATTTGATCACGTTAAAGAAATTGAAAATGAAGCCATTACGGATATTTCTAATATTGGTTTTATGGGTTCAAATATGGTTAGCGGTAGTGCTAGAGGCGTAGTTTTAGCCATTAATAATGAGACTTATTTTGGTTCTATGGCGAAATCTCTTTCTGGTGACCGAGCAAAGAATAGTTTTGAGCGAGGGGTAGACTCTGTTAGTAGTCTACTGATTAAATTGATGATTTTTATGGTGCCAGTAGTTTTCTTTATTAATTTAATTACTAAGAAAGATTTTCCAAGTGCCTTATTATTTGCTATTTCTATTGCCGTTGGCTTAACACCGGAGATGCTTCCGGTTATTATGACTTCGACCTTAGCAAAAGGGGCTGTTACCATGTCAAAGCATAAGGTAATTGTTAAAACACTTGGTGCAATTCAGACTTTTGGTGAGATGGATGTGCTTTGCACCGATAAAACGGGAACGCTAACAGAAGATAAGATTATCTTAGAAAAATACATGGATGTTTTAGGCCATGATGATAAACGAGTGCTTCGCCATGCTTACCTAAATAGCTATTTTCAAACGGGCCTTAAAAATTTAATGGATCTAGCCATTATTAATCGAGGAGTTGAAAATAAGTTAGACCATGTTTTAGAGAAATATACAACAGTAGATGAAATTCCTTTTGATTTTTCGCGGCGTAGAATGAGTGTGGTTTTAGAAGATAATTCCGGAAAACGCCAATTAATTACCAAGGGCGCGGTAGAAGAGATGCTGGGAATTTCGGCTTTTATTGAAGTAGAAGGCCAAGTTTTACCTCTTACGAAAGAGTATAAGGAGCTGGCTCTTAAAACTTACAATAAGCATAATAGTGATGGCCTTAGAATGATTGCTGTAGCACAAAAAAATGAAGTTCCTAGTGCTGGTGAATTTGGGGTTAAAGATGAAAAGGAGATGGTGCTGATTGGTTTTATCGGCTTTTTAGATCCGCCAAAAGAAAGCGCTAAATCAGCAGTTCTAGCACTTAGAGAGCATGGCGTTCGTACTATTGTTTTAACTGGGGATAGCGAAGGCGTAGCTATTAAGGTTTGTCAGAAAGTAGGAATTGATACAACAGGTTACTTAACAGGTAGAGAAGTAGAAGATATGAGTGAAGAGTCTTTAAAAGAAGCTGTTTCTAAGTGTAATCTTTTTGCCAAACTTTCGCCAAAACAAAAAGAGCGAGTGGTAAAGTGTCTGCAAGAAAAAGACCATACCGTAGGTTACATGGGTGATGGCATTAATGATGCGCCTGCTCTTCACCAGGCCGATGTTGGAATTTCTGTCGATACAGCCGTTGATATAGCGAAAGAAACAGCAGATATTATTCTTTTAAAGAAAGATTTGATGGTTCTAGAAGAAGGCGTAATTGAAGGCAGAAGAACTTTTGGTAATATTGTTAAATACATTAAAATGGCGGCTAGTGGTAACTTTGGTAATATGATTTCCGTCATTGTAGCTTCTATTGCTTTACCATTTTTACCCATGCTACCAGTTCATATTTTAACCCAAAACTTGCTTTGTGATTTTTCCCAAATCGGTATACCTTTTGATCGTGTGGATGATAGTTATTTAATGAAGCCAAGAAAGTGGGAAACCAAATCCATTCGTACCTTCATGGCGGTCATGGGACCAGTTAGTTCCATCTTTGACATCTTGTGTTTTGCGGTTTTATGGTGGATAATAGGAGCGAATACAACAGAACTTGCGCCACTTTTCCATAGTGGTTGGTTTGTTTTTGGAACCGTTTCACAAGTTGCCATTATCCATATGATTCGTACCAAGAAGACGCCTTTTGTTCATAGTAGGGCAGCAGCTCCCCTAATGATTTCTACGGCAATAGTTAGTGTAGTAGCTGTGGTTATTGCTTTTTCTAAGATGGCAGTGGGCCTTGACATGATGACCTTACCTCTTAGTTTCTTACCTTGGCTTATTCTTTTAATCGTTGGGTATAGTATTGTAATTCAATTAATAAAACGAGTTTATATTAAAAAATTTGGAGGTTGGTTATCGTGAAAGTATTATTATTAAATGGAAGTCCTAAAGCAGCAGGATGTACTTTTCGGGCTCTAACAGAAGTAAAAAAAGCTCTTTTAGAAGAACAAATAGAAGCGGAAATTATTCAAGCTGTAGATCCTTCTATGGAAGCCGTTAAAGCGTTGGCCCAGAAATTAAAAGAAGCAGATGGACTAATTGTGGGTTCTCCTGTTTATTATGCTTCTCCTAGTGGCGAGGTCCTAGCAGTTATGGATAAGCTAGCAGGAATTGCAAAAAAAGATATGGCTTTTAAACCAGCAGCGGCCATAGCTTCAGCAAGAAGAGCTGGCACCACGGCAACGATTGACGTTTTGCTTAAATATTTAACCATTAATCAGATGATGATAGTTTCTTCTGATTATTGGCCGATGGTCCATGGCAATACACCAGTAGAGGTAGAAGAAGATCAAGAGGGACTTCATGTTATGCGAACGCTAGGACATAATATGGCTTGGCTTTTGAAATCCATTGAAGCAGGAAAGAAGGCAGGAATTAGCTTGCCACAAAATGAACCTAAGATTAACACAAACTTTATTCGCTAGATTTATTTTATTTAAATACTCCTAAAAGATTGACCCAGTAGAAGATGTTTGATACGGTATATCACGAAAAAATGAAGGAGGAATTATAATTTGAAAAAATACATTGCAGAATTTATTGGAACAGCAGTCCTAGTTATTTTTGGTTGTGGAAGTGCGGTAGCAGCGAACACTTTATTAGGAGAGTCAGGGGCGACAATACCTCTTGCCTACTCCACCTTATTAATTGCTTTTGCCTTTGGTTTATCCATTGTGGCTATGGCCTACTCCATTGGCATTGTCTCAGGTTGTCATATTAACCCAGCTGTTTCTCTTGGCGTATTTATTAGTGGGAGAATGAGTCTAGTTGATTTTGTTGGTTACCTGGTAGCACAGTTCCTAGGGGGAATTGCTGGAGCCGGAGTTTTAGTTTTCTTTTTTGGTAGTAATGAATCACTAGGAACAAATGGCTATGGAGAGCTTAGCGCTCTTAAGATATCGGCAGGTACGGCTTTTGTAGTGGAAATGGTTTTAACTTTTGTCTTTGTACTTTTGATTTTGGGGGTAACCTCTTCGGAGAAGACAGCCTCAGTAGCTGGCCTGGTAATCGGGTTTACCTTAACGTTAATCCATATTTTAGGAATTCCTTTTACAGGAACTTCGGTAAATCCAGCGCGTAGCTTTGGACCAGTACTCCTAGCTGGAGGATTGCCACTTTCCCAAGTATGGCTCTTTATCTTAGCACCTTTTGTGGGAGCAGCCATTGCCGGAATTGTTTATCGAACTTTAATAGCAATAAAAGAAGCGTAAATTTAAGAAGGACATCGGATCAAGAAAAGATTTGCTGTCCTTTTTTGATGCTTAAAATAGATAATTTTACTAATCTTTATAAAAAGGCAGAAATATAATAAAAGTATTTATTCTTTTCGGAAATTTTATTTACATTTTTTAAAAAATCATTTATTCTAAAATTGTAATAATCAAGGGACTAGGAGCCATCTTAGTTCTTTTGACACTAAAAGTAAGTAGAAATAAAAGCGACAAATTCATATTGCCACTTTTATTTCTACTTCTTTTTTTAATCAAATTACAAAGAAAGGAAGCGGTTTATGAGAAAATTAACAGCACTACTACTTTGCGGGTTTTTAAGTTTAAGTCTAATTACACCAACTTTTGCAATGGAACCTGTAATACAACAAGAAGTTTTAGAAGAACAAGATTTAGCACCGCCACAAGAACCAATAGAAGAGGCATTAACACCACCCGCCGATGATGTACCTGTACCAGAACAAGGAGAAACACCACAACAAGCAGAAGAACCCATTACCCCTGAAATTTTGTTAGGAGCTTATCCAGTAGAAATCACTTTTCCTGAAACAGAAAATCATATTTTATATTTAGAAGCTACCAGTACCGTTGGTGCATCGATTACTCGTACTTGGTATGATGAAAATGGGGAACCTCTTCTTATTACCACAGATCCAAACTTTACCATTCCTTATGAAAATCCGGGCACTTATTATATTTATTGTACCCTTAGTGCAACGGATCACCCCTCTCTCACTACGATACCCATTCGAATTATCATTACTCCTGGTGAAAACCATGTTCATGACTTTAATGGGCCTTATGAGAGAGACGCGGATGGCCATTATAAGACTTGTTCCTGTGGCGTAAACTCGCCTATAGAAGCACATGACAGGGGAAATTGGCAAATAACGGCAGATCCTACTCCTACTGACGACGGATTAGAACAAGAAATTTGTTCTACCTGTGGCTATGTGCTGGATGAACGAATAATTCCCTATACCGTTACCGTAGAGACCAAGGAAGCCTTAGAAGATGTCCTCACATCGACAATTCCTAGAAATATTTTAGTCACCCAGTCTTTTCTCTTTGACGAAGATGTGGTATTAGGAGCAAGCCATACTCTAATTTTACCTGCAGACGTTATTTTAGAAGTGAAAGGTGGTTCTTTATTTGTTCCCAGTCAATATGCCTTCACAATAGAAGGTGGTGGTCTATTATCTCTTTATAACCAACAAGCTCTTAGCATTGGTGGCCAAATGGATCTTCATGCAAATTTATCCATAACGGGTGCAAATCCGGTAGTAAAAGTTTTACCAGGAGCGATTCTAAATGTTTATGGCAATGTGACGATTTACGACACCGCAGGAGGAATTTCAGGAGACACAGGCAGTAGACTTACCTTCCAAGGCTCAGACCTAGAGATTGACATTTCACATGGTATTGGGATAACCGCTCCTACAATTTTACTAGACACTGTAGAGGTAATGATGAATCAAGAGCAAGATCGAGGAATGGGCATTAGTGGCGGAGATTTTACCATTCGAAATTCTTATATAACGCTTGCAAATGGCGGCATTGGTCTTAGTTCTTATGCTTCAGGGTCATTGGTCATAGAAGGTAGCCAGATTCAAACAACAGGAGCAGGCACAGGAATCATTAGTAATAGTCCTTTTACGCTTATTGATAGTCAAGTGCTCTTAAATAGTGAAAGTACAGGACTTCTTACCTATAGAGATTTTCATCTAGTAGATAGTACCCTTACGGTAGAAAAAGCAAATCCAGGTCATACCCAACTTTATGTCGAAGAAGGAATTATCGGTGAGGGAAATAGTCTTATAACCTTAGAAGAAGGCGCGTTAGTTGCTGATTCAAGAGACCAATTTAATGACCGAGGATTTATTACACAGTCCATATTAGTCGAAGTATTAGAGGAAGAAACTTTTGCCCATGAAAGTTATTTAACGGCTGGTGATTATCATTTTAATGGGGAAGTATTTGCCAAAGCAGGAGTCGGTTCTTTTGACTTTGACGAAACAGTAACAACCTTAGAAGCTGGTATTCGTAATGAAATTCCTTATACGCTTACCTCTTATGAGGTAGAAGACGATCTGATCCTAACAAGTAGTTGTGATGATTGTGAAATAGAAGGAGCTTTCATTGTCCCTTGTAAAAGTCATGAAGAAGGGGAAATCTTAACCCTTACCTTAACCAGTAACAGTGAACCTTATCTAATAAATAATCGAGATTTCAGGATAAAAGAGCATCAACATCGGCCAGAAGGTGATTATAAATATAATGATTCTTATCATTGGCAAACTTGTCCTTGCGGGGAAGAAATTCATAAAGAAGAACACACCAAAAGTGATTGGATCATGGAAGAGAATCTTCATTATAAAGAATGCATTACTTGTGGAGTAAGTTTAGATGTTATTAGTGGAGAAGAAGCCGTTCCTGTACTCTCTCACTTTGGTACCTGGGAAGGAATTGGAGACGTAAGTGCAATTGTTGATGTTGGAACTTTAGTAATCGATGAACTTTTACTAGGAAATGAAGTCGTAGCAAAAGAAAGTTATAAGATAGATCCTGAAAACGGCGATAGGACTCGTATTACCCTCTCAGAGGCTTATTTAAAGACCTTAAAGGAAGGCCCTTATACTTTTACCCTTACCTATCATGAACATGTAGAAAGCCCCTTAAACCTTCTTATAAGCTTACCAAAAGAAGAAGAAAAGGGTCCTGAAGAAGGAAGTAAACCTGAAGAAGAAAGTAAATCACCCATAAAAACTGAAACGAGTGGTGGTAATTTACCAGGGAATCAGAAAAAAGGAAGTTCACCTGAAACAGGGGATACCTCTTCACCGCTTCTTTGGCTCTTTCTCTTAGCTATTAGCACCAATGTGATCGCTTATAAACGAAGAAAATAACGACGAAAAGGAGGACCTGATTAAGGTCCTTCTTTTTTAGAGTCACTTGACAATCATTAGAAATAGGCTTACACTAAGAAAAAATACAAGGGGTGCTGCCCATTAAGGCGGCTGAGATAGAGGCTATTTCGTCTTTGACCCTAATACCTGATCTGGGTAATGCCAGCGTAGGAATTTATACCTTAAACTTAACCTCGCTGAAGAAGCGAGGTTTTTTTATTTCTATCAGGTAGCAAGAAACTTATTAACCATTTTAGAAAAGATGAAAAAGGAGA
>DXHJ01000163.1 GCA_019113475.1 Candidatus Dorea intestinavium | reverse complement strand
ACGACGACAAATCAAGTAAAAGTACTAAAAATAATGTAACACCAATGCGACCAGTTCAAAAAAGAACTTCAAAAGGTATGGAAGTTTGTGTGATTAAGCCAAGTGCAGTAGAAGAGCAATTAGAAATTGGTGAAACTCTTTTATCTGGACGTACTGTGATTCTTAATCTTGAAGGATTGGACCTAGAAATCGCCCAACGTATTATTGATTTTACTTCTGGCACTGCTTATGCAATAGGTGGAAACTTACAAAAAGTTTCTAACTACATTTTTTTGGTGACCCCAAATAATGTGGGAATTTCTGGTGACTTACAAGATTTGCTAAATACATCTTTTGATAATGCTTCTGTTAGAACTAGATTTTAATTTAAGTGACAATGAATAAAGATGATGAGTTATTAAAGAAACGTATAATTGAATTATCTCGTATTGCCTATAATAAGGATATTGTATGTTTTTCAGATTTTTTAAATCTAAATGAACTAAATATTCTTCATACACTACCGAAAAACTTACTTAGTACAAACTATGAGCTTTTTGGTGGTTATGAATTAGCTGAGCGTCAGATGGTTGCATTCATCCCTGATGCTCTTTGTTACACCTATAATTACCCTTTATCTGTTTTAAAGATTACACCTTTAAATTCACACTTTGCTGAAGAACTTACTCATCGCGATTACCTAGGCGCTCTTTTAAATTTAGGAATTGATCGCTCGAAGGTTGGAGATATTATTGTCGAAGAAAAGATGGCCCTAGTTTTTATCCACGAATTACTTTGTGATTTTGTTAGAGAACAGCTAATTAAAATTAAACACACTATGATTAAAGTTACTTTAGAAGAGTTGGGGGAGATTGACTATCATCCTAATTTCGAAGAAAAAACAGGCACAGTTTCTTCTCTTCGACTTGATAGTGTTTTAAGCGTAGGTTTTCCTTTATCTAGGAGTAAAATTGTTCCTCTTATTGAAGGGGGCCGTGTCTTTGTAGATGGAAAGTTGGTGACTAATAATGGTCATCCTATAAAAGAAGGAAATATCATTTCTGTTAGAAAATTAGGTCGAATCCGCTTCGATAAAGCTTTACACACAACGAAAAAGGGTCGTATTCAAATTCAAATATCAAAATATGTATAGAATGGAAATAAATATGAAAAAATTAAATGCAAAACATTATATTAATATTTTTATAGCGATAAGTGTTTTAGTTTTTATTGACCAAATAACAAAAGTTCTTGCCGTTCGTTTTTTAAAGGATATAAAAGAATTTCCCCTTATAAAAAATATCTTTGTTTTAGAGTATTTAGAAAATCGTGGTGCTGCCTTTGGCATGTTGCAAGGAAAACAATTCTTTTTCTTTTTTAGCTTTGTTATTTTAGCTATTTTAGTCCTTATTTTCTTTTTTAAAGTTCCTGCTACTAAGCGATATTTACCACTTACAATCTGCGTTATTTTTATTTCAGCTGGAGCAATTGGAAATTCAATCGACCGGATTCGTAATCAATTTGTCGTAGACTTTTTTTATTTTAAACCGATTAATTTTCCCGTCTTCAATGTTGCTGATATCTACGTCACTTTGGCAACTATTGCTTTAATTCTGTTAATTTTATTTTATTATAAGGAGGAAGACTTTGACAAACTTCTTAGTCGCAGAAAATAACAAAGGAGAAAGAATTGACCTTTTTCTCTCTCGCAAGCTAGAAGATAAAAGTAGATCTCTTATTCAAAGAATGATAAAAGAGGGCGAAGTTCTTGTAAATACGAAACAGGTAAAGCCAAATTATAAGTTAGAAGCAGGTGATGAAATTAGCGCTCACTATAAAGAGACCAAAGAACCTGATGTTTTACCGGAAAATATTCCTCTATCTATTCTTTACGAAGATGATGATCTTTTAATTATTGATAAACCCAAAAACATGGTAGTGCATCCGGCACCAGGACATTATTCTGGTACTTTAGTGAATGCACTTTTATTTTATCTGGGCGACCAATTATCTAACTTAGGCGGAGAATTGCGTCCAGGTATTGTTCACCGGATTGATAAAGACACAACCGGAGCTTTATTAGTTGCAAAAAATAATATTGCCCATGCACAATTAGCAAAACAAATAAAAGAACACTCCTTTTTAAGAATTTATGAAACCATTGTTTATGGAAACGTTAAAGCTGATGAAGGTGTTATTAGCAAAGCGATTGGTCGTGATGTAAAAGATCGAAAAAAAATGAGTATTAATACAAACCAAGGTAAAGAAGCCATTACTCATTACAAAGTCTTAGAACGTTTCGGTGATTTTACTTATCTTCGTTGTCAATTAGAAACAGGTAGAACTCACCAAATAAGAGTTCATTTAAAAAGTATCGGACATCCTGTTCTAGGTGATGAAGTTTATGGTCCGACTAAAGGGTTTAAGGGACTCATGGGGCAAACTTTGCATGCAAAAGTATTAGGAATTCGGCATCCTATTAGCAATGAATATATCGAAGTTAGCGCACCCTTACCTGCCTATTTTGAGGCGCTTTTATCAAGATTTAGAAATAGGTAAGTCTATACATTAAGTTAAAATTAAGGTATAATGTAAGCATATAAAGTAAAGGGGGCAACTACTATGAAGACTATAATTACAATTGGAAGACAATACGGCAGCGGAGGAAGAGAAATTGGTTATAGAGTTGCAAAAGATTTAGGAATTAAACTTTATGACAAAGAGATGTTAGACCGTGCAGCAAAAGAAAGCGGAATAGCAGAAGAGCTGTTTGAAAGCCATGATGAAAAACCAACAAATAGTTTCTTATATTCCTTAGTGATGGATACCTACTCTTTGGGATATTCTTCAGCTTATACAGATATGCCTATTAATTATAAGATTTTTTTAGCTCAATTTGATGCCATAAAGAAGATGGCACAAGAAGGACCCTGTATTTTTGTTGGTCGTTGTGCAGATTACGCACTAGAAGATAATGAAAATTTATTAAGTCTTTTTATCCATGGTGATTTTGATGCAAGAGTGGCAAGAATTAGTAGAGATCATAAGGTTTCTGAAGGCAAAGCTAAAGAAATGATTCATAAAACCGATAAAAGACGTGCTAGCTATTATAATTATTACACCAACAAAAAATGGGGAGATGCTGAAACCTATTGTGCTTGTTTAAATAGTGCAAAATTTGGAATTGACGGCTGTGTTGATGCTATTAAAAGACTGATTGATGTAAAAGAATCTAATCTAAAAAAAGAAATATAGCAAAAAAGGAGCTTCGTTAGAAGTTCCTTTTTTACATCTTTAGGGTTTTATTTTCTAAGAATTCTAGTTGGCCAGCCTTTAATATC
>DXHJ01000162.1 GCA_019113475.1 Candidatus Dorea intestinavium | reverse complement strand
TAGCCGTCTCCAGCATCTTCATAATATAGAAATTCACCATCTTCACCCGGATAAATGTGGATTTCAAAGGCTTCTTCTGGTGTTTCATCAGCATAGGAAAGTGCAGATTCCCTAGGTATAATTGAGCCACTCTTGACAAATACCGGTATCTGATCGAGGGGAACTTTCGCTTCAATAGCTTGTCCGCCTTCATACTCTTTATTTGTATAAAAGCAGTACCATTTGGATCCTTTTGGTAAGTAGCAATTTCTAAAACTAAAATCACTGTTCTCCCGTGGCTTTACTACGGGGCAAACCAATAAACTTCTACCAAACATGTACTCATCATCTCTTTTTATTGCTTCTTCATCTTCAGCAAAATCAAATAAAAGGCTTCGTAAAATTGTATCGTGGAAGAAGGTTACACCCCCTGCCAGCGAATAAATATAAGGCATCAACTGATATCTTGTTTTAATGGTTTTTATTAAGGCTTCATAATAAGGTTCTCCTGGTTTTCCAAAGTTCCATACTTCTCTTGGTGTATCCGTTCCGTGTGACCGAAACATAGGAAGGAAAGCCCCATATTCAAACCAGCGAACATAAAGTTCCCGATAAGCCGGATCTTTTACTCCTTCTTCGTAATCACCCTTCCAAAACCATTTTGGTGAAGGATCTTGATTACAACCACAACCGCGATGTTGCCAATTTTCATTAACCGTAAAAAATGCTCCGATATCTAAAGTCCAATAAGGTATGCCACTCATCGACACATTTAGGCCTTCGACAATTTGTTTTCTTAGCACTTCCCATTTTGCCATGATATCACCGGACCAAAGAACTACACCGTATTTTTGAATGGAAGCATAGCCCGATCTAGTAAGGTTTAAAACTCTTTTATTCATGGTTACTTTTCTTTGATTCTCATAGATTCCTTTAGCGTGTAAAGTAGCATAAAGATTCGCTTTTCTAGCGCCTAAAAATTTCTTGTGCTCATCACCGACTAGGGCAAATCTTTCCCAAGGTTCTCTTAAATATTCCCCGTTCCAATCAGGGCCGGAAAAAGGTTCTGTGGAATCACACCACCAAGAATCAAAGCCCCCACTAAAAAGCTCTTCATTTAATTGTTTAAAATATAATTCTCTAGCTTTAGCATTAAAAGCATCATAAGTGGCTAAATCATTTAAGAGAAATCCCGCCTCTGCCATCTCTTCATAATTATCACAACCATAATTCATATTTGGCCAAACCGAAACCATGGAATGAATATTCATGTCATGAAGTTCTTGGTTCATTTCTTTTAAATTGGGGTATCTTTTTTTGTCAACTTTTTTATTTCCCCACTTGCCTTCTTCCCAGGTATTCCAATCTTGAACAATTAAATCTAAGGGGACTTGACTATCTTTGTATCTTTTTGCTACTTCTAGTATTTCTTCTTGGGTGTGATAAGCTTCTTTTGATTGCACATAACCAAAAGCATATTTAGGAAGCATCGCTGCTCTACCGGTTAGTTCCCGGTAACCTGCTACCACCTGATCTCCACTGCCCGAAATAAAATAGTAGTCTAATTGATCCACACCATCTAGATAAATATAACTGCCTCTTTCATCATCATTAAAGGTAAAAAGTGAACCGGTATCAATTAGGATTCCGTAACCTTTAGAAGAAAGAATCATTGGCATGGGAATCTTCATATTGTGCTGGTACAAATACTGATTATGATGTCTGTAGTCGTAAATGCCTTCCTCCCCTTGTCCTAAACCATGTATTTGTTCCCCTTCTTGAAAAGCAAAACTTAATTTAGCTTTGTATAAATAACCTTGGCTAATTGGTTTTAAATTCTTAATAAAATTTCGTTCCCCATCAACGGTTTTAACTCGCTCCACAATGGGTGCTTCGCCTGCTAAAGAATACACAATATCCGGGGTTTTACTAAGTTCTTTATTTTCTTCTTTAAGCAAATCCTTTTTCAACTTTTTATTATTCCAAGTAACCTTTCCCGTCTTTTTACAAAGCTTTGCTGCTAGTTCATTCGTGGAAACTATTAATTCATCCTCATTTTCTACCACTTGTAATTTCACTTGTGTCCCGGCCTTGATTCCAATTGGCGACTCTTCTTTTTCTTCTTCTTTTGTATAAATGCTTCTTATTATATTTTCTTTAACACCAAAGAAAATCAACGTACCACTGTTAAGGAATACATATACTTTATTGTCTTCTTTTTTTTCATAGCTTAAATAATTTAACATGCTTTTATCCTTTCACTGCTCCTGCAGTTTGTCCACCAACAATACTCTTTTGACATAATAAATAGATAATAATAACCGGCATACAAGTCAGTAAAATATCGGCACAGATGAGATTCCATGCTTTGCTATATTGACCAAAGAAATTATAAACCGCTAAAGTCATCGGCCATTTTTCTGATGAATTTAAGAAATATAAAGGCATAACGAATTCATTCCAGGTATTTAAAAAGCAAAGGACTCCGGCGGTAACAAGACAAGGTCTCATCATTGGTGCAATAATTTTAAAGAAAAGCCGAATCGGTCCACATCCATCAATAACCGCCGCCTCATCTAGATCTCTTGGTATCTTCATCACAAAACCATAAATAAGAAAAATAGTAAAGGGAATTTGCATAGCCGTATAAAGGAGAATGATTCCAATCCTTGAGTTATTTAACTGTGTTACCTGCATTACTTTCATTAATGATACATAGTTAATTGGTATTACAATTCCTAAAATCGTGTACATATAAACTGCGTAGCTCTTTTTTTCTTGTCTTCTCGCAAAGAAATAGGCCGCTGTAGCTCCAAATAAAATAGTTAGTATTGTGGCTGCCCCTGCATAAAGAAAACTGTTTAAAAAGCTTCTGCCCAGTTTTCCTTTCTCAATAACTGTGGTAAAGTTTTCCAGGGTTATTTGAGATGGGAATTTGAAACTAAGAGTTAAACATTCCTCGGGAACTTTAAAAGCATTTACTACGATTAAGATAAGAGGAACTAACATAATGATAGAGACAATCCATGATAAGCCGTTTTTAGCAATAGAAAGCATCACTTTTTTTGTTTTTTTATTCATTATTCTTCCACCTCACCTTTCGTCAAAATCCGGATCATAAAGAAACCAATTAAGACCATAAATATAAACATTACTGAACTAATAGTTGTGCCTTCTGCATATAAGCCTTGGGAAAATTGTTTA
>DXHJ01000161.1 GCA_019113475.1 Candidatus Dorea intestinavium | reverse complement strand
TTGCTTTTGGGCTTTCTTTATCGGTTTTTTTAGTCACCGGCTATATGAGAACCTTGTCTTCTGAGATTTTAGAAGCAGCAGTAATAGATGGCTGTGGTATCTATAAATTGTTTTGGTATATAGTTACACCGCTTATGAAGAATGCGGCAGTAACCGTTTTGGTATTACAATTTTTCTATAAATGGAATGATTTAATTTTCTCTATGACTTTTATTAGTGATACAAAACTTAAGACGATTCAAACCGGACTTTTATATTTTAGTACGGAATTTGGCGCAAAAAATTGGGGTGCTATTTTTGCTTCTGTTTCAATGAGTGTCTTGCCAATGCTTGTTTTGTATATGATTCTTAATAAGACAGTTATTGAAGGTATGACTTCGGGAGCAGTAAAAGGGTAAAGAAAAAAAGGAGAAGCGAGATGTTAAAAGTAACAAATTTGCTTATCAATTATCTAGAAAATCCAATTGGTATTGAGGAAAACCCACAATTTAGTTGGTGCCTTGAAACAAATAAAAGGGCAACTGTGCAAGTTGCTTATCAGATTCAAATAGCAACAGATCAGGAGTTTTTAACTTTAATTTATGACTCCGGCATGGTAAAGACTAATCGTGCTAGTCAAATAGTTTTAACGGACTTAAAATTAGAACCTCTCCATTATTATTATGTAAGAGTGCGAGTAACAGATAATAATCAGGAAGTTTCTCTATATAGTGATGTTCGTGTCTTTTTAACAGCAAAATTATCCTTACCTTGGAGTGCCCAGTTTATTACGGCAGAGAGCAACTTAGATGCCGACAAATCGGCTGGAAGTTATTTAAGAAAAGAGTTAAGCATTACCAAAAAAGTTAAAGCAGCTTTTGTTTGTAGTAGTGCGTTAGGGTTATACAAATTGTATTTTAACGGTAAAAAGATTAGTAGTGACCAATTTGCCCCAGGCTGGACCTCCTACCATAAACACCTAAGATATCAGGTTTACGATGTGACTAAAAGCCTACAAATGAACGAGAACATTATAGCGGTCCATTTAGGAGCTGGTTGGTATAAAGGATTAATGGGCTTTTTAGGGCGCAGAAACAATTATGGTCAACAAACCGCTTTTATAGGAGAAATTTATATTACTTATGAAGACGGAACAAAAGAAGTAATTGAAAGTGACCTTACTTGGCAAGGACATGATTCCCCAGTAATTTTTTCGGAAATCTACGATGGTGAGATTTATGATGCTAGAAAAGAAGTGGAAAATTGGAATCAACCTGGGAAAATAGATAAAAACTGGCGGCCGGTACAAGTTTTAGCAAGAGATAAGTCAATTTTAGTTTCCCAAGAGGGAGCAAGAGTTAAAATAATAGATACGTTACCGGTTAAAGAAATAATTACAACACCTTTAGGTGAAACCGTATTAGACTTTGGCCAAAATCTAACCGGCTTTTTGGAGTTTAAGGCGAAAGGTAAAGCTGGGGAAAAGGTAGTCTATCAATGTTTCGAAGTCCTAGATGCGAAAGGGAATGTTTATACTGCTAATTTGCGCTCGGCAAAAGAGCGCGTGGAATACACCTTTAAAGACAATGAGCTGGTGAGCTTTTATCCTAATTTTACTTTTCAGGGTTTTCGTTACGTGCAGATTATAGAATATCCAGAAACCGTTAAAGCTGATAATTTTATTGCTCATACGGTTCATTCAGAAATGAAAACCACGGGAAGCTTTCAATGCTCAAATGAAAATCTAAACCAATTATGGCATAATATTGTCTGGAGTTTGAAAGGAAACTTTCTCGATATTCCCACCGATTGTCCGCAAAGAAATGAGCGTGTTGGTTGGACAGGAGATGCACAAATCTTTTGTCGAACGGCTTCTTATATTATGGATACCTATACTTTCTTTACCAAGTGGTTAAAAGATGTGGCTGCTGATCAGACCAATGAAGGAGGAGTGCCACATATAGTACCTGATCTTATTTCTGGTTATGAGAAAGATGATTGGCTATTATCACAAGGAACCCATTCGGCTGCGGCCTGGGCAGATGTGGCAGTAATTATGCCTTGGACACTGTATCTTACTTATGGTGATAAGAAAGTGCTAATTGAACAATATGAAAGTATGAAAAAATGGATTTCTTTTATGGAAACTCATGCAAAAGACTATATTTGGAATTATAAACTACAATTTGGTGATTGGGTGGCACTAGATGCAAAAGAAGGCAGTTATTTTGGAGCAACTCCTAATGATCTTACTTGTACGGCTTACTTTGCCTATTCTACCGGCTTAATGGAAAAAATAAGTGGAATACTTAATAAAGAAGAAGACCGGCAATATTTTGGTAATCTATATCAAAATATTGTTTCTAAGTATCAAAAAACCTTCTTTACCTCTAAGGGGCGTTTAAAGGCTCAGACGCAAACTGCTCAGATAATCTCTCTTTACTTTGATTTGGTACCTAAAGAATATAAGCCAAATGTAATTGCGGACTTGCTAAACTTATTGGAAAAAGAAGAGGGACACTTAGTAACCGGATTTGTCGGAACCCCGTATTTTTGCCATGCATTAAGTGAAAACGGCTGCTTAGAGGCTGCTTATAACCTTCTTTTAAAGGAAGATTTTCCAAGTTGGCTATATCAAGTTAAGATGGGGGCAACAACAATTTGGGAACACTGGGATGGAATTAAGCCTGATGGCAGCATGTGGAGTCCAGATATGAATTCGTTTAATCATTATGCCTACGGTGCAATCGGCGAATGGATGTACCGAGTGATTCTTGGAATTGAGATCGATGGAGCAAATCCAGGGTATAAAAATATAATATTAAAGCCACAATTAGGAGGAAATATAACATACGCAAAAGGCGCCTATAAATCGATACATGGAAACATTGAGTCTTATTGGGAACGAAAAGAGAAAACCGTTATTTATCGCTTCACAATTCCCGCCAATACGACGGCAACGATAAAACTTTCTCAAGCTTTAAAACTTTTAGAAATGGATGGGATAGATTTTAAAGAGAATAAAGAAGGTTACATAGGTCAGGTAGGATCCGGCAAGTATCAAGTAAAATTTATAATGAAATAATGTCATTAAGAAAACAGACTAGCGTTAAAAGTGATAAGAATCTTTATATGAGGTTCTTATCACTTTTAAAATTTGTAACAAAAACGTCTCAAGAATATTGGTGGTTTTATACATTTACAATGGTTTATCAAAAGTGTATATTCAAAGCATAACATCCTACGTTATACATAGGATGAAAAGGAGGAAGTTATGAAAATATCATTAGTTTACACAAGTACTACGCCTGAACTTATTGCGATGGTAGAAAAAGAAATAAAGGTTCAAATACCTGAAGCAAAAGAAATTATGAGTTTAGAAGATCCTTCAATTTTAGCAGAAGTAAGGGAAAGTGGTTACGTAACAACGAAACCTGCTGCACGGCTAATCGGCATGTATGCTAAAAGCGCAGAAGATGGGGCAGATGCTATTTTAAATATCTGTTCTTCAGTAGGAGAAGTTGCTGATGCGGCTCAAGACATTGCTCGTTATATAGGAATTCCCATTGTCAGAATTGATGAAGAGATGTGCAAAGAAGCTGTTAGAAACGGAAAGAAAATTGGTGTGATGGCAACGTTAGAAACCACATTGGAACCGACAAAAAACACATTAAAACGTGTATCTAGGGAATTAAACAAGCATATAGAACTTGTGGATTGTTTAGTAGAAGGTGCTTTTGGCTTAGATCAAGAAAAATTTAAAGAGCTAATGCTTCAATATGCTGTGACTATAAAGGATAAAGTAGATCTTATTGTCTTCGCCCAAGGATCTATGGCATATTGTGAAGATACAATAGCAAATGAATGTAAGAAAAAAGTGTTATCAAGTCCCTATTATGGAGTAAAGTCTTTACGTAAAGCCCTTGAAAAGAAAGGACTTATTTAAAGTGGCAGGAGGATAATATGAAAGTTAATAAAACTAAATTAATCATTTCTATCATAATGGTTGTCGCATTATTAAGTAGTTTATATGGTTGTGCTAATAAGAAAGATGATAAGGTGTCTAACAAACAAGTAATTATAAGAATGACACACACACAGCAACCAGACTCAATATCGGATAAAACAGCTAAGGAATTTCAGCGCCTTGTTTCTGAAAAAAGTAATAATCATATACATGTGGAAATTTATCAAAATTGTGGTTTATCCGGTGGAGATCTTACAAAGGCTATTGAATTAGTACAAGCTGGAAACATTGATATACATGCATGCGCACCACCAAATATTGCGAACTATGATTCTAGATTTTATGCTTTTTGGTTACCTTATATGTTTGAAAACACTGAAGACCTTGTAAAGTTTTGCAATAATGATAATGTTAAACGAGAGATTAACAATTGGTGTAATGATTTAGAAATGGAAATGTTAGGCTTAAATAGTGCTGGAGCAAGGCAAATATCTAGTAATATTGAAATTAAGTCGCCAGAGGATTTAAAAGGCTTAAATATTCGTGTCCCAGGTGCGAATGTTTTTATTAACTTATATAAGGAATATTTCCATGCAAATCCAACTGCTATGGATTTTTCTGAAGTGTATACGGCTCTTCAACAAGGAAC
>DXHJ01000019.1 GCA_019113475.1 Candidatus Dorea intestinavium | reverse complement strand
ACGACAAGTAAGAAGAAGCGGAATGTCACCAATTATGTCTCTTAGCTCTCCTAAAAGCTTCGTTAAATTCTTAGTATCTTTATACTCTTTATAATAATCAATTCTAAACTCAATTAGGTCAGGATTAGCCTGTGCTACCTCTTTTGCTTTTTTAAGAACACTTCCTGTATCACTTTCTAAGATTGGTACACATATCTTAGGAAATCCACCACCTATTATTGTATTTCTAATTTTCATAAGTCCCTTTCTATTATCTACACCACCTCATCAAAACGAATCTTATTCGAGGGAATGCATTCATCAAATACTTTTTTTGTTAACTCCAAAATGGAAATCTTTTCTACTTCACTAATAACATTATTAATAACGGGTTTTACTAAGACTCTTTCTCCCTTATTTGCGGCAATATGATACCACCTGTTATTATCTTCAATAAAGTTGTCTTTTATTGTGATTACAGCATTAAGTTTTTCTTTTACCGGAATTAAAGATAAGAATTTTTCTGGATCTAAAATGCGAACCATAAACTTTGCTTGATACATATCTGGCTCAACAACATCCGGTATTACATCCACTAAGTTTTCGGCCTTTATTTTCACCATTAAAGAAGCATTTTCACTAGCATATTCTTTCAGTAAGCGCTGGTAATAAACTTCGTCTCGGTAGATATATAAATCATACGTAGCAGCTAATTTATCATTCATTCGCCTTGCTAGGGTTTGGCATTCTTCCTCTTTTAGTAAATGATAACTTTCATCTTTCTTAGGTGCTTCTAAATCTTTAAAATAAACCCATTTTTTTTCATTTACCGTATAAAAATCATAGGGCGCATAAATAGCCTCTGCCACTGGCATCAAATAAGTTATAACCTCGCCTGCTTTTTTTAGATCATTAAGGACACGAATAAGCAATGATTTCATCAGACCCTGACCACGGTATTCTTTTTTTGTAGCAACCGCCACAATATAATGAATCGGTAACTTATTGCCAAAAAGAACCATTTCATAAGGGTTTAAATGAATCATAGAAATAATCTTTCCCTGATCTTCAATAACGTAAATATCATTGTCTTTAATTTTTTCTGTATAATAATAGTCTACAAAAGACTTGCTATCTTCAGCAAAAACCTCTTCATATAAGGGCCTTGTTTTTATATTATCCTTTTTATCTAATTTCCTAATTTCCATTTTATGCACCTTTCCTTACTTACATTATGCATTTTTCGGGCAACCGCCGCAACCACTACATTTTGATTCCTCAGAATCCGCTGCTTTATAGCTCATTTCATAAGCTTCTTCAAGGCTTACAATAGCCGTTGCTTTAATGCCTTCTTTCGTACCGGTAAAGCCAAGTCCCTCTTCTGTCGTTGCTTTAATATTAATTTGGCTTTTTTCAATGCCTAGCACTTTTATAATCTTATTTTTCATTTCTTCAAGATAGGGTAATACTTTAGGTGCTTGCGCAATAATGGTAAGATCTATATTATTAACAAATAAAAGCTTCTCCTCTAAAAGTTCCTTTACTTTTTCTAGCAGTTTTAGGCTGTCAGCATCTTGATAGGCCCTATCAGTATCCGGAAAATGAGCGCCGATATCGCCAAGGGCTGCTGCTCCTAAAAGGGCATCCATTAAAGCATGGGTTAAAACATCTGCATCTGAATGACCTAAAAGGCCTTTTTCATAAGGAATCGTTACGCCACCTAAAATTAATTTTCTATCTTCTACTAATTTATGTACATCATATCCAAAACCTACTCGCATAAATTTCCTCTATTCTTTCTCCTCTGGTTTTTCTTCTTCTGATTTTTCTTCTTCCTCTATTTCTGCATGGGTATCTTTATCACCAAAAGATTCCAACCCCACATCTCTGGCAACCCAGATGATTAAACCAACTCCTAGTATCACAAAGGCGGCTCCTATAAAAACCATAAAGAGTTTAGATCCTGGCTCATTATGAATAAAACCAGCAATAAGCTTTACGCCAAGATAAGTTAGATAGGCTCCCGCCACTCCTCTAAAAATGCGTTGTCTATTTTCCATCTCAAATCTCCTTCGATTATGAATTTATCGTAAAAAAAACGACTCCATACAAGGAGTCGCTACTTTAGTAGCGGGAACTGGATTTGAACCAGCGACCCTACGGGTATGAACCGTATGCTCTAGCCAGCTGAGCTATCCCGCCATATATGAAATTGTATTACAAGATTTCTCTTGTAATGGGACCAATAGGGCTCGAACCTATGACCCCCTGCTTGTAAGGCAGGTGCTCTCCCAGCTGAGCTATGATCCCTATTTACTAGCGGGCTCGTACCTCGAACCCGCTTTGCTATTATACAATTATTTTTCAGGTTATGTCAACCTTTTTTTAAAACTTTTTATTTTTTTATTGGTTAATAATAATTTCATTATTCATGCAGTCATCTGTGCTTTGATTTGCACTAGTGCCACCTTCTTGAGCCGCGCTTTGTTCTGCTTGTGTTGCTGCTTGGGCCTGTGCCTCTTGTGCTGCTTGGGCTTGTGCTGCTGCTTGCGCCTCGGCTGCTGCTTGGGCTTGTGCTGCCGCTTGGGCCTGTGCTTCTTGTGCTGCTTGCGCTTCAGCTGCTTTTGTTGCTTCTTCTTGTGCTTTTGTTTCTTTGTCCTGTTTTACTGCCTTCTCTTGTTCAAATGAATTAACTTCTTCACCAGTTTTTATACTTGTATATTTTACAAATCCTACACCATCAGTTAAGCAAAAGGTCAATTTATCCTTAATATCTGTCAAATCAACATTATTAATATCAAAGTTTTGTCCATCCGCTAAGCTAAGTTGTACAGTATATTTCTCATTTAAAATAACATCACCTTGATCTTCTCTCATATCTTGGTTTGTATTTTCGTCCTCAACTTTTATATTTTCTTTATCTTCTGGGGTATAATAAAGGTTAGCAGATTCTTCGTTTGTTAATTTATCTCCCTCAGACATTATATTTTCCATTTTATATTCTTCAACTTCAATCCTCTTAATTTTAATTCCCGTTATATCTTGGCCCATATTGTTCGTTATAACTACTTTATAAGCTCCCTCTTCTTGAGTGCCTATATTCTTATCTATCACTTCTTTTTTTTCAGTAGTTTCTTTTTTAACTTCTACAGCCTTTGCCTCTTTTTCAGGCTCTTCTTTTTTAGCACAACCAAATATCGTACCAACCATAAAAATTGCACATAGCCAAACAATTGTTTTTTTCTTCATTACTTTTCTCCTTTTAATTATATGATTTTACGTTATAACTAGTTCCCTCGTTGTTAATGATAACATTGATTTTATCCTTTTTGCTAAAATTGCTTTTATATATTTTCATATGATACCCATTTCCATCACCAGTTTTTGTTAAAGTATAAAAAGGAATGTAGGTTTTTCTCTCACCTTTTTCATTTGTAATTTCTACAAACACTTCGGTATTATCATGTATATACTTCTGATCTATTAGACCTTGGATAACCACGAAATCCCCATCTTCTTCGATTTTTATGCTAGAGTTTGTTTTGCAAGGGGTGCTATCTAAGTTTGTTGTAATTAAATTCTCCATAATTGGCATCTCTGTAGCAAAAGCTGCAATTTTTCTTTCCGTTCGTTCTATAATAACATAATCCGGTTTAACTGAGAGTATTTGGCTCATATTATAGGGCACGTATCGAGAAAAATAACCTTCCTTAAAATTATTTGCTAAAAATGGTAATAAACTCTCACCAAATGAATCTCTAAACATTAATAATTTATCTTGCTTTTTTTCATTACTAGTGACAATCCAAGGAGACATATTATCGACTACTTCTTCTTGATTTGTATAAACAAAATCATTAAGATTATATTCATAATTTATTTCTTTTCTTGCACTGATAGGATACAGCATTTCAGCCAAGTCTCCTTTGTGATTCTCCATTGGCTTTGCTGTTTTATCATCATAAAGTTCTTGTAGTCCTATTTTTTCTGCCAACAAAGAATAGGCCTTATTAGCACCTCTAGTATTCCAATGAGTATCTTGTGAAAAATAAAGCACTTCCTCTTGTTTCTGTAAGCCTTTTAATAAATCCACATAGGTTAATTTTTTTTCTTCAAGGTTTGTTTGAAGATTAATAAGATTATTATTTATTCCTGGCAAATAGTTAGAAGGCATATTTTCCGGATATATAGTATTCTTATTAGGGACTACCATTATTATAAGTTTACTGCCCATTATTGTCGCATACTGATCTAGTTGTTCCAAGTTATGAGTAACAGCAACCATCTCTCTTTTGCTTAATTGCTCATTTCCCATATAATCATTTAGTGTCTCGGAAAAGTAAAGCCAATTATTCTTTCCGATAATGACCTGTTCATTTGCCGAAGTCTTAAATATTTTTTCTTTTAGTCTAGCATTTACGTCCACCATTTCTTGTCTGAAAGCAATATGATCTTCAAAATACCGCCCTGCTTCTTCCATATAATTACTATTAATTTTATTATTTTCTATAATATTTGGCCAAGTGGCAAGTTCCTTTTTTTCAGTGCTAGTTGTCGTTGGTCGTATTAGCATTGCCGCAAATGGTAGTATCATAATCAAGACCACTATTATACAATATAATTTATGCTTCATCATGTCCTCCCTAAAATCTAAAGTATATAAATGGGTTATAACTACTACCTGCTATGCTTACTATTGACAGAAATAAAATCAGAATACTAAATATGTATCCTTTACTTGTTGTTTTCTTAAAGATAGAGGTTGAACCTATTATGCCTAGCAATAAAGTTACTATAAAAAGTGGTGTTAGCTGTTCTAACATTACTTGAGTCTCAGTTAAAGAAAATGTCCATCCTAGAAACATAGTTTTAACCATTATTATTCCTTGGGTAAGAGTATCTGCTCGAAAAATCACAAATCCCACGCAAATAACTAAGAGAGCATATGTTTTTCTTAGAACTTTCGGCATTTTCTTAATCGGAACATAGTCTTCAAAAAGTAAAAAGAAGCCATGCCAAAGTCCCCACACCACAAACGTCCAATTGGCTCCATGCCATAAACCTGTGGTAAAAAAAACTATCAATTTATTAAGTGCTGTTCTTATTTTTCCCTTTCTATTCCCCCCTAAGGGAATATATAAATATTCCTTAAACCAAGTAGATAAAGATATGTGCCATCTATGCCAAAACTCCTTAATACTATCTGATTCATATGGGTAATTGAAATTTTCTTTAAAATGGAATCCAAAAACTTGACCTAAGCCAATAGCCATATCACTATAACCACTAAAGTCAAAATAGATTTGCAGCATATACGCAATCGCCGCAATCCAAGCCGTAGGTGCATTAATACTTCTTAAATCCGTCCCAAAAATTATATCAACACTATATGCCATCGTGTTTGAAACCAAAACTTTTTTCCCTAAGCCAAGACAAAAACGTCTAAATCCCTCTGCCATTTCCTTAATATTTGAATTTCTGGTTTCAATTTCATTCTCGATATCATAATACTTAACAATAGGACCTGCGATTAACTGAGGAAAAAACGAAATATATAGTAACACATTAGTATATTTTTTTTGAGGTTTTACTTGTCGTCGATATACATCGATTACATAAGAAAGTGCCTGAAACGTAAAGAACGAAATTCCTATAGGTAATCTAATGCCTGGAAGTCTATACTTTGTTTTGGCAATAATATTTACCGTAGACACTAGCATATCGGAATACTTAAAAAGAATAAGCATTCCGATATTTGTTAGTACTGCTATAAATAAAACTGTTTTTCTAGTTCTTTCTTTTTCTGATATTAATACTCTACCAAATATATAGTTGAGAATCGTACTCAATATCATCAAAAATACATAGATCGGTTCTCCGTAAGCGTAAAAGAGTAAACTAACTATGATTAATAATAAGTTTTTTGCCTTTCTATTTGGAATTAAATTGTAAAGAATTATGACTAAAGGAAGAAAAATGCAAATAAAAACAATTGAACTAAATACCATTTTTTTCCCTTTCTCTTAATAATAATTTACAAGTGTATTACCTACAGGCTGCATATAAAAGTTAAGTCCCAATCTCATTTGTAATTGTGGATCGCAATAATAGCTTGCGCCGTCAATTGTTATTTTTGTCCATCCGTGACGATCATATCGTCCCCCTGCTACTGCTACTTGTCCTTCTAAATATTGTGCATCATAACCAAGTTTTCTTGCTATATTGGCAAAAGCTGCCGCGTACACAAAACAATTCCCAGTTCGTTGTTCATACCCCATAACTGCATACCATTGTTCTCTTGTATAACCAGCAGGTGGAGTAACATGAATTGGTAAGGTTTTATATCTAATATTATTAACTAACCACAAATAAGCTTTATGCAATTCCCAGTTCGAATTATTTAAAACCATATTTGCTCCATTATCAACTCTTCTCTCTGCTTCGCTCATAATAGCACTCTCAGGTACTTCATAAGTTGTACGTTTTACAGCTGTTTGTTTACCATTTATAGTCGCATAAATATCTGTAATGAATTTTCCGCCATTTTTATGATTTTTACCAGAAATTATTGCGCTCCAAACATTATTTCCCTTATTGCTGCCAGTATACCATACTAAATCATCTTGTCCGTTTTTCTCACTCCAAGTAGGAAATAAAACTTTGGAAGCATTGCCACCTTTGGGATTAGAAATAGTAATTTCATAATTTCCGTTGCCGACATCTTTAACAGTTACATAATTAAGTGCTTGAATTTTTGCTGTGGTTTTACCGGTAAATGCTTGAATTCCATTCCCCATAACTGTATAGACATCAATTTTATAATTACCAAAATGATTTTTATGACTATTGATATTTACTGATACTTTGTAATTACCATTTTTGTCTTTTGTTGCCACATACCAGACCAAATCACTTTGATTATCAGCGCACCAAATTGGCACCAATACTTTGGAGACTCCTGAAGGTGAATTGATTCCTTTAATTATTACATCGAAAGTTCCCTTTTCTCCGCTTATATTTTCAGCTTTAATACTGGAATAACTTGGCTTTGCAGAGACCTTAAAGTTGGTTTTACCTAGTAATACCATCGCTTTATTCGGTTTTTCTGCATAAACATCAACCCGGTAATTTCCTTCAGTTTTATGATTTTTTATCTGCACATTATAGCTATAATCATTTCCATTTTTATTAGCCCTATACCAATGGAGATCATCCTGACCACCTTTGTCACTCCACACTGCAAACAAAACTGAATTTGCTCCTCCTGCTATAGCAGGGTTTTTCAATTTTATTTGATAGTTAGTATCTTTATTTTCTACATTGCTAGCAGATACACCTTCATTAGAGCTTGATAATTTAAAAGTTCCACAATTTTTAGATGTCATGCCTCCAATAATATCATGTACATAAACATCTACTCGATAATTTCCTTCATTATATTTATGATTCTTAATATCGACTGTTAATTCATAATTATTAGCGCTCTTTTTCTTAGCCCTATACCATACTAAATCATTTTGGTTCTTCGTGCTCCACACTGGAACTAATACTTCCTTAATAGCACTGGTGTTTTTTAAGTTTGTAATTTCAACTTGAAAAGTACCTTTTTTAATATTAGCCTTTCCTATTGTAACATTACCTATCTGGGGCTTTGCTGTTTCAAATGTCGACTTTTGCAAAAAACGATTTTCATTTAGTTGTGTCCAGATATAGGCATGAATTTCGTAAGTACCAAGAGATTTATGCTTCATTAGATTAATATCACAGTCGTAGTTATCTCCTCTTTTAGTGGTATTATACCAGATAATATCATCTTGCCCCTTGTCTTTACTCCAGACTGCAAACATTACTTTTTTGATGCCCCCAGGGTAAGTTGCTCCTTTAAGACTTGCAGTGTAGATGGCGTCCTGATTAGCCTTTTCTACTACACTAAGCTTTCCGATATTTGCACTAATCTCTTCCTTTAAACTCTTTACACAGTTCATCTCATTGACACTGTTTTTAATCCAGACATCAACTTTATATTTGCCTGTATGATATTTGTGGTTTTTTACATTCACATCCAAATAATATTTACCGTTCTTATACGTAGGTGTATACCAGACAAGGTCTTGTTGATTATCATCACACCAAACAGGAATCATCAATTCCTTCATCAATCCGCCATTTCCAATATCCGCAACTACTACCTGAAACCCGTTGGTATTTTTTCCTTGTATGCTTACACTTCCTACAGTTGGGGATTCCAAACGATAAGAACTTGATTTAATGAAAATATTCTCGTCTTTTTGACCAATCGCATAAGCATGTATCTCAAATTTTCCTAAAGATTTATGGTTTTTTAAGTCTACACTCATTGTATAGCCTTCTGCCTCTTTAGTTGTTGTATACCAACATAAATCATCTTGACCTTTTGTAGTACTCCAAATAGCAACCATAACTTTCTTAGAGCTTTGTGGAACCAATTCGTCTGGTACTGTTACTTTAAATGATTTCTGATTAGGTGTTGCAGCTACTAAAAGGTCAGCTTTTACAGGTTCTGCTTGAAGTTCAGATGCTTCTGCTGGTACATTACTTGCATCTTCTAATCCTTCTTCTGTTTTTTGACTATTTTCTTTATCTTCCACTTCCTCTGACGGCTTATTTTCTTTAGGAACTTGAAAATCTTCAACTTCTGTTTCTTCTTCACTAGCCTCTGTTTCTTCTGGAGTCTGCGTATTTTCTGGGTTCTGATTAGTGTTTAAATCTTGATTGTCTTGCGGTATCTGAACATTTTCTATATCTGTAGTCTCTTCAGATTCAAGATTTTCTGTCTGTTCAATCGCTTGTTCTGTTGTCGTAATTTCTTTTGTTTCAGGGCTCTCTAAAGATGTCTCTGAAGCAAGAGCTAAGTTTGTTGGTATTAGCATCGTTATCGAAAGAACTATTGCTAATATACTCCTTTTTTTCATCTCTTCACCTCTTTATTTTCGTTAAAACTATATTAAAATATTAAGACAATTTTCACATTTTGTACACGCAAAAGACCTTTTAAGTAAACATCGAATTATTTACTTAAAAGGCCTCTATAAATTTAATTATTACCTATTATTTCGTTTAATTGTGCTTTTATTTCATTAATACTATTTTCATCTGGATAAGTAACATAAAGAGGTTGCGTACCCGTTGAGAAGCAGACATCACTACCACCGGTTCCAGTTGCTGCTACTGATTGAATATCAAAATCAAGACCTGAATTAATCTGAGTTTTGATTAATTTTTGCATCTCTTCATGAGTCATATTCGTTTCAAAACTTCCCTCTACACTAGAAAGTAAAGAATCTACTTGTACAATCATGGAAGGAGTCATCATCTTTTGTAAAATTGCAGTGATAACCTTTTGTTGGTTTAAACCACGCTGGTTGTCTCCACCTGCTACATTGTATCTTTCTCTTACAAAAGCTAAAGTCTGTTTTCCGTTTAGATGGTTCATTCCCTGTTGAATATTATAACCATCAATCGTAGTGGTAAAGGCTTCTTCCGAATTTACGTCTACCCCGCCTACAACATCAACAATCTTAATTACTGAGTCAAAGTTAACACGAGCATAATAAGCAATGTCAATGCCATAAAGATTTTCTAAGGTTCTAATAGAAGCATCGACTCCGTAAATGCCCGCATGAGTTAGTTTATCTCTTGCCGAACCTGATACTTCGGGAATTGTCACATAATAATCTCTTGGTGTAGTTGTTAGAAGAATTTTTTTCGTTTGTGGATTAACAGTCATGATAATATTCACATCACTTCTACTATTAGTAGAGATTGGTCCACTAACATCAATTCCACTGATAAAGATACTAAAGGGTTTAGTTACATCGGCAGGTTGTTGTTCTTCTACTTCTGTATGAATGCCATATTGATATAGTACCCTGGTAGCACCATCATACCCTTCAACCGTTTCTTGTAAAATGCCGCTCATGGATTCATTGTAAATTCCTGAATCTACTTCTTTATTTAAAATTGCTGCTCCTAGTTCTTGGATATTGTCATATTCTTTAATGGTAATAGCAGAACCTAATTCTTTTTCCATTTCTTTTACCATTTTTTTCGTATTTTCTATATCTGTAGTAGTCTGCGTTCCAAAAGTGTAATCTTTTGCATCTTCAATGCTTTTCGCTGGATCATCTGTTAAAACTACTGCAACCATATTATCGGTTTTGTATTTTGCCCCAGAAACATCTTTTAAAAACTTATTTGCTGATGATAGACTGTAGATTCCATAACTTAAAAGTAAACTAATAATTACACTTAAAATAATCCCTACAATGTATCCTTTGTTGCGTAAAAATTGTAAACCAAAAGTGATACCAAATAAAACAAAAAGAGCAACAAGGATAGGAATTAAATATTTATTGGGCATTAAACCACTATGCCATAATAAAATACCAAAACCAATGGTTACCATTAATTGGATAATGCAAATCACTTTACCAATAAATTGGCCCAGTCCTTTGCTTTGTTTTTTTTCTTGTTCTAGTTTTCTTTTTGCCGCGTTACTTAAATGAGGCTTTTTTTCCTCTCTTCTGCCTCTATGATATTTCTTCTTATTACTCATTCTTTAGTGTCCTCCTCATATTGAAACCTACTTAAAGTAGTTTACCCCTGATTCAAATATTTTTAGGTCTTGTTCGCCGTAGATATTAATAGCGACGGATTTTCCTCTTCTTTCGGAATGAGCCATCTTACCAAATACTCGTCCGTCTGGACTTGTGATACCTTCAATTGCTCTATAAGAACCATTTATGTTCCATTCTTCATCCATCGTAACTTTTCCTGTTGGATCACAGTACTGAGTTGCTACTTGGCCTTTATTAAAGAGTTCATTCAGCCATTTTTCACTCGCTACAAATCTTCCTTCTCCGTGGGAAGCAGGATTTACATAGACGCTTCCAAGTGTCGCTTCTTGTAACCAAGGAGATTTATTCGAAACAACCTTGGTGTAAACCATTTTAGAAATATGTCTGCCAATTGTATTGTAAGTAAGGGTTGGTGCTTCATCATCTTGTCCAATAATCTTACCAGAAGGCACAAGGCCTAATTTAATTAGAGCCTGAAAACCATTACAAATACCTAGCACTAAACCATCTCTTTTATAGAGCAAATCATTGACAGCTTCTTTTAATTTTTCATTTGCAAAAGCCGTCGCAAAAAACTTCGCTGAACCATCTGGCTCGTCCCCGGCACTAAAACCACCTGGGAACATAATAATTTGTGCTTCGTTGATTTCTTTAACAAAAGCTTCTACTGATTCTTTAATATCCGTAGATAAAAGGTTTTTAAACACTTTTGTTTTAGCCTCTGCTCCTGCTCTATTAAAGGCTCTTTGAGAATCATATTCACAGTTTGTACCAGGCATTACCGGGATAAATACTTTTGGCTTTGCTATCTTATTTTTACAAATATAAATATCCTTAGTGTCATAA
>DXHJ01000160.1 GCA_019113475.1 Candidatus Dorea intestinavium | reverse complement strand
GAACCTTGCAATAAGAAATTCATGCCGGACGATTTTTTTTTGTTTGTACTCATGACTAATAACCCTATCTATTTATATTTAGAAAGCTCATAATCTCTTGTTGTCTGGCCTCCATAAGCGTACGATCTTCTTCAATTATATGATCATAACCTATTAAGTGTAACACAGAATGCACAATTAGAAAAGCGTATTCTCGAAGGAGAGAATGGCCATACTCTTTTGCTTGAGCTATTACAGCCTCTTTATTGATAACAATATCTCCAAGTAATAATTCACCAATATCAGGGTCAATTACTAATTCTTCATTATCTTTAAAGTCTTCCGGAAACTCATAGTCATTCATGGGAAAAGATAAAACATCTGTGGCCCTAGCAATTTCTCTAAATTCTTCATTCATCTCTTTAATGGCAATACTATTCGTAATCAGAAGACTTACTTCTACTTCCAGTGGTACTTTAAGAAAAGCAAGTGTTTTGCTAATTACATCCCTCGCTATTTTTTCGCCATCTAGTTCCCAAGCTAGCTTGCTTTCATCTTCAAATAACAAATTCATACTCTACCTCTTTCTTGACCGAGCCTTTCCTTTTGATTCATAGCTTTCATAGGCCTTTACAATTTTTTGTACCAAAGGATGACGAACAACGTCTTTATATGTTAACTTGCAGATGCCAATATCTTCAATATTATTAATAACAGAAATGGCCACATCTAAGCCAGAAACCTGACCTTTGGGTAAGTCTTTTTGGGTGCTATCGCCTGTTACTACCACTTTCGAACCAAATCCAATACGGGTTAAGAACATTTTCATCTGCGCCGGTGTGGTATTTTGTGCCTCATCTAAAATAATAAAAGCATTATCAAGGGTCCGGCCTCTCATATAGGCAAGAGGCGCTACTTCAATTAGTCCCTTTTCTGAGTTCTTCAAAAAGCTCTCAGCACCCATGATTTGATAAAGGGCATCATAAAGTGGGCGTAAATAAGGATCAATTTTGCTTTGTAAATCACCCGGTAAGAAGCCTAATTTTTCCCCTGCTTCAATTGCGGGTCTTGTTAAAATAATCCTGCCGACATCATTATTTTTAAAGGCTTGAATAGCCATAGCCATGGCTAGATAAGTTTTTCCTGTTCCCGCAGGACCAAGACCAAAAGTAATCATATTTTTCTTAATAGAATCAATATATTTCTTTTGTCCTAAGGTTTTAGGTTTAATGGGACGTCCTTGCATGGTATGACTTACTACTTGTTCATCAATTTCAGCAATTGTTTCGCTACTTCCATCTAGGACTAGCGACAAGGCGTAGTTAACATTTTGCTCCGTAATGCCTTCTCCTTTTTTAGCAAGTGCTTCTAATTGTGTAAGGGTTTTTAATGCTCTTTCAACCTTTTGTTCATCTCCTAGTACTTTTAATTTATCATCTCTAACAATCAAAGAGACCTGAAGAGTTCTTTCAATTTTTTTAGCATAAGCATCAAATTCACCAAAAATAGTTCCGATGTACTGTGCATCTATTTCAAAGTCTTTTTCTACTATACTCATATACAATCTCCTACTTCTTATTTTATTACTTTATAACACTCTTATTCTAACATGGTAAATCTATAAAAAAAAGCCTTACCACAAAATTGTCCGTGTGGTAAGGCTTTTATTATTTGTGATAAGGCTCTTTCGCAATAATACGAAAACAACGATACACTTGTTCTAGTAATAAAACTCGCATTAATTGATGAGGAAAGGTAAGCTTTGAAAAACTAAGCTCTTTGTTCGCTCTTTTTAGAACTTCATTGGAGAGTCCTAGCGAGCCACCAATGATAAAGGTTATATCACTAATTCCTGAAACCATACTTTTGTCAAGAAAGTTAGCCAGATCAAGAGAAGACACTTGATCTCCTTCGATCGCCAAGGCGATAACAAAAGCTTTCTCAGGGATTTTTTTTAAAATCCGCTCTCCTTCTTTGTCTTTAATTTGCTTTATTAAAATAAGGGAGGCATCTTCTGGTGTTTTTTCATCAGCCACTTCACTAATAGTGAGCTTGCAATATTTACTTAATCTTTTCTCGTATTCTTTAACTGCGTCTTTTAAATACTTTTCTTTTAGTTTTCCAACTGTTATTAAATTAATTCTCATCTTTAGATAGTAATTCGTGGATACCTTTTGCTCCCGCTTTACCAGCACCCATGGCTAGTATAACTGTAGCAGCGCCAGTTACAGCGTCACCACCAGCATAAACGTTTGCTTTTGAGGTTTTACCATCTTCTTCTTCGGCAACGATGCATTTCCATTTATTTGTTTCTAGACCCTTAGTAGTAGAAGCAATTAATGGGTTTGGTGAAGTACCAAGAGACATAATGACAGTATCACAATCAATTGTAAATTCTGAACCAGGTATAGCAATTGGTCTTCTTCTGCCGGATGCATCTGGTTCACCAAGTTCCATGCGAACGCATTCCATGCCAGTAACCCATCCTTTTTCATCTTCAATAATTCTAACCGGGTTAGTTAAAAGATCAAAGATAATTCCTTCTTCTTTTGCATGATGAACTTCTTCCACTCTAGCAGGAAGTTCTTCTTCACTACGTCTGTAGACAACGTGAACTTCTGCACCAAGTCTAAGAGCAGTTCTAGCAGCATCCATTGCTACGTTACCACCACCAACGACAACAACTTTTTCACTTTTTGCTATTGGGGTATCATAATCTTTGTTAAAGGCTTTCATAAGGTTACTTCTTGTTAAGTATTCATTAGCAGAGAAAACACCATTTGCTGTTTCTCCTGGAATACCCATAAACATTGGTAGACCTGCTCCAGAACCGATAAATACAGCTTCAAAACCTTCTTCTTCCATAAGTTGATCAATGGTAGTAGATTTACCAATTACAACGTTTGTTTCAAACTTAACGCCTAGTTCTTTTACTTTTTCAATTTCTTTTTTTACTACTTTTTCTTTAGGTAAACGGAATTCTGGAATACCATAAACTAAAACGCCACCAAGTTCATGTAATGCTTCAAAAACAGTTACGTCATATCCCCATTTTGCTAAATCTCCAGCAGCTGTTAAGCCAGCAGGGCCAGAACCGATTACGGCTACTTTGTGACCGTTCTTTTTATCAGCGCCTTTTGGTTTTACGTTGTTTTCAAGAGCATAATCAGCAACAAAACGCTCTAGTTTACCAATACTTACTGGTTCACCTTTAATTCCTCTAATGCATTTTGCTTCACATTGTGATTCTTGAGGACAAACTCTACCACAAACAGCTGGAAGTGCAGAAGATTTACCAATTTCTTCATAAGCTCCTTCAACATCACCGTCTCTAAGTTTCATAATAAATCCTGGTATATTAATTGATACAGGACAGCCCTTAATACATTTTGCATTTTTACAATTCAAGCAACGAGTTGCTTCATCCATTGCCTCATCTTTGTCATATCCATAACAAACTTCTTCAAAGTTTGTTGCTCTAACCTTTGGCTCTTGTTCCCTTACAGGTGTCTTTTTTAATACGTCAGCCATTATTTGTCACCTCCACATTCGCCACATCCGCCGTGGTGAGTATCTCCTTCTTTTAACTTAAGCATTGCTTTTCCTTCTTGAGTTTTATAAAGAAGTTGTCTTTGCATAGATTCATCAAAATCTACTAAATGTCCATCAAACTCTGGTCCATCAACACAGGCAAACTTTACTTCATCACCTACATGTAGACGACAAGCTCCGCACATGCCTGTTCCATCAACCATAATCGGGTTCATACTAACAGTTGTTGGAATATTGAGTTTCTTTGTCATAAGGCAGGTAAACTTCATCATAATCATTGGTCCAATTGCTACGCAGTGATCATAATGCTTTCCTTCTTCGGTAACAAGTTGTTCAATTTTTGTAGTAACCATTCCACTATGACCATATGATCCATCATCTGTACATGGATAGTAATTTCCAGCAACAGATTTCATTTTATCTTCAAGGATTAGCATGTCTTTAGTCTTAGCCCCAACAATAACATCTGCTTCAACGCCATGCTCTTTTAACCATTTAACTTGTGGGTAAACTGGTGCTGCACCAACACCACCTGCTACAAATAAAAGTTTTTTCTTCTTTAAGGATTCTAAATCTTCATGAACAAGTTCAGAAGGTTCACCAAGTGGTCCTACGAAATCTCTAAAAGAATCTCCTTCCTTTAGATCAGCCATTCTATAAGTAGAAGCTCCAACAGTTTGGAATACTATAGTAATGGTTCCTGCTTCTCTGTCATAGTCACAAATTGTGAGGGGAATTCTCTCACCAATTTCATCAATTTTGACAATAACAAATTGTCCTGGCTGGCAATGTTTCGCAATACGTTCTGCTTTAACATCCATAAGGTAAATAAGGTCTGCCAGTTTTTCGGCTTTGACTATTTTATACATCCTAGTTCCTCCTATTTTTTTCTTATCTTATCATAATGTATAAGGGATAAAAATACAATCTTTATCGACTTTTTTACATGCGAAAAGAGGGCTTTGATACCCTCCCCTCAAATATAGTAATCTATTGTTGATTAAAAATCAACTTCTGTTCCATAATAAATACAATTAAACAATTTCTCCATGTTTGCAGCATCTATTGTTCTTGGGTTTGATCCAGTACAAGCATCATCGACAGCTAATTGTGAAATATTAGCTATTTTTTCTTTGAACTCTGTTTCATCGATACCATAATCTTTTAAAGTTGCAGGAATATTAAATGTCTTATTGTATTTTCTAATGATATCACAAAGTGCATTAATAAGTGATCTTTCTGAATGACCTTCTAAACCAATAGCTCTAGCAATATCTGCATAACGAGTTCTTGCAGTTTCATCCTTAGCATTGTATTCAATTACATAAGGAAGGTAGATTGCATTGGCACAACCGTGAGGGATGTGTCCAGTCGAAAAAGCTGCTCCCGTCTTATGAGCCATTGAATGAGTAATTCCAAGAAGTGCATTAGAAAATGCCATTCCTGCAAGACACTGTGCATAGTGCATTTGTTCTCTAGCATCTTGATTTCCTTTATAAGAAGCTGGTAAATAATCAACTACCATTTCAATCGCTTTAACAGCTAAAGGATCGCTAAATGGACTATTTAATGTTGATACATAAGCTTCAATAGCATGAGTTAAAGCATCCATTCCTGTATAAGCTACTTGTTTAACTGGAAGTGCAGCTACAAGTTCAGGATCAACGATTGCTACATCTGGTGTAATATTAAAGTCAGCTAATGGATATTTAACGCCAGTATTATAATCAGTAATAACAGAAAACGCTGTTACTTCTGTTGCTGTTCCTGAGGTTGTTGGGATTGCGCAAAAATGTGCTTTCTTTCTTAATTGTGGGAAACCAAATGGTGTAATCAAGTCTTCAAACTTAGTATCTGGATATTCATAGAAAGTCCACATAGCTTTTGCAGCATCAATTGGTGATCCACCACCCATTGAAACAATCCAATCTGGTTCGAAATCTTGCATAGCTTTGGCACCCTTCATTACTGTTTCTACTGATGGGTCTGGTTCTACACCTTCAAATAGTGAAACCTCCATGCCTGATTCTTTCAAGTAATCAATTGCTTTGTCTAAAAATCCTTGTTTCTTCATGGAGCTACCACCAACAACTAAAATGGCTTTTTTCCCTTGAAGGTTTTTAAGTTCTTCTAAACATCCTTTTCCATGATAAATATCTCTTGGTAAAGTAAATCTACTCATTTTTACATCTCCTTAACTAACTGTTGTATTTTAAGTCAAGGAAAGTATACACCCGTTAACAATTTAACGCAATAGTTAAAATGTTAACATTTTATAAACAACTATTCTTAATCGACAATATAATTTCTTGTTGTAACCACACTACTTCGTCCATTTTGGTCCACCACTATCGCCTTAAAAATTGTATTTCCACTAGGCATCATAACGGGACCATTATAAGGCTGTGAAGAAGTGGTAGGTTCCGATTTATCAAGAGTATAATAGGCACTATAGCCTTCCGGAACGCGAATTTCTATTTCTTCTGGAGCATCATATTGTCCGGTAGAAGGGGAAACAATAGGCGCATCTACTACAGGAAATTTAATGTGATAAATTTTACTTACTTTTACACTGGGAACATCATCATCATTTAAAGCAACTGCAGTAAGCTCTGTTTCGCCTTCTTCACTTAGAAGAACAGGCTCAGTATAGACGATTCCATTCGTTACTGGGTCTGATCCATCTAGCGTGTATTTGATGGTTTTGGCAGCACTTTTTATGGTTACTTGTTGCACGCTATCATAAATAGGACTATCATCCAAACTAAATTCAGGAATCGACACAATATAGCGATCTAGTTTATTTTGTACGCTTTCTGGAGCAGCATCCACTAAATCGGTTATCTTAGGTTGTTCTTCTTGTTCCATATAAAAATTAATTAGGCTTTGGTAAAGATCAACATTTTTTTCCATTGAACTAATGGCTTCTAAATACATCTTTTCCGTTTCATCATACAAATCTTGAAGTAAATAAACCTTGGCAAGTGCATCATAAGCCTTTACTTTTGCCGGTTTCTTCTTAATCGCTCTTTTATATAGGGATTGAGCCTTATTGTAATCAAGGGCAGCTACTTCTTTGTTACCTCTACCAATTAAACCAAGATAGGAATTATGGTAAATAAAGTAGCCACCAACACCACCAATGATTAGGATAAAAATCAATGTAACTATTAAAATCGTTCTTTTCCTTTTTCTAGCCGCTTTTTTTCGTGCTATTTCTGCTCGTCTTGCATCTTTTATCTTTTTTAAATTGTTAATACTATTTGCTTTACGCCCTTCTAGAGAACCTTTTATTTGTGCTTCTAGTACATCATCCATCGGATTATAATCGGGGACAATTCGTACTTCTTTCCCACATTTTTTGCAATATAATTCACCTGGTTCAATTTCACTATTACAAAATCTACACTTCATTAAAATAACCCCACGATTTTTCCATTATCCGTTACGTCTATATTATTAGCAGCGGGTACTTTGGGAAGTCCTGGCATAGTCATAATGGTTCCAGTAAGTGCCACCACAAATCCTGCACCGGCATTTACATAAATCTCTCTAATGGTTACATTAAAGCCTCTGGGTCTACCAAGTTTTGTTGGATCATCAGACAAAGAATATTGATTTTTAGCCATACAAACTGGAAGTTTATTAAATCCTAAATCTTTTAATCGCTGTAACTGTTTCTTGGCTGCCGGTTCAAAAACAACACCATCTGCGCCATAAATAGTAGTGGCAATTTTTTTGATTTTTTCTTCGATTGTCAATTCGTTTGTATAAAGAGGGGCAAAATTAGTAGGTTCTTTTTCTAAAACATCAAGAACCTCTCTTGCTAGGTCTTCGCCGCCTTCTGCTCCTTGTTCCCAAACTTTTGATAGGGCAAAATGACAACCTTTTTTCTGACAAAATTCTTTTACAAAGGTGTTTTCAGCTTCTGTATCAGAAACAAAAGAATTTAAAGTTACCACTACTGGTACACCGTATTGCTTTATATTTTCGATATGTTTTTCTAAATTAACAATACCCTTTTCTAGAGCTTCCATATTTTCTTCATTTAGATGCTCTTTTGTAACCCCGCCGTTATATTTAAGAGCTCGAATAGTAGCAACTAATACTACCGCATCGGGCGTAATATTTGCCATAGGACATTTAATATCAAAGAATTTCTCAGCACCTAAATCAGCACCAAAGCCTGCTTCAGTAATGGTATAATCGGCAAATTTTAAGGCAGCTTTTGTAGCCTTAATACTGTTGCAACCATGAGCTATGTTAGCAAAAGGTCCGCCATGAACTAAAGCTGGTGTGTGAGCTAAAGTTTGGATCATGTTAGGTTTTAAGGCATCTTTTAGTAAAGCAGCCATTGCTCCTGTTGCTTTTAAATCATTCGCCGTAATAGGCTCTCCTTTAAAGCTATAAGCAACAATCATTGCTCCTAACTTTTCTTTTAAATCGGAAATTCCTTGAGAAAGACATAATATAGCCATAATTTCAGTCGCTACGGTTATGACAAAATGATCTTCACGAACCATGCCATCTGTTTTTTTGCCAAGTCCTATCGTAATATTTCGCAGGTTACGATCATTCATATCAACACATCTTTTCATCACCACATCACGAGGATCAATGCCTAATTCATTTCCTTGTTGGATATGATTATCCAGTAAAGCCGCTAATAAATTATTAGCAGAAGTAATCGCATGAAAATCACCAGTAAAATGTAAGTTTAAATCTTCCATTGGTACAACTTGTGCATAGCCACCACCAGCAGCGCCGCCTTTAATGCCAAAACAAGGACCTAGAGATGGTTCTCTTAGGGCAATCATAGTTTTCTTACCAAGTCTTGTCAGTGCATCACCAAGGCCGATGGTTACAGTCGTCTTGCCTTCGCCCGCCGGTGTCGGATTAATAGCAGTTACTAAGATTAGCTTACCATTTGGTTGGCTTTCTACTCTATTTAGTGCTTCATCAGAAATTTTCGCCTTGAAATTTCCATAAAGTTCTAAGTCATCTTCTTCGATGCCGACTCTTTTAGCCACCTCTTTTATTTTTAACATTTTACTATCTTGAGCAATTTGGATATCTGATTTCATCGGTCTTACATCCTCCCATTCAACAATTAATTATCTGCATTAGTACTTTTAAACTCTTCTAAATTCATTAAAATCTTTCTTGGCTTTGTTCCTTCTTCGCCGCCAACAACTCCTGCTTCGTGGAGCTGATCCATAATTCTAGCTGCCCGGTTAAACCCAATCTTAAAAGCCCGTTGGAGCATACCTATGGATGCCTTTTCTTTTTCAATAATGAGTTCGCCTGCTTCATAAAAGTAAGCGTCTCTTTCATTGTCCTCTCTAGTAATTCCTTTATTATCACTAATAGTGGTCGCTGTGTTTACATGTTCTTCCACAGATTCATCATAACTTCCACCCGTATTATTTGCTTTTAAAAAGTCGGCAACGGCTCCTACTTCGCGGTCTGAAACAAAAGCCCCTTGCACTCTTGCTGGCTTTTGTGATCCAGCTGGATAAAAGAGCATATCACCTTTTCCTAATAGTTTTTCTGCCCCATTCATGTCAATAATCGTTCTAGAGTCAACGCCAGATGTCACAGAAAAAGCAATTCGTGAAGGCATATTTGCTTTAATAAGCCCAGTAATAACATTAACAGAAGGTCTTTGAGTTGCTATAACCAAATGAATTCCTGCTGCTCTAGCTAATTGCGCTAGTCGACAAATAGACTCTTCTACTTCTGAAGGGGCTACCATCATTAAATCGGCTAGCTCATCTACTACTACGACGATTTGTGAGAGTTTTCCCACCCCTTCTTCTGTTTTGGCTTCTACCATTTGATTAAAGCCATTAATATCACGGACACCAAATTCAGCAAAGAGGTGGTAGCGCCGATCCATTTCTGCTACGGCCCAGTTTAAGGCAACTGCCGCCTTTTTGGGATCTGTTACGACAGGAATTAAAAGATTTGAAATGCCATTATAAACGCTTAATTCAACGACTTTTGGATCAATCATAATAAATTTCACTTCTTTATCCGTAGCTTTATATAAAATACTCATAATTAAAGTGTTAATACAAACCGATTTTCCTGACCCCGTAGCACCAGCAATTAACACATGGGGCATTTTCGCAATATCTGAAACGACGTCGCGGCCGCCTAAGTCCTTACCAACAGCAAAAGAGATTTTAGAAGTAGAGGACTTAAAGCTTTCACCATCAATAATATCTCGCAACATAACGGTGCCATTGGTTTTATTTGGTACTTCTATACCTACAGCAGCTTTTCCAGGAATTGGTGCTTCTATACGGATATCTGCTGCCGCTAAATTTAGTTTAATATCATCGGCCAAACCAACAATTTTACTAACCTTAACGCCCATTTCTGGTTGCAACTCATATCTTGTTACCGTAGGACCACAGCTTACATTTGTAACGGTTACCTTAACACCAAAATTATCTAGTATTTCTTCTAGCTTATCTGCAGTTTCACGCAGGTGCTCATTGGTAATGGTGGTCGTCTTTTTGCCTTTTTTTAATAAGTCAATGGGAGGAAATTTGTAATCTCCACTGTCCTGGTTTTCTTTTTCCTTAATCACGCTATCAAGAGCTTTCGTTTCTTCATGAACTTCTTTAAAGCTTTCTTTTTTGTGTGTTCTTCTGGGACTGTCTTCTTCTTTTACCTCATTACTATTTTCAATCGTTAGTGTTGGCGTTTCTTTTTCTACTATTTTTTCTGGTTTTATTTCGGGCATTCTTTTTTTCTTTGCTACTTCTTTCTTCTCATCTTGTTGATTTAAAGTCGTGGCAAAAGATACCCCCTCTGCTCGATGACTGGCTCTTTTTAATGATTGCTCCGCTTTTCTTTCTTCGCTTTTTTCTCGCTTAACTAAAAGATCTTCCTTGGCTTTTTGGTAAGCCTTTGTACTATGCTTTTGTACCGGACGAAGTAAGGATTTACCTGTTACAATTACGATTACAATAATCATAAGAATAATGGTTATTAAAAAAGAACCGATTGTGCCAATAGCTGGTTGGATTAAGTGAACAATACCATTGCCAATAGCGCCACCTAATTCATTAATGAGAGAAAATAAAATGCAAAAAAGGATGTATAAAATAGCTACACAAGCTATTTTTTGATACGCTTTCTTATTATCTTTATTTGACATAACAAAAGCCACCCCTCCAAAAAGGAGGAATGGAAAGGCATAAGCCGTGACACCAAAACAAAAAATCAGAGCCTTTTTTATTCCGGCACCAACAAATCCACCAATACCAAAGAGTCCTAAGAGTAAAATTATGCTAATGGCTAAAGTTACCCAAACGATAATCTCGGTTGTTAGAAAACTGTTTTCTGTATTCTTTTTAACTGTTGTTTTGGTTTTCGCTTTTGTTGTTTTTTTATTGCCCGCTTTTCTAGCAGCCATTTTTTAATCTCCCCTGTCTTTACGATGGGAAATATTCATATTTCATATGATTGACCATCTTTTTATATATGTTTTTGCAGTCTTCTAGTTTATGATCTTCAATGGATTTAAGACAAGGTGTTATATAATTAGTATATAATCCCTCATAAATGCTTTGATCCTTTTTCATATTCAAAATAAACACTAGCGAAGGTGCAATATTATAATACTCTTCTACTAGTTCTTTTCCCTCTGCTGAGGTTAAAAGATAATGATCTCGATAATCTCTAAGAGTCTCTAATTCATAGCAGTTATCTGGTTTATTTAAATGGTCACAGACAGCTGTCGTTATAAAACAAAGTTTTTTACGAAAGCCACCGGTAATATCTTCATAAGTTGACAATCCAAGTTCTAAAGATGTTACACCCATAGCATTCCATTTTTCCACCGTTTTTTCGGCAATTTTTACTAATTTTTCATTTTTAGTGTAGGAAAGACCAGGAACAACATAGACAGCCATTGCCAGATTATATTCAATCGCTTCCTTATTTTGCCCTCTTTTTGAGAGTTTTTCCATCTTTTCTTTGGCATAAGTAGGAATTACTTCTGCAATTTCATTAAGTAAGAGGTCTTCTTGCGCACTTGAAAGCCCTTCAAATAAGGAAGAAATCTCCTTAATATCCTCGCCGTATTCATCTAACATAGCTGAAAAAATGGCATCGTATTCTTTCTTTTTGAATTTAGGTGTCATCGTAAGCATTTCATCGAAATACTCAGTTAACCTCTTCTTTAATCTTTCCTCCATGTGAAAATCTCCTATTCTTCCCAGTTGTGATAAACATTTTGTACATCATCATCATCATCTAACATATCAAGAGTTTTAGTGATATTTTTAATGTCTGTTTCATCATTTAATTCAACATACGTTTGAGGAATCATTGTAACTTCTGCTTGCACCATAGCAATGTTTGCTTCTTCAAGTCCCATTCTTACGGCACTAAAATCATCGGGATCTGTTATAATTTCATAACTATCATCCTCATCAGAAAAATCTTCTGCGCCTAAATCAAGAGCTTGCATCATTAATTCATCACTGTCGCCTTCGTATTCTTCTTTATCAATAATGATTTGTCCTTTTTTATCAAACATAAAAGAAACACATCCTGGTGTTCCAACATTTCCACTTCCTTTGGTAAAGGCATTTTTTACATTAGAAGCAGTTCTGTTTTTATTATCCGTTAAAGCTTCTACAATAATAGCGGTACCATTAGGACCATATCCTTCATAAGTAATATGTTCATAATTTGATTCATCGGAATTTGCTTTATTAATATTTCTCTCAATGGTATCGTTTGGCATATTATTTGCTTTTGCTTTAGCAATAACATCTCTTAATCTACTATTATTAGCGGGATCAGTGCTTCCGCCTTCTTTAACAGCCACAGCAAGTTCTTTTCCTATCTTGGTAAAGATTTTTCCTTTAGCTGCATCGTTTTTCTCTTTTTTATGCTTTATATTTGCAAATTTTGAATGTCCTGACATTTTTATCTCCTACCTGTTTTTTCTTTTTAACCTAAAATAGTCTATCATTATTCCTCTATTTTTTCAATCTTCACCGTATCAATTATATTATTATCCATTTTTAGGACAGTAAATCGATAACCTTTATAGTCAACTACGCATTGTTCGCCCTTTTGCGGAATGCGATCAAGTTCATTAATAAGGAAGCCATTAAGAGTTCCATATTCTTCTTTTTCAAAGGTGATGGGTAGAATATCTTCCACTTCTTCTAACTCCATTAGCCCCGTCGCTAGAAGACTCCCATCTGTTTGTTTTAAAAATTGTTCTTCTTCTTCATCATGTTCATCTAATATATTACCGACAATTTCTTCTAAAATGTCTTCCATTGCCACCAAACCAGACGTTTGTCCATACTCATCAAGAACAATAGCAATATGGTTTTTTTCTTCCTGCATTTGTTTAAAAACTGAATCAATGCTCTTTGTTTCGGGTATGAAGGTTACACACCTTAAATCTTGTTTTAGATCTTTTAGTTTCTTTTTTCTACACTCTTTATTAAAATAAAGGCTCATCGCTTCTCTTAAATGAATAATTGCTACGATTTCATCGATGCTTTCTCGGTAAATGGGAAACCTGGAATAGTTTTCATTTAACATGTATTGTAAACCCTCTTCTAGAGAAGTTTCTTCATCTAAGGCTACAATGTTTTTTCTATGAGTCATAATATCTTTTGCATCTTTGGTCATATAGCGATAAATATTTCTAAATAAACTAAGTGCTTCTTTATCTAATCCTTGATCTAGGCCTTCTTCTTCTGAAAACAAACTTTTCATTCGCTTGTATATACTGCCCTCTTCCATTTTGTAATTGTTCTCCTTTTAAAAATAATCTTGTTGTGTAATCGTTTCACCATTTCTAATATATTCTCTTGGTACTCTTTTAGAAATATCACAAACAAATTCGTAGTTAAAGCGTCCAGAAATATCGCTTAACAATTCGACAGGTATTTGTTCATCTTTATCATAACCAATTAATGTGACTTTATCGTAAATAGAAACGTCTTTTATGTCTGTTACATCGACCATAAATTGATCCATACATATTCTTCCTAAAATAGGCGCTTTTTGTCCTCTAATTAAAACATAAGCTTTATTAGAAAGGCTTCTTGCATACCCATCAGCATACCCTACTGGGACAGTTGCTACAAGGGTTTTCTTTTTAGTTATAAAAGTTCCACCATAACTAATTGCTTTTCCTGGATCGAAAGACTTCAAAGAAACAACTTGACTAACGAGTGATAAGGCTGGTTTTAACGCTACTTTCTTTTCATCAACTTCCGTTGAAGGATATAGGCCAAAACAAGAAATTCCCGTTCGCACTAAATCGAAATTAGCTTCTTTAAATTCTAAAATACCAGCACTATTAGAAGTGTGATAATAAGAGAAAGTAACCCCTTCTTTTTCTAAAGCCTCTTTCATTTTAGAAAAGGCTTTAATCTGCTCATAAGTATAAGTTTTATCCCTTTCATCAGCCTTAGAAAAATGGGTAAACAATCCTTCCATCACGACATATTCCATCTCACTAATTTCTTTAATAATCTTGACATTTTCGTCGTTTACAAAAAAGCCAAGGCGCCCCATTCCCGTATCAATTTTTATATGAACGAATAAATCTTTTTTTAACTTTTTAGCGAGCTCTACTGCTGGTTTTAATAATTCTTTATCATAAACGGTCATGGAAATTCTATTATTGATAAGCGTCTCATATTGATCTGGAAATACGCAACCTAATACCAGAATCGGTTTTTCAATGCCGGCATTTCTTAGAATCATTGCTTCATCTAAGGTAGCCACACAAAATCCCCAGATATAGTCTTTTTCATTCATAAGTTGAGCAATGGGTACTGATCCATGACCATATCCATCTGCTTTTAAAACATTAATAAAATTTGTTTTTTCAGCGACTAATCCTTTTAGATGATCCATATTCCATTCAATTGCGTCTAAATCAATACGCGCAACCACTCTATTATACTCTTTCATAGCTTATTCCTCCAGTTCTTTAAAGACCTGACAAATACCATCGACAATATCTCGAGCCATTACTGAGTAACTTCCCATTTCTTTTTTCTTTAAATCGCCAGCTCTACCATGAAGATAAGTTCCTAATACACAAGCTTTAAAAGGAGTCATTTTTTGTGCAATAAGGCCCGCGATAATTCCGGCAAGAACATCTCCTGATCCAGCTTTAGCCATTGCTTCGTTGCCAGATGTATTTAAGATGCTATTTTTGCCGGGTCCCCCAATAATTGTTCTCGCATCCTTTAGAGCGCAAACCACTTGATAAGTTTGGGCAAAAGATGATAACAAGTCCTTTCGGTCTTTTTTGATTTTCTCAATATTTGTGTTTAATATTCGACTCATTTCTTTGATGTGGGGGGTTAAAACAAAGTTTCCTTTTTTTAATTGCTCCTTTAATTGATTCGAATTAGCGAGTAATGTAAGACCATCACCGTCTATAATACAAGGTCCTTTAGCTTCGCGTACTACTTGGTATAAAATCGCCTTAGAAAGCGAACTAAGTCCGAGGCCCGAGCCAATTAAAACCGTATCTGACCATTCTAATAATTTTCTAATTTCCTTTTCCTGATAGTCGCTATAAGTAGAAACAATGCCTTCGAAGACTTGGTTTTGTAAAATAACTCGGTTATCTTCATGAGTATAGATTTTAATAAGACCCGCT
>DXHJ01000159.1 GCA_019113475.1 Candidatus Dorea intestinavium | reverse complement strand
TCTTCCCGCAGTTTGACCTTATGGTTGCCTGCTAGATAATCACGATTCGCAATCGCATTTGAGATTCTCTTTAAGTGATAAGGTTGTTTTACTTCCTCAACAAACCAAAGAGTAGGATTGTCATATTGCGCTATATATTCATTTATTGTCATTAAATTCCCCTTTCTATTTCAACACCTAAAAGTTGTACCAAAGACCACCCTTGATTCCTTGTATGCACAGGCAAAGAGCCATTACTAAGTCATCATGTGAGCCATTAACTGCTGACATTGAGCCATTATCCTTGGCAATAAACACCTGCATTTCTTCTAGTAGATTCTTACTTTTGATGTTGATTAGTCCTTTGTCAAACCATTCCCGACAATCATTGACCATGAGTGACTTTGTCTTGTTGTTAGTGTCAAAGCCAACACGCATAATTGTGCGCTTAAATTCGTCATAGGTTTTATATTTAGTCATGTTCATGTATTGCTTTTCTTTACGTAGTCGCTCGATAACACTGTGACCACCACTTGCCTTTTCAACAGTGAGTTTTGCCTTGTTGTACCAGCGACCAAGCACATTAACAACATCGGTATATTGATAGGGCTTAATTGCATTATTGCGAAATTCTGCAACTTGTTCGCCATTAGAGTCAAGGACAACCGCAGTGCTATAATCCTGTTTTAGTCCCTCAGAGCAATCAACACCGATAAAATATTTCATGCCCTTTTGTGGTCGTTGCCAAATAGACAAGGATCTGCCAAGGTATGTTTTTAAGGTAGCAGGTATTCCCACAACTTGTTTCACTGACAATGGTGTAAGTTTACCCTCATTGATAGCCATTAAATGCTTAGCAATTTTTTCTTTGTCAAATACACTTGCGCCAGTAACCAAAAAGGATTCTTCCATAGTGGCAGGAAATTCAACATGAAAGGCATCAATGCCATGCACCGAAACTCGTTCTCTGCGCCAAATCAGTTGGTCGATAGTAGCACCCATTTTATGTAAGGCAACTTCTTCAGGTTCTAATTTATCAACACCTAACAGATTCTTATGGACTAGTTTGTAATTCTTGATTGCTTGTTTGTATTGGGACTCGAAAAGAGTGCGACCATTTATCCAATTAAAAAAGAATGGTTTGAAACTATTTTCTCCATTCTTCGCCTGTAAACATAATTCGCTATATTTGTTAAACCCATTACTTGTACTCTCGATGATAACAGTAGCAGAAGAGGACACCGCTTGCATAATAGATTTAAGTTGTCCCTCTTGATTCTTCCAAAAGGCAAATTCCGAAAGATGAACTATGCCATTATAAGTAGCACCTCGACCACAATCCTTATTGCCCGCAGTCATACAAGTAATACTTGCCCCAGTTTCAAATGTTAATGCTTGCCTATTGTTAGCAGTGATTTTTGGCTTTAACCACTCAGGTAAGTTTAAAAACATCTGCTTTAATTTGGCAAATATTGTATTAGTAGATTCTTGGTTGTGAATAATTAGCACACAAGTAGCATTAGGATTCACGATACATTCCCTAATTGACAAGGCAACAACAATAGAAGAGCAACCTAGTTGTCGTGCTTTACTTATGATATTTTGATGAGCCATATTCTCAACAATCTCTCTTTGCTCAGATGTAAGCACAAATGGTACAGTTTTACCATCTTTGTCAACTATCTTCATAAATGCTTCTATAAAATCAACCTTGTGTTTATCGTCCCAAAGATATTTTATTTTCTCTAAATTTCCCTTTGATAACTTCGTTGCCATTTTACACCTTGCCTTTCAGCGCAGGTATGTTTAGACCACTGAGGAAACTATCCATCTCATCGGCACTATCATCGAAAAAGTCAGATTCACCAAACTTCACAACCCAATCCGCTGCTTTAGTATCACCTTTCATTGCTTTATCCATCATGTTGCGATAGAGTAGAGCCATGTCTTTCTTGCGAAAAAACTTTATCCATTCTTGCATGGCTTTTTGGACATCACCACGAGGAAGCCAGTTCTCCTCTGCCCATCTTGGTGTCTTATTTTTGCCACCCTTAGATCTATAATTTGCGTGACACTTAGCCAAATCTTCCCATGATACTCTATCTTCGGGTTTGCTCATATACCAATCAACATAACGAGATAAGTAGTAAGGCACCCATTGAGTAAGATGACTTATAATTGTGTTTTTATCTTGTGTTGCTTCAATATCTGACATAATTCTTGACACTCCCTTTCTGCTCTTTTTGATTCATAGACACGAATTTCACTTTCTCGGACAAAACGTTCCCAAGGTTTTTCTTGGTCGTAATAATCACCCAGTTCCTTAATAGTTCCATTTTCTAATAGGTCAAAATATTCATTTAATTGTAATTTCATGTTGTGTTCCCTCTCTTTCTGTGTTCGCTTTAGTGTAGTAAAGTGTCAATGTAGACACCCAGTTCATTTCTAATATTTATCTTTTAAATTTTGGAGCAATTACGATAGTATTTGCGACAAAGACGAGCGTATGCGCTGTTAAGTTTATAATCGAACTTTGATTCTAGGCAAACAAAAAACACCAACAATCAAGTTGATGTTATAGTGTTGACCTAGTTATTTTGTATTCTATGTTGTGTCTTGGAAGTAGTGTTATATCGCATTCACTTTGTTCATGCTCTTTCTCTCAATATTCACTTAACGTTCATATTTCGCTCAGACAAAAGATAAAAGATTTTTAATTTAATTTGTTTTGTATCTTGAAATAGTATTTTCACTCAATATTCACTTGAGGTTCATATTTCGTTCAGTTGTTACAAACATTTGTTCCTAAAGTGGACATTTTTGGTTAATCACGCTTATAAGTATACACCCAAAAGTGTCCAGTAGTGTCCTCGTACGTCTAGTTACTAGTACGTGCAAGATTACTAGAAATAGTCCCCCTAGGGCAGCAAAGAGTTTTCAGTTTCAAAATTTTCCTCTGATACTAATATCCACATGGTGGTTTTCTTACCTTTGATTCTAATTCTTTTGCTTATTACTCTATAAGGTTGTTTTAAAGTTTCTAGTGTACTATTAATCACTGAGATACTTGTTAATTTTTTTCCATTGCGTTTTACGTTGATAATTTCCAAAAATCGTTTATGTAAATTGCCCCTAATCGCCATTTGTTGGTTTAGGTGTGAGTTAGCAAAAATCTTAATAGAGTCAATACGTTCTTTTTCTTCAATTCCCATTAGGGTTTTATTTCTTCCTTGTACAGTATCACCTAACACCTCTAATATTTCATCTTTGTAGGTGGTTGTCTTATTAATACAGTTTTCTGCAAAGTTAAGAGTTTGAATACCCTTTTGGTAAGAGAGCCAATTAATAGCAGGTTTTCCTGTTAGATAATTAGGGTAAATAATAGCATTTTGATTATTGCGATTGTGTCCATATTTTTTCACCCAAGCATCTTTGCCCTCTTTAACAAATGTCATAGCAGGTTCTAACTTTCTCTTGGTGTTATTTTTGGTTTGATGCCACTCATTAGATCGGTAATCTCTAATGTAAAAGGTAACAGTATCCGATTCGTCTTGTTTCCTTTTTCGCCCTAGGCACTGGATAGCACTATCAATATCTCTAATGTCACAGATGATGTGTTTAATATTTCGGTCTTTAAAGTCAACACCATTATCTAGTAGTTTGGTGGTTATAAGGACACGATTCTTAAACGTATAGTCACCTTTTTCGCCCTTTTGTAACACATCAGGATATTTCTTTCGTATGGTGTTCGCAAAATCTTTTCTTGAATTTTTACTGCAAATAAATTCCATAAATCTAATGTTACTGTTGTTGTACACCTCAGGTATATCATTTTCTAAGTAGTGATAATATAGATCCTCTTGTAATGCGACACTATTCGCAAAATAGATTACCTTTTCATCGGTGTTTTCTAATATGTTGTCTAAGATTGCATAAGTATCTTTTTTCGACTTGTACCAAAAAATTGAATTAACGTAACTGTAATCAGTTGGCAAAAAATATTTATGTTCATCTAAAATTTTTCTTTTGTATTTAATTTTATAATCACTCTCAATTAGTGCAAATATATCTTTGTAAGTTGCGGTCATAAAGACAACAGTTGAGTCATTACTTTTTTCTAACAATGAGTAGTAGGAGAGGTCAGTGTATTCATTAAAATCTGCATCTGATAAAAAATAATGTGCTTCATCACAAATGTATGATTTGTATGATTCCATCGGGATACTTTCTTTTATGTTATCTTGGTACTTTTGATAGGTCATTACCTTAACAATATTTTCAAGATGTGCATTAAAGATTCTTTCCCTAACTGATTCTGCTAATTTGCTACGATTACACAAGTATAATATCTTTTCGTTGTTTGCCCGATTTTCACTGATAAAATCTGCGTAGTGTTCCAAGATAAAAGTAGTTTTACCTCGCCCAGTGCCTAAACCTAAAAAAAATAATCTCATTTCCCCATTGCTTATAATCATCGCCAATTAACTCACTTGCCCATTGTACATTTTGTTTATTCATTTATTTTCTCCTTTTGTGTGCTTTTTATTATTTCAGTTCTTTCATTTTCTCAACGATTCCATCTTCATACTTAAAGATAAAGATTGTTCTTTTCCCATCTTCATCTGATTTGTCAGGTTTAATGTCAATGATAGTAAATCCTGCCTTTAATAATCGCCTTGCTAATTTGCTCGTAAAAATAGTAATTGCTTGTTTCTCGTCCATATTTTCCTCTCTTTCTGTGATGTTATCCCTCAAATGGATTAACGCTATCTGTTATTGATATGATGTCCGATGTAAGTGTGCTATCGGTTTTAAATACAAACACTGTTTTTATTTTGTTGCTTTTATCGGGCAGTACCTTGATGATTCTGTGTCCCATGCCTAATAATTGATTTGCAACTTTTCCTGAGTAAATAATTAATGATTCTTTTTTCATGCTCGTGTATATCACGCATTTACCTCCTGTGAATAATTTAAAAAGTGTTTTGTGGTTAACGCATAGCAAAAAATATCTGATTCTATTTCCTCTATACTATTAGGTTGGCAATGAGTTATTCCCATACCTACGTCAATAAATGTTTTGTGTGCGCTAAAATGAGCAGTAGGAAGTGTTATTTTTATTTTGGTGTTTCGTGCCAACAATTTATTAATGGCATCAATCTTAATGTCTGTTTCTAGGTAACCTTTTTTTGCGCCTATTTTTTCTTTCAACTTGTACTTTTTTTGTATGTCCATAAACTCGTGTTTTTTATGTCTGCTTAAACACCGATAAAATTCGGGCAAATCCAATACATCAACTAAGTAATGTTTTGTATATTGCCTAAAATATTCGTCATAATAGCCAACATAACTTGCATCGATAGTTAGTAACATCATCATTAATTCATCTGACAAGTTTTCTTTTGGTAAATCGTAAATAGACCATAAAAGTAAAACGGTCGACATAGCATATTTTTTCCAATAATTGTTTCTGTTTACATGATCCATGATATTAGGATTGATACTTTCGAGATTTCCTTTATCCTGATAGTTCAACCTAGTCACATGGTTATCAAAGCACTTACCTCTAGTAAGAGCCAAATCAACTCCAATTTCGTCTTTTTGTGTGGAGTTTTCAGTTACACCTAAATAATCATATAATATTGTGTCTTTACTTCCTGATGCTTTAAATAGCATTGTTTGTTCAATGTGCCATCCTTTAACGTGTTCTAAAATTGCGCATGATAGCAAACTGTCAATATCATCTGTTAAAATTAATTCGTAGTCCTTTGTGTCTTTATACCATTGTGGTATGTTCTTCAAGTAATTTGGATTCATTTCGTACCTTAGTCATAGACGCAAGTACGCCTACATCTAAAGCCAAAATGATTTCAATGAGTTTTTTCATACTCACGTTATCACTTCAACCTTTCTGCCATAAATTGGCACAGTGTGTTCCCGTTAATAGTTACATTAAAAAAGCGCCAAGCAACCACCAATTAAGGTAATCACCTAGCGCAAAGAGAGGGCATTATTCGTTTGTTTCTTCGATTTTTTCCTCTGAGTTTTCAATTTTAGTGCCTAATTTCTTGGCAATTTCTTTTTTCTGCGCCTTGTAACACGCATTTAACCAATCTTGGTAGGTTTCTTCGGATGGTCGATATTCGCCCGATTCAATTTTTACAATCCAAGTTAAGGATTTGTTGATTTGTTTAGCCATTTCTTTTTGTGTAATATTATGCTTTATTCTTAAAAAACGTAATTTATCTGCTGATAACATAATTCACCTCTTTCTTGTGTTAGTAGGATTCTTTGGGAAACCCACTAACTTTTTAGTGTAGACAACTTGTTAGTCACAAGTTCTTTTTAAAGAGAGGGAGTACCAAAACGATACCCCCCCCTAAAACTCTCTAATTTACTGTGATTAAACAGTTTTTCTTGCCACAACAACACCACTTTCATCAATTAAAGCGACTGCGTAAAATGTTGAGCAGTAGATTGTTGTACATCTTTTGCTTGCATTTCTTGCCAATTCAACAAATGGTTCTTCCTTAGGGATTAAACCAATACTGTCTTTTTTGATGAAAAGGATAAAACTTTCTTGCTTCGTAGCATCATAGCATCTATCAGATACAACAACAGGGATTCCTCTAAAGTATCCAAGCACGTTGTTGACAACCACACCATTTCCATCTGTTGTGTGAGTTAGTTCTCTAGCAACAAATCCATCCATTGTTACAAATGAGGTTGAAAAATTAGAGTGGATCACGATACAAGCAAAGTCCTCTGCGTTTGCATCATCACCATATAAAGCAAGTGCCTTGTTTAATTCTTCAAATGTAACTTCCTTTTCTGATGCGATTGCTTGTTTAAGTGGACTCTTTAATGCTTCATTAATGCAATCTGTGTCCATTTTTCTAGCGATTGCGATTGCTTGTTGTTTAGATGCTTCATCAAGGGCATCACCTAAAGCAACCATATTGTCATAGTCATAAACTGGGACACCTTTGGCAGCCACTTCTTTAATTGTTGCACTGGTAACTGTTTGCTCTAATTCAGCAGTTCCCATTTCTGCGCCAATAGCAATATCTTCAGCATCGCCGATATAAGACCAAACTGGGAAGTAATTGTTTCCCCTTTTTGTCCTTTTAAGTCACTGATAACTTTTGCGGTTTGAGCGACTTTAATTTTTCCTGCAATTTTTTCTCTAACAAGTCCTGCATATACCTCTGGTACGATTAAATTTTGATTTACTGTATTATTAGCCATTATAAATACCTAACCTTTCTAGTTTAGTTTTTCTTTTATACTATTTACATCTGATTTTATTGTTTCTAAATCTGCCCTATACTCATGGAGTACATGGACAAACTCTGCGTTTGTATTGGATAATTTCTCATTTTGCTCTTGTGAAGTATTTAAACACTCATATAATGCGTGTTCACGTTTTGCATTTTCATCGGATTGTCTTTCCCATAAATGGCTGACAAACAAACAAAGACCTAACACCATCACAATAGGAAAACCAAGTTGTGTGATTGTTTGTGCAATAAGTGATAAATCCATTTCAACCCCCTTTTTGTGCGCAATAAAAAAGAGCAGATGTAAAATCTACTCATTACTTGCTTAATTGTTTATATAATTCGGGATTGGTACTTAATAGGTTCATTCGCTCTGCGTAGGACATCTCCTTAAACTGACTTTTGTTTACTGCTTGTTGTTTGGTATGACTAGCAGGTTTATTACTTTGATTTAGGATAATACCATTTAAAAGGGTAGATACTTCATCTAAAGTTTTGTCAGCATCATCGCCAAGATTCAAGTATTTAGCAAATTCTTTAGGTAGTCCTTTTTCGGACAACTTATTCGCCACTTGGTAAGAGTGTTCAATATTCGCCAATTCTTGCTCTTTTTGAAGCAGTGCTTTTTCTTTCAGTTCCAATTCCTGTTCTTTATCAGATTTTTCAACAGGTTTGAATTTGGCAAGTTCATCATTGGCAGTTTTCAGTTTTAAACTGTAATCTGTTCTGACCTTGTCTGTTTCACTCTGTACAAATTTTTGTACAAGTCCTAATTGTTCCTCTGATAAGTTAAGTTCGTTTAATTCCATAATTCTATGTTCCTCTCTTTCGTTAGTTGTTTGAGCAACACCCTCAGTGAGTTTGTTCTCATTCCCCTAGTTACTATATAAAAAGGCATTAAGCCGATTTATTAAAAAAAGTCCTTTATTCGTACACTCATAGAGTCCATGACTACATCGCCAACTTTAACTTGTACTGTAAAAGTATTGCCTATGAGTTTTGTGTCATTGGCTGTTTTGACAGATAATGATCCATCGCTTTCTTTTGTCGTTGTTAGTCCCTCAAAATTTGCCACAACGTCCCATTCATATTCATTAAATGTGATTGGTTCGCCACTAGCATTAGTAAAGGTCACAGTGTATGTTCTCCCTTTTCCATATGTAACACTGGTTAAACCATCAATTTTTGCAGTTGGTAAAACAACAACATTACTTTCGACCGCAAGAGATTCTGTACGCACAGATACCTGTTTTTCGAGCCAAGTCGCAGTAATGGTTACATTGCCTTTGTCTATAAAGGTAACTTCGCCTGTTTTCTTGCCCACCTGTGCAATTTTCTCGTCACTACTTGACCATTCAATGCTTGCCTTTGTCACTGGGCTATTATCTGCCTTAGCAACAACACCAAGAGTAACAACGTCACCAACTTTGTATTCAAGTTCGTAGGCATCTAGTTCAAGTGTGTATGTGATTTTCGCCTCTTCATCGGCACTACGTTCACAGTAGATGTGACAGATTCCATTTTTGTAAAACAGATTTTCGACTTTATAAGTACCACCAAAGATATTAAATTTATCGTTTAGTTTTAACTGTTGCGATTTTTCGCCATCAGTGGTTAAGAGTTCTACATTTCCTGACACAGTGCTAATGATATTATTGCCAAGAGAGATGGTAGAGTTGGGATTTTTGCCATAAGCACGTAACCCCTTTATTTTGCCATCATTGGTATTGATAGTTGTGTTTGTTGTAACTGCACTTGATTTATAGTACACATCGTTTTCGATTGTTTCTTGATTTATTAATAGTAATTGATACTGTTCAAATTTTACTAAATCGCCCACTTTAATATTTTCAGTAGTGGGATAATAGATTATTGTTGTATCAGTTTCGTTGTTGTAATCATTATTTTTTCGGAAAAAGCACTGTATTTTTTCGCCTGATTCAAGAGTGATATTTTTGCCCTCTCTAGCAAGCGTATCTTTAAATTGCTTTAATAGTGTATTCATACTATTTCCTTTCTATATGGCTAAACATAACCACACCTAGCATAATGGAAGTTATGGAGGTCTAGGTGCAGTTATGTAGTAACTAAATTTGTGTGATTCTATTTTTATTTTATTCAGTCTATCCTTATAGCCTCTCAGAAATGAGGTTTTTTAGCTGAATATTCAACTATAAATAAACCTTAAAAAATTTATTTCGGAACAAAACCGCCTATTTTTGACACTTCTATCCTAATACGGCCTCAGAAATGGGATTTTTCAGTAAGAGCTTTAACTGAAAAATACGTTATTAAAATTTATTTCGGTAAGATTTCGTCTATTTTTGACACTTCTATCCTAATACGGCCTCAGAAATGGGAGTTTACGCATAGAGTTCTAAGCGGTAAAGTTGAAATAAAAAATTATTTCGGTAAGATTTTGACGTTTTCTGACACTTAGGCAATAAAAAGGACACCTCGGAAGTTAGTGACCGACATTGTGTCAGTTACTAATATTTCTTTTGCTTCCTCTCCATATTGAAAGAAAACTTTCAACCGTATATACGGTTGTTTTCCGAAAAATAGCCAAAAATCGGCTTGAAAAGAGCCGTATATACGGTCTGTAAAAAATGGGAAGCTAAGTGGAAATGCGTTTTTTTCTTTCTCTATCCCATTTTTTTCTGTATATTATTTGACATACTTCACATCTACATGAATTACTTGCTTGCTCGCCAACCTCAACCCACTCGCCACAATCTACACACTAAATCCATTTTGTTTTCTTAGTTTCTATATTTCTTTTTACGCAATAAAAAGGACACCTCGAAAGATGCCCTGTGATTTTTTTTGCTATGTAATTTTTTGCGTTCTCTCCATATAGGAGGAAAACTTTAAACCTTATTTATGGTTCATTCGGAAAAAGTGGTTAAATTTGGCACAAAATAAGACCTTATATATGGTTGGCGAAAAATGGTTGAAAACCGTTACATTGACTTTTACGCTCTCTTTTTTATCTGTATTTTCTCGCCTTTATCACGATTAAATCTATCAAGTGGATTAAACTTGTCAAAATCAATTTGCAAATCTTGACCAAACATATTTAAGTATTCCTTTGTGACCGATAAATCACTGTGACCTAAAATTTTCTGCAATCTGATTATATCGCCACCTGCTAAAATCCAATTCTTAGCAAATGTGTGTCTAAACAAATGACTTGAAGTTTTAAGGACACCTCGATTGTGATTATATTTCGTAAGTAGGTCTTGATAGGTTCTTGTTGATGCCTTTGTGCCATAATCATTACAAAAGAGATAATCGTCCTCGTTGCCACCTCTTATTTCAAGATAGTCAGATAACACATCAGCAAGAGTGTGGGAGAGTGGTATAACCTGTTGTTTTCGATTTTTCAACTTAGTTAGAGTAATGACATCGTTGTCAAAGTCAATATCGCCTATACGCACGCTTAAAGCGGTCGAAATTCGATTTCCCGTGCCTAATAGATAGTTTATGTATGCCCATGTTTTAAGTTCGGCAAATGAGCATTTAGACATATTAGGACGTTTGAGCAATTTGGCAAGTTCTTCATCGGTGTAAGTTTGCTTGATTTCTTTGTTGGCTTTAATCATTTTGATTTGATAAGTTTCGAGATAGCCCGATTCCATGCAAAAATACAAAAAGGCACGCAACATTCTCAGATAGGAGTTTATTGTTACGTCTTTTAAATCTTTTCCTCTTAGCCACAAAATATAATCATCAACAACATCACGTGTGAAGAGATTAATAGGTTCACTTGTGTCAACATAGGAAGAGAGTATTCGATATTTATCATTGTAATAAGTTAGGGATTGTTCGGAGAGGTTTTTGACTTTACACTTGCGAAAAAATAGTTCGTAAGCCACCTCGATTGAAATGTCAGATTTTTGTTTGAATAGCATTTTTTTCATTTTTGCCACCTCATTTATACGTGCAAGATTAGGTTAAAACAACTAAAATAATCTTGCGCAACTTGAGGTTGCTAATTTCAGGGATAAAGTGCTTGAAACCCTTATAAAATGCGGAAGATGGGACTTGAACCCACACGAGCGCAATGCTCACAAGATCCTTAGTCTTGCTCGTCTGCCAGTTCCGACACTTCCGCAAAGAACATTTGATGTCCGAAAATTATAATAGCATGAAGTTGAAGGAAAAGCAACCAGAAATATCAAAAAGTTGCCAAAAATGGAGAGTTAAAAAAATTAAACCGGTAAGCGCTTTGAAAAGGATAATAATATATAAAATAATCAGAAAATTAATGAAATAATATAAAATAGTCCAAAAATAAAGAATGGCTATAGTATACTAGTTAATAGATAGATTATTACTAAGCCATAAGAAAACAGTGATTAAAAGTGAAAGGAGTCTTTATGAAGAAATTAGGCATGATACTACTCATACTTACTTTATTAGTAACAGCTTGTGGAAACAAAGATACGAATAAAGAAGTAGATAATGGCAGCAGTCAAGATAACAGTAAAAATTCAACAGAAACTCAAGATGAAGTTGCACAGAATAAAGAAGATGGTAGTGAAGATACAGCAAAAGAAGAAACGGAAAAGGAAGATACGCAAAAAGAAGAACTCCAAAAACATGAAAATATTAAGATAAGCGTAGAAGAAGCTTTTGATATGTACCTAGATAAGTATCCCAATACCAAAATAAACGAAATAGAATTTGAACTAGAAGATGATCATTATGAATACGAAATTGAAGGTTATGATGGCAATAAGGAATATGAACTTAAAATTAATGCAAACTCGGGTGAAATTTTAGAAGAAGATGAAGATACAGAAGATGAGGAGCAGGGAGAACTTAAAAGAGATGATTTAGGTAATGTAGATAAGTACTTAAAGGAAGCACTTGCGGATGCTGGGGATGGTTTTTGGCTAGACGAATACGAACTAAAAGTAAAAAGTAATTATACCAAGTTTGATATCGAAGTTAAAAATGACAAGGGTGACAAAATAAAATATAAATATGATTTTAATTCCGGTGAACTTTTAAAGAAAGAATAAATAAAAGCTTAAAGATGAGGTGACAAGAAGCGCAACTATACACAATTGGTCATTCTACCCATACACAAGAAGAGTTTTTAGCTCTCTTGCAAGAATACAAAATAGAAATACTTGTGGATATAAGACGGTTTCCAGGGAGTAAACATGTTCCTTGGTTTAATCAGGAAAATATGGAAAAGTGGTTACCAGATCATGGTATACAATACATTCACCTGAAAGAACTTGGCGGAAAAAGAGGAAAAAATAAAGACATTGATGAATCTTTAATAGCAGGGTGGGAAAACACCTTCTTTAGAAACTATGCTAGTTATTCCTTAACGGATGATTACGATAAGGGAATTGAGGGGCTTATTTCTTTATCACAAAAAGCCACTTTAGTCTACATGTGTTCAGAGGCAGTTCCTTGGCGCTGTCACAGGCTTTTTGTCTCCAATACTTTGGTTACTGAAGGGCATTTGGTTTATCATATTATGAGTAAAACTAAAGTGATTAAACACGAGTTGGGGATGTATGGGGCAGATCCAGAGATAAAGAACCATAAGATTATCTATCCTAGTAGGCCTAGGTAAATTAAAAAGCTGGGCAGAGCTTAAAAAGCCTTTTAACATATATAAGCAAGAATTCTCCTTCCTCTAAAGGGTTTATAGGAAGCCTGTAGGTAGTGAGATGAATTGCCCGATTTAGATAGTGTTCTCAAGTTACTAAAAGCCATAACAACCATAAGTAAAAAGTAAAAACATGCAATAGAACACTTGTTCTGTCGAATAAAATATGATATAATAGTATCAGTCGAAGGAAAGGCGGGTACTAGTATGATAAAAGGAATGGATAATAATGCACATTCAGTATTTTTATTACATTATCACCTTATTATGGTTGTAAAATATCG
>DXHJ01000158.1 GCA_019113475.1 Candidatus Dorea intestinavium | reverse complement strand
TTTCTAAGTATTCTTTTGCTAGCGATTTATTATAATTAAGTGCAATTTGGCCTTCTGAAAGGTCTTCATAACTAATAAACATGTCAACCTTGCCTCTTGTAGCACTTTTCTTAACTAAAGCTCTTACTGCTGTTTCAAAAAAATTAAGTTTTTTAGGCATGCGAATATTTAGGTCTAAATACCGATGATTTACACCTTTCATTTCGACAGTGAATTTCCGATCATCAAGAACGTACTCACACCTGCCAAAGCCTGTCATACTTTTTATCATTCTTCTACCTCTTTTTTTCATCTTAAAATATGTGTACAAGTTGTTTTATTATAGACCATTTGATATTTTGCGTCAATATGTGCTACCATGTAAGTAAACTCTTACACTAGCTAAAGGAGATTAAAAATATGGCATTAGATGGCATTACCGTTGCCAATATCGTAGCGGAATTAAAGACACAAATGATTGATAGTCGCATCAGTAAAATAGCTCAACCAGAGCACGATGAACTGATGATTACATTAAAAACAAAAGAGGGCAATAAAAGGTTGTTAATATCAGCAAGTCCTTCTCTTCCTCTTATTTATTTAGGTGATAAAAACAAAAAGAGCCCGATGGTGGCTCCTAATTTTTGTATGCTTTTAAGAAAGCATATTGGTACCGGTCGGATAACAAATGTTAGTCAACCTTCTCTGGAACGGGTCATTTTTATTGATATTGAACACTTTGATGAGTTAGGTGACTTAAAACAAAAACGTTTAGCAATTGAGCTAATGGGAAAACATAGTAACATTATTTTTATGGATCATGAAAGCAATATTATCGATAGTATTAAGCACATTTCTTCTCATGTTAGCTCGGTTCGTGAAGTATTGCCAGGAAGAAAATATTTTATCCCCGATCAGGCTCATAAGCTTTCACCCCTAAAAATCAGCGAAACCGCTTTTATAGAGGCTTTAAAAAGTAAGGCTGATACAATTGTACCAGCTCTTTATAAAAGTTTCGTCGGTATTAGTCCAACGGTGGCGGAAGAAATCTGCTATATTGCTGATTTAAATACTATGGCAACACCAAAAGACTTAGATTCTGATTGTCTGCTTCATCTATATCGTCAATTTACTTTGTTTATGGAACGAGTAAGTGAAGAAGATTTTTACCCGGTTATTTATTTTGACGGCGATAAGCCAGTTGATTACTCAAGTATTCCCCTGACTCATTATGAAGATTATACAAAAGAGCCTTATGATTCTATTTCTGAATTATTAATTGCTTATTATGACAAAAAAGCCTTAATTACGCGTATTCGACAAAAATCTGCCGACCTTCGTCATGTAGTTGCCACGGCCCTAGAGCGTAACCATAAGAAATACCAATTACAATTGCGGCAATTAGAGGATACGAAGGACCGAGATAAGTTCAAAGAATACGGAGAATTAATCAATATCTATGGTTACGAACTAAAAGAAAATGATAAAGTTTTAGTTGCTTATAATTACTACCAAGATAAAGAAGTAAAGATTCCTATTGATCCAACTTTAACCCCTAGTCAAAACTCGCAAAAATATTTCGCTAAATATAATAAGAAGAAAAGGACCTATGAAGCTTTATTAGAATTAGTTCGGGAAACAAAAGAGGAAATTGATTATCTTTCCACTCTTTCTAATGCTTTAGAAAATGCTACTGGTGAAGAGGACCTACAAGAAATTAAAGAAGAAATGATTCAAACTGGTTACGTTCGAAAAAGGCACGAAAAAAAGAAAGTTAAAATAAAAAGTGCTCCTCTACACTTCCTCTCTTCTGATGGCTACTCTATTTTTGTTGGCAAGAACAATCTCCAAAATGATGAAATTAGTTTTAATCTTGGTTCCAATAAAGACTGGTGGTTCCACGTAAAAGATGCTCCCGGCTCTCACGTCTTAGTTGTGACAAATGGTGAAGAGATTCCCGATGCGACTTATCTAGAAGCGGCAAAATTAGCTGCTCACTTTTCTTCTAGAAGAGAAAGCGATAAAATCGAAGTAGACTATACCCTGCGTAAAAACTTAAAAAAGCCAACTGGTTCAAAGCCAGGCTTTGTTGTCTATTACACCAATTATTCTATGATTACAGATTCTGATATAAAAGGAATACACCAGGTTCATTAACCTGGTGTATTAACTCCTAGCATATAATCGATGAACTGTTGTGCACTTCGTCCTGACATACCACCATGATAAAGCTCCCATTTATTTGCTTCTTGTAAGAGCTCTTCCTCGGAAATTTCTAACTTGCTTCTCTTCGCTAATTCTTTTACAATTTCTTGATACTCTTTCTTTTCTGGCCTACCAAAATAAATCGTAACACCAAAGCGAGCAACTAAAGATAGCTTTTCCTGAACAGTATCATTGGTATGAAGTTCTTCATCATAATCTTTTTTATCTTTAAATGTCTCTTTAATAAGATGCCTTCTATTTGAAGTTGCATAAATCAAAACATTATCCGGCTTTTTCTCTAAGCCACCTTCAATAACCGCTTTTAAGTATTTGTATTCAATTTCAAACTCTTCAAAAGATAAGTCATCCATATAAAGGATAAATTTATAGTTGCGGTTTTTTATAAGGCGAATCACTTCATTAATATCCTGAAATTGATGCTTGTATATTTCAATAATCCGCAGGCCCTTATCGTAGTACTTATTTAAAATAGCTTTAATACTTGATGATTTACCCGTTCCGGCATCACCAAATAGCAGACAATTGTTTGCCTTTTTCCCTTCTACAAATGCCAAGGTGTTTTGAATGAGTTTTTCTTTCGCTTCTTTGTAACCGACTAAATCTTCTAAGTTTACATGAGCAGTTTTTGTAATCGGGACAATTTTTACTTGTTCTTTTTCATTTTTTTCCACGCGAAAAGCTTTGTGTAAACCAAAAGTACCCACACCAAAATCTTGATAGAAGCTAGTTACGCTGTCCTTAAATTCTTGACTATCTTTTGCTTTATTTAGTTCTTTGCACAAAATTTCTATCCGTTCTTTAATGCGCTTATTGTAAATATTACCACTCTCTTTTGTTTCTTCAAAGTCAAGAAAGCGAAAAAGTTCTTTTGTTGGGTAATGGTCTTGTAAATCTTTAAAGTCCATTTGAAAGGCTTCTAAAAAAATCGCAAAATCGTGAAGAGCCAGGTCATTTAAACTCCCCTCTATGTTTCCTTTTATTTCGCAAGCCCTGCTATAGACATTTTCATTTTCGACAAAAAGATAAGTAATATACATTTGCCACAAATTTCCACTAAAACCATGACTAACACTAAAATCAACCAAATGGTAAATCCAGTCATAAAACCCTGTCTTTTCTGGTTCTTTATTAATTCGATCTAGTTCATAAAGGAGTTTTCCTTCTTTTAAAT
>DXHJ01000018.1 GCA_019113475.1 Candidatus Dorea intestinavium | reverse complement strand
CTGTCTCTAATATTTCTGTTAGCGTACCTAAATGTTCACCCTTTTGTGTGAAGCAGTCCATGCCAATTAAATCAGCATAATGATACTCATCTTCCATCAGCGGGGTAGCCTCTTCTCTAGTGATGAATAGTTCTGCATTTTTATATGCTTCAATATCATTGATGTTATTAATCTCTTTGAATTTAAGAATCACCATTTGTTTGAAAAACTTAACGTTTTCAATTTCTAGGATTCTTTTTTCATTTTTTGTAATAAGAAACACTTTCTTTAAAGAAAGAAAGCGTTCTTTGGTATTTGTAGTAGGGTATACTTTTACTTCGCCTCTAATACCATGAGTCGAAGAAATGACACCAACTCTTAATAAGTCTTCCATATTAATCCACGATATCCACTACAACTTTTTTATCTTCTTTTGCAGCTGCAGCTTTTGCGACAGCACGAATAGCCTTGGCAATTCTGCCTTGTTTTCCGATTACTTTGCCCATATCGCTATCGGCTACATGAATTTCAAAAACAGTTGTTTCATTGTCTTCTCTTTCAGTAATCTTAACTTCTTGTGGGCTATCAACTAGGGCTTTTGTTATAACGTCTAATAATTCTTTCATTAAAACTGTCCCTCCCGATAATTATTTTTCGATTCCAGCACCTTTTAAAAGTTTTCCTACTGTATCTGTTGGTGTAGCACCATTTTCTAACCATTTTTTAGCCTTTTCTTCATCAATTGTAAAAGCACTTGGTTCTTTAGATGGATCATAAGTTCCGATTTCTTCAATAAACTTACCATTTCTTGGTGATCTTGAATCTGAAACTACTACTCTGTAAAAAGGAGCTTTCTTTTGTCCCATTCTTTTTAATCTGATTTTTACTGCCATTTTAATTTCCTCCGTATTATATAGGTTTGTTTTGTTTTTTTATGTTAAAAAGGAAGTTTAAATTTATTCCTTTTTCCACCCTTGGTCATGGTTTTCATCATTTTTTTCATTTCATTAAATTGTTTTACCATGCGGTTTACTTCACTAATATCTACTCCTGCCCCTTTTGCAATACGATGTTTTCTAGAAGGGTTTAGAAGTTCTGGATTTTGTCTTTCTTCCACCGTCATGGAATAAATCATTGCTTCCATTCTGGCCATATTTTTTTCCGCTTGATCGGCTTGATCATCGGAAAGATTTTTCATATTTCCCATGGCACCACCAAGTCCTGGAAGCATATTCATAATACTACCAAGGCCACCCATGTTTTTCATTTGTTTGGTGCTTTCAAGGAAGTCTTCAAAGTCAAACTGAGCCTTTTTAAACTTTTGACTCATTTCCTTGGCTTTTTCTTCATCTATGTTAAGTTCTGCTTTTTCAATTAGAGAAAGGACATCACCCATTCCCAAAATCCTAGATGCCATTCGGTCCGGATGAAACTGTTCCAAGTCAGAAAGTTTTTCACCCATACCAACATAAAGGATTGGTTTTCCCGTAACAGCACGAACAGAAAGTGCCGCACCGCCTCTAGTATCACCATCAAGCTTTGTTACAATCACGCCATCGAGGCCAATTTCTGTATTGAAGTTTGAGGCTACATTAACAGCATCTTGTCCTGTCATGGCATCAATTACTAAAATTGTTTGGTGCACTGGTACCATCTCTTTGATATCTTTTAGTTCTTGCATCATCTCTTCATCAATATGAAGACGACCTGCTGTATCAATGATAACAATGGTATTGCCATTTTTCTTGGCATGTTCATAAGCTGCTTTTGCAATATCTTGGGGTTTGTGATTCTCTCCCATGGAGAAAACTTCAACCCCTTGTTTTTCACCGTTAATTTGTAATTGCTTAATTGCTGCAGGTCGGTAGACATCACCAGCTACAAGTAAAGGTTTTTTCCCTTTTAATTTGAATTTTCCCGCAAGTTTTGCTGCGGTTGTAGTTTTACCAGCACCCTGAAGGCCGGCCATCATAATAACGGTAATGGAACTTCCCGGTAAAAGATCAATTTCAGTGGTTTCAGAACCCATTAAATCAACCAACTCTTCGTTTACAATCTTAACCACCATTTGCCCCGGGTTAAGACCATTCATAACGTCAGCTCCAATAGCTCTTTCTTGTACTTTTTTGATAAAGTCTTTTACGACTTTAAAGTTAACGTCAGCAGCAAGAAGTGCCCTTTTTATTTCTTTTAAAGCTTCTTTAACATCAGCCTCTGTTAGACGCCCCTTACTTCTTAGGCCTTTAAATATATTTTGTAGTTTTTCTGTTAAACTATCAAATGCCATCTTACAACTCCCTTAAAATTCGGTCTAATATATGTTTCATTTCCTCAGTTTTTTCGTTTTTTTCTAAGGTATCAACTAACGAAGTCATTTTTACTAACTCTTCTTTAATTGCTAAAAACTTTTCCACAAGATGAAGTTTTTCCTCATAGTCTAATAGTGTTTGAATGCTTCGTTTAATCGAATCATGAACTCCTTGTCTACTAACTCCTGTTTCATCCGCAATTTCTTTAAGAGAAAGATCATCTAGGATATGTTGTTCAAAAACATCTTTTTGCCTATCAGTTAAAAGTTCACCATAAAAATCATACAATAAGTTTTGCTCTAAAATTTTATTCATTTTCTCACCTCAGTTAGCATACAACAAACAAGTAGAGGTGTCAAGTGTTTTTACTTGACACCTCTACTTTTATATTTTAGTGGAATATTCTACAGCTGTGGCACTAATAATGCCATGAGCTTCACTAGTAATGCCAAAGTCTTGGTTAATTGCTTCAATAATTTCTTTTCGCTTAGCATTAGAGGCTAAAATAAAAACAATTTCTCTTTCTTCTTGTACCGACATGCCATGAAGCTTTTCCATTTCTCCACCATCAGCCCAGCGACCACGAATAATGGTGCCACCTGCTGCCCCTGCACTTCTTGCTACTTGCATCATTTCATCTGTATACCCTTGATTAATTGTCACCATAATTAAGGTGTTCGCTGTATTTGTTTCCATATATTTCACCTCGTTATCTTCTTCTATTGTTGCTGCTTTTTGTAAAATAGTTGCTACCATACCATTTAACGCTGTTAGCTTTGAACTAAAAAGAATACCACCCTTTACTTTTCCCGCTGCTTTATTATTACTAATCTCTTGCATAATATCATGTACTAAATTAGCAGGACCGATGCTAAAAATAACATCTTTTTCCGGGGTATCAATGCCTAACATATCAAGCATATAAGAAGAAGCCGTCCCGCTACCCACACAGTGCGTATGGCAAATCAAGGTTTTCTCAATATAATATCGGGTAAGTTTTGTTCCACACCCTCTATCAACAATAGAAGTTAATAAATGCATTCCTTGTTTCTTTTTACTCATACATTCCCTTTCTTTTAGTTAATCTTCAAAATACCAGATAACGTCCTCCATTTTATCCAGTTTCCTTTTCAAGCGACGTCGTTCAAGTTTTGCTTTATGTTCCGCATGGAAGCCTAAAATTTGGATGGTAATAAGTGGGGTCATTGCAACCATAGCAACAGTACCAAAAGCTTCCACCATTAGATTTCCTCCCAGGCTTTTACAAGCTCCCATAGCAAAAGGTAACAAAAAGGTAGCCGTCATCGGCCCACTAGCTACACCACCTGAGTCAAAGGCAACTCCAGTATATATTGGTGGGACAAAAAAACTCAAGATCAAAGCAATGGCATAACCAGGAATCAAAAGCCACATAATGTGAATCCCACTTAATAAGCGAAACATGGATAGACCTACTGAAACAGCCACCCCAATTGAAAGGCTATTGCCGATAGCTTTTTGGGAAATCATGCCATTGGATATTTCTTCTACTTGTGTTTTTAAAACGTGGACAGCTGGCTCAGCAGAAACAATAAAGTAACCTACAATCATGCCGATAGGAATAAGTAAGAACTTCGTATTTCCCTGGGCAAGTTTTTCTCCTAATAATTCACCAGCTGGCATAAAGCCTACATTCACTCCTGTTAAAAATAATACTAAACCGATAAAAGTTAACATAAAGCCAACAATAATCTTTAGAATCCGTTTCTTCCTATACCTTTGGGATATAATTTGAAAAATAGCAAAGATAATCACTATCGGTAGTAGGGCAATGGATATTTCTTTTAAATAAACTGGAAATTCAAAACGAAAAGCTCTAGCCGCTTCCACTGTGTTAGAAACTACAATGGGAACTGTTTCTGTGTTAGTCATTTCGGGCCTATAAAACATTCCTAATAATAAAACCGCTAAAATTGGCCCAACACTACATAATGCCAATAAGCCGAAGCTATCATTGGAAGAATCTTTATCACTTCTAAGCGTCGATAAACCAATGCCAAATGCCATAATAAAAGGGACGGTAATAGGACCAGTCGTTACTCCTCCAGAATCAAAGGCTGCAGGAATAAATTCATTAGATGAAAAAGCCGCCAAGATAAATACGATTGTATAACAAATCACTAGTAAAATAGAGAGACGTATTTGCAATAAAATACGAAGATAAGCTAACATTAAAAACATTCCTACCCCTAAGGCTACCACCAAAATAAGAGTTCGATTGGGAATACTCGGAATTTGATTGGCTAAAACTTGTAAATCCGGCTCTGCTATTGTCACGATAATGCCTAAAACAAAACATAAGATTACAGGGGTAATCCTGTGCTTTGCGCTAGACATCTTAACGCCAATACCATCGCCCATAGGAATCATCGACATATCTACTCCTAAAGTAAAAAAGCCCATGCCAACAATCAATAGTATCGCTCCGATAATAAATAACACCATTACTCCTGCTTCCAGCGGAACCAAGGTAACACTTAATAAAAGCACAATAAAGGTAATGGGAAGTACGGACGCAACTGATTCTTTGATTTTTTCTTTTAGTTGTTTGTTCAAACTAGACCTCCTTTATTTATTATATTTAAGTCTAAAAATATTTCACTCTTAAATAAAATATGTCCTTAAATTTATAATTATAATCTTTCATAGCTCCTATTATAGCAAAATTTTAAGATTCTCACAAGGAAACAAAAGAGTCAAGGCTTTTTAGGCCTTGACTCTTCCCCTCATATCTACTCTCTTTTTTAAGCTAATTTTATTTGTCATTTGTTCCTATATTTCCATTTTTTCTTTTTTTATAGAAGAATAAGATAATTAGGAATAAGATAGCAAGTCCTGCTAAACTAACACCAACAATAAATGGTAAGCTACTTGTAACAGCTGCTACTTGAGCTTTAGCACTGTTGTCTTGATCGCCGCTGCCTTTTCCTAATGGGACCTCACCATCTTTAAGGTTTTGAACTGATTTTGCTTTTTCTGCTCCTTTTTCATCTACCAAAACAGTTTCTCCGGTTTTGCCATTAACCAATAAGCTATCTGGTGCACTAACTTCGGGGTTTTGATCTGAAGTTGCTGCTGCAGTACTTGGCCCTCCTTCCACAGTTTCTGTTTCCGTAGCGATTACATCTACTGGTTGCTCCACTGTTTTTTCTGTATATACAGTTTCATCATAAACCACATTTTTTGTAATAGATGCACTTTGAATATCATTTACATCTCTGTAAAAAATAGAATAGGTTCTCTGTGGCATGTAGAATTCATGTTGCTTCTCATCTACCTCACCTTGAATTCGCACATAAGAGTCTTTGCCCTCTTTTATTTTATCTGGTGAAGTTATCATAACACCATTATCCTTAGCCGTAGCCTTAACTGTCTTAGACTCAATTACTTCTAATGTTTTAACATCAACATATTGAACTTTTATATCATATGAAGTTTTAGTCTTTGCATCAACTTTATGATAAGGTATATAGGTAGTTCTTTCACCGTTAACATCATAAGTGTGGTAATAGACATTAGCTGCATTGGTATCTAGAATATAATCATTATCATCAAAAGTAACTTCTGTTTTTGCCTTATAATCTTCATTTGCACCCGGAACGATGTTTTTAGAATCAGTAAAGATTACTTGATTTGTTTCCACATCAATACCATTAATCACCCAATCATAAGCTGTCTTACTAGAATCTTTGATATATCGTACTTGGTGAGTAGCAGTATCTCCCGCTTTATGCTCAAGGGTTTTTTCTTTATTATCAAATAGATGGTAATAAGAAATAGTTCCGTCAGCATCGTTTCTAACACTAAAGCTATCTCTTGCTGTATAAGTATAAGGTACCTCGTTGTTATCATTATAAGTAAAGGTATCCACTCCTAAAATAGCTCCTAGATCATTACC
>DXHJ01000157.1 GCA_019113475.1 Candidatus Dorea intestinavium | reverse complement strand
AGTTTAAGAATCGTGGTAACACGGTAATGATGGTCGGTGATGGCGTCAACGACGCTCCTGCCCTTGCTATGGCTAATATCGGGGTAGCTATTGGTTCTGGAACAGATATTGCTATTGATTCTGCTGACATTATTCTTGTCAAAAGTAACCCTAAAGATTTACTCCATCTATTAACTTTAGCCAAGAAAACCCACAAAAAGATGATTCAAAATCTTTGGTGGGGAGTTGGTTACAACATTTTAGCTATTCCTCTTGCGGCCGGTGTTTTAGCTCCCTTTGGTCTCATCTTAAGTCCCGCCTTTGGGGCAATCTTAATGTCACTTAGTACTATTATAGTCGCAATAAATGCAATGAGCCTAGATATCTAGGCTCATTGTTGTTTGCTTATTAAATTTCTCTAGTATAATGTTTTAGCCATTTCTTTTCATCTTCATCAAGATACTCTGCCATAACATCATATACTTTTTTATGGTAATTATTAAGTAAGGTTTTTTCTTGTTCATTCATGACACTAGGATCAATTGCATCTAAGTCAAAAGGAACATAAGTGATTGCTTCCATGTTCATAAATTGACCATATTCATTCTTAGTACCATTTTTTACTAGTAGTTCGTTTTCTAGTCTAATACCATACTCACCTTCAAAATAAACACCCGGTTCATCGGTAAGAATCATGCCCGCTTCTAAAGGATGTATTTCATGTTCACGATATAGCCAACGGAAACCAGTAGGCGCTTCGTGAATATTAAGTAAATAACCAACGCCGTGGCCTGTTCCGTGGTTAAAGTTTAAGTCTCTATCCCAGAAAGGCTTTCTGGCTAAAATATCTAGAACCATGCCATTTGATCCATGTAAAAACTTAGCATCAGCAAGTGATAAATTACTAATAGCAACGATTGTAAAATGTTTCTTCATTTCCTTAGTAACATCACCGATTGCATAAGTTCTTGTAATATCAGTAGATCCTTCTAAAAAACCAGCACCAGTATCTGTTAAGAAGAAGTTGCCACCACTTAATGGCACATCTGTCTCAGGAGAAGATTCATAGTGTGGATTTGCTGCGTGATCGGCATAAGCACAAATAGGAGCAAAACTTGGTCTTAAGTAATTTCCTTGTGCTTCTCTTAGTTCATCTAACTTTGCTGAAGCACTAAGTTCTGTGATGGTCATTTTATCATGATTTTCTTTTAGCCATTTCATAAACTTAATATGAACAATGCTGTCCTTAATTTCTGCTTTTCTAATATTCTTAATTTCCACTTCGTTTTTCATTGCTTTAAAGAGAATTTCTGGGTTTTGAGCTTTAACTTTTTTAACCCCGTCAGGAATATTGCTGTAAATTTTAAAGTTGATTCTCATTGGGTCAAGTAAGAGACGATCACCAGCTTTTAATTCCTTAATGTCTTCATAAATATCATTATAAGGTCTAAAGATAATGCCATCACTTTCTAAGGCTTTTTGTTCTTTTTTACCTAATTTATCTTTGTCCATATAAACTTTCATATCCTCTAAGGTAATAATGGCATAAGATAATACTAGTGGGAAGAATTCAATATCGTTTCCACGAATATTTAAAGTCCAACAAACATCATCAAGCGTTGTTAATAGATGAACATTCGCTTCATTTTCTTTCATTGTTTTACGAATTCTTTCAAGTTTTTCAGCCACACTTTGTCCGGCATATTGTACATCAAGTGTAAAAGCTTTTTCTGTACTTAGTGAAGGACGATCTTCCCAAATTTGGTTAATTAAGTCCAGATCATAACTAAGTTTTCCACCTTTTTCGTTAGCGATTGCTTGGTAGCTTTCACCATCATCCATAGTTACTGTACGACCATCAAAACCAATCACTCCACCTTCTTTTAATGTTTTATAAATAAATTGTGGAATTGTAGGTACCTCTGGTTCACCCATTTTAAATAGTTTTACAGGGGTTCCGGACATTTGTCTTTCTGCTTGCAGGAAGTATCTTCCGTCTGTCCAAAGTCCTGCTTCATCGGCAGTAATTACCGCTGTACCGGCAGAACCAGTAAAGCCTGTAATAAATTTTCTAGCTTTAAAATGTTCACCAACATATTCGCTTTGGTGATAGTCTGCTGTTGGAACCACGTAAATATCGATTCCGTTTTCTTTCATTAATTCTCTTAGCTTTTCTACTCTTTGAGTCACACTTAACATAATACCTCTCCTATTCTGTTTAATGATGTTTTCATTATACCTTTATTTTTTCTAGATAGCAAACAAAGATAGATAAAAAGAAGGGAGCCTTCGCTCCCTTCCTGTTAAACCCTTATTATAAGCTTGGACCTGCAGAAACAAGTGCTTTTCCTGCTGCATTTCCTTCGTATTTTGCGAAGTTTTTAATAAAACGTCCTGCTAAATCTTTTGCTTTTTCTTCCCATTGTGCTTCATCTGCATAAGTATCACGTGGGTCAAGAATATTAGTATCTACTCCTGCTAACTCTGTAGGAATGTCAAAGTTAAAGTATGGAAGTTTTTTCATAGGTGCTTTATTGATATCACCATTTAAGATTCCATCAATAATACCACGAGTATCTTTAATAGAGATACGTTTTCCTGATCCATTCCATCCTGTATTTACTAGATAAGCTTTTGCTCCACTTTCTTGCATTCTCTTAACTAATTCTTCTGCATATTTAGTAGGATGAAGTTCTAAGAAAGCTTGACCAAAGCAAGCAGAGAATGTTGGGGTAGGCTCTGTAATTCCACGTTCTGTTCCTGCAAGTTTTGCTGTAAATCCTGATAAGAAATAATATTGTGTTTGTTCTGGTGTAAGAACTGATACTGGAGGTAGTACACCAAAAGCATCTGCTGAAAGGAAGATAACATCCTTAGCTGCAGGAGCTGTAGAAACAGGTCTGACAATATTTTTAATGTGATCGATTGGATAAGATACACGAGTATTTTCTGTTACGCTCTTATCAGTAAAGTCGATTTTTCCTGCTTCGTCTAAAGTAACGTTTTCTAGTAATGCATCACGTCTAATTGCATTATAGATATCTGGCTCTGAATCTTTATCAAGATTAATAACTTTAGCATAACATCCACCTTCAAAGTTAAAGACCCCTTTATCATCCCAGCCGTGTTCATCATCACCAATTAATAGACGTTTTGGATCTGTCGATAAGGTTGTTTTTCCTGTTCCTGAAAGGCCAAAGAAAATAGCTGTATTTTCACCATTTAAATCTGTATTTGCTGAGCAGTGCATAGAAGCAATGCCTTTAAGTGGAAGGTAATAGTTCATCATTGAGAACATACCTTTTTTCATCTCACCGCCATACCAAGTGTTAACAATAACTTGTTCACGACTTGTAATATTAAATAGTACGCCAGTTTCAGAGTGAAGTCCAAGTTCTTCATAATTATCAATTTTAGCTTTTGAAGCATTATATACAACAAAGTCAGGTTTGAAATCTTTTAGTTCTTCTTCAGATGGGCGAATAAACATATTAGTTACAAAGTGTGCTTGCCATGCAACTTCTACGATAAAGCGAATAGCCATACGTGTGTCTTTGTTAGCACCACAGAAAGCATCAACAACAAAAAGTCTTTTATTAGAAAGTTCTTTTATAGCGATATCCTTAACTGTTTTCCAAGATTCTTCACTTACTGGATGGTTATCATTTTTATATTCATCTGATGTCCACCACACTGTATCTTTTGAGTTGTCGTCCATTACGATAAATTTATCTTTTGGTGAACGTCCAGTATATATACCAGTTTTAACGTTAACTGCGCCAAGTTCACTTACCTGTCCTTTTTCAAAGCCTTCAAGACTTGATTTTGTCTCTTCTTCGAATAACATATCATAAGAAGGATTGTGAACGATTTCCTTTACTCCTGTAATACCATACTGACTTAAATCAATGTTTGCCATCATTAAATGTCCTCACTTTCATTTTTTTCGAAATCACTTCTATTATCTTACTTTATTCCAATAAAGTCAACAACTTATGCGATAAGGTTTTATATTTTTTGCAAGTTTCAGATTGTGAAATTGCATTTTTCTTATTTTCGCATAATCATGATTCGAATGAGAATTGTTTTTTTTCAAGTACAATTATAACACACTTCTAAGCTTTTTCATTGTGAAATTATAAACAAATTTACTTCTCTCTCTTGGTTCTTTTCCAACATTATATCTAATCTTTTTTTAGTTTTCATATTTACTAAGAATTGCCTCAAGTTCTGCTACCAACTGATTCATTGACTCTAAATCTTCTTTTTTTGTACGCATCTGCTTCATAGCCTTCTTAATCGGCACTGCTAACTCTTTTTTTGCCTCTTTTCCTCTGGCTTTATCGGTTTTTACTAATCGTTTCTGTAACTCACTTGCTTGCAATATTAACTGATTTAAACGGCTTTTCACTTCACCTGTAGTTCGAATATTTTCATCTTCACTGGCATAACGCTTAGCATCTTCCATGGCTCTTTCTATTTCTGCTTGGCTCATATTTTCCGAAGATTCAATAGTTATATCCTGTGCTTTTCCTGTTTTTTGATCTTTAGCACTTACGTTTACAATACCATTAGCATCAATATTAAAAGTCACTTCAATTTGCGGAACTCCCGCCAAGGCTTTTTGAATCCCTTTTAGTTTAAACTTTCCTAACAATTTGTTATCATTGGCTCTTGCTCTTTCCCCTTGCAAAACTTTAATTTCAACATGAGGTTGAAAATTGGCGGCTGTAGTAAAAACTTGGCTTTTTGCAATAGGAATGGTTGTGTTTCTTTCAATTACTCTTGTACACATTCCTCCCACTGTTTCAATTCCTAAACTTAGCGGGGTTACATCTAATAGTAAAAGGCCTGTCACCTCACCACCCATTACACCGCCTTGTAAGGCTGCTCCCATAGCCACACATTCATCGGGATTTAGTCCTTTAAATCCTTCTTTTCCAGTTAAATTTTTTACTTGGTTTTGTACCGCTGGTATTCTTGTGCTGCCACCAACTAAGATTACTTTCCCGATATCTTCTTTCTTAATATGAGCATCTTCTATTGCTTGTAGTACAGGCTTTTTCGTTCTTTCTATTAAAGGAGCACTAAGGCGCTCAAACTTAGCTCGGTCTAGCGCATACTCTAAGTGAACTTGCTCTCCTTTTACCTGGGCCAAATAAGGCAGATTGATTAAAGTTGTTGTGGCAAAAGAAAGTTCTTCTTTCGCCTTTCTAGCCGCTTCTTTAATTCTTTGCATGGTTATTTCTTGGTTTCGCAGATTTACTCCGTACTTTTCTTCAAAAACTTTTAATAACTCGTCTGTAATGCAAGCATCAAAATCATCACCCCCTAATTTGTTGTCTCCGGCCGTTGCTATTACTTCTATTACACCCTCTTTAATATCTAGGATGGAGACATCAAAGGTTCCTCCACCCAAATCAAAAACTAAGACTTTTTTCGCTTCTTCTTTATCGACACCATAAGCAAGAGCCGCAGCGGTCGGCTCATTAATAATTCGTTTTACGTTTAAACCCGCAATAGTACCCGCATCTTTTGTTGCTTGTCTTTGTGCATCGGAAAAATAAGCAGGTACCGTAATAACCGCTTCTTTTACTTCTTCTCCTAAATAACTTTCAGCGTCCTTTTTTAGTTTACTTAAGATAATTGCTGAAAGTTCTGCTGGATTAAAGCTTTTTCCTTCCGCCTTAAAGCGATAGTTACTGCCCATCTCCCTTTTGATAGAAGTAACAGTTCCTTGCGGATTCGTTACTGCTTGTCTTAAGGCTACTTGTCCTACTAATCGCTCTCCGTGTTCAGTAAAGGCAATGACACTTGGCGTTGTCCTTTCCCCTTCGGCATTAGGAATAACAACCGCTTCTCCTCCTTCTATTACCGCCACACAAGAATTAGTAGTACCAAGATCTATCCCGATTATTTTACTCATTTAATATCCTCTTTTCCTTATCATTTTAAAAAGGTCTACAACAAAAACAACAAAATAATTGCATTAGCAAAATGTTTAAAAAACTTCTACCCATGTTTTCCATATTATAACCGCTTCTACTTCCCACATCTCGATAGTTATAATTTCCTTCCTTAAATTGTTGTAACAATTGTTGGTATTCTATATTAGCCGGCTCTAATCGTACCGCTTCATTGATATAATTCAAGGCGCTTACTTGATTTCCTGCTCCGGCATTAGCTCTTGCTCCCAAGTAATACCATCTGGCATTCCGATTTTTAATCTGCGCTAACACTTGACCAGCGTATTGGTACTGACCTCTATTGATGTAAAACTCCACTTGGCTAAGAGGGTCTCCTCCTCCCGTAAAAAAACTGCCAAATAAATCATCAAAATTATAACTTCCGTAAGCTCCTTCTCCACCATATGCTCCTCTTTGAGCATTATACTCACTTTGGGTGGTGTAGCTTCCATCAGGCTGTTCGTAGCTTGCACCGCCAGTTTGTCCTGTTTTGATTTGATCGTAAGCGGCATTAATCTGACGCATTTTTTCTTCCGCCAGCTTATCTCCTGGATTAATATCTGGATGGTACTTTCTTGCCAACTTTCGATAAGCAGCGGTTACTTCTTCTAATGAAGCTTCCTTACTTACTCCTAATACACTATATGGATCATTCATGATTCCTTTTCCCCTGTCTTGATTCTTTCTTATAAGTTTGCCATACTCCCGCATAAAGCACGTTTTCAATAATATCACGGTCTTTATATATAGTAAGGCTTTCAAAAGCATCTGCTGCTTCTGCGATGATGCTCATAAGTGCCGCTTGATAATCCATGTTGATTTGGGCGATTAAGGGATTATATCTTTGTTTTCGCAAATCCGCTTTTAAATCGTTAACGGCATCTAGCAAATAGATAAATCTACCTAAATGACAACCTAATTCAAAGAGAACTTCTCGATAATCATCCTCTTGCCAAACGAAAACTTCTCCTAAAATTTTTCCAAAACAATTCATAGGTAAATCAGGATTTAATTCATTGTTTGCTTCCATTTCGCCAAGAGTTGCCAGTCCCTCTTCGATAGCTTTTGTTTGTCTTGGCCACTTTTCTTTAATTTCTAAAAGAAAGGGAGCAAGACTTTTGCTTTTCTTTAGTGCGCGTTTATTTTGATCATCATGCCAATCATCTAGCGCTTGATAGTAGGCGAGAAAGATGTTCATATCGGCTGCATAGCTCATGGCTTTATTTTGTACATACTCATGACTTCGTAGTGGATGAGTTACACATTTCTCATAATCAGATTCTTCTGGTAAATTATAAACGGCTGATAAAAGAATGCCTAGAAATGTCATATCATAAGTCAAAGTTCTCTGCCCTTCGCTTCCGTACTTTTCTAAAAGCTCATGGCAAAGTCCACAATATAGTTTACTATATCTTAGGTTTGCCTCTTTCGTTAATGTTTTTCGCTGAATCATGATCGTTCCAAACATGTCTTCTCCTTCGGTTTAACAAATCCTTCTTTGATAAGGTCCATTTGTTTCTTAAATTTTGTTCGATTCTTAAGATAATTTTCTCTATCATCACTGATTATTTGGGTGAAGGAAACGGCAACAAAGGGAATCATAATATGTAACATATTTTCTAAATCATCCGGCTCTTTAATATTTAAATTTTCCCTATTGATACCAGCTATCATCTTTTCCATCAACTTATTTTTTTGACAATTCTTTGCACCTTCATTTTGCATGGTAAAAACTTTTAAATTAATTCGGATATCTGATAACAACAGAAGCCAAGCATTGTTTTGTTGTTGTTCTTCTATCTGATAAAAAGCAAAATCCATAAGGCTTAGAAACATCGCAAAAAGATCTCCGCCATTTTCTTTAAGACATTTTTCAATTTCTGCTAAGACTTTTTCTTGGTGTTCCTCTAGAAGATATTCTAAAACATCTCGTTTATCTTCAAAATATTGATAAAAACTTCCTCGAGAAATTTCGGCTGTATTGATAATCTTGTTAATAGAAACTTTATCATAGGGAACCCTAGAAAATTCTAGGTGTATGGCCTCCATTAGCCTTTGCCTTTTTTCCTTCGTTAAGTTATAAAAGGTTTGTTTTGGCATCTTTTATGTCCTCTTAATAAATTGATGTTTGCATTTAGGACAGGTAATACTAATTTTCCCTTTTCCTCTAGGAACACGAATTTGTTGATGACAATTTTTACAGCGAAAAATTTTATGAGTTTTTGTGCCAAAAAGCAAGTTTTTTATTTCTTTATAATGGCCAAGTTCTTTACTTCTAGCGGCAAAGTTTCTACTTAAACTTCTAAAGATCTCATAGATTAAAAGTAAGAGTGCCAGGTAGTAAAAGGGCCGAATAAAAAAAGACAAGACAATACATATTAAAGCACTAATGTTAAGTGTTCGATTGAGTTCATCTTGTCCATATCTACCTATCATAAATCTTTGCAATTTTTCCCGCATCCTGATTACCTCCATTTTTTATGACAACTTGTCATATCATAAAGGCTATTATAAAAAAAGCCTCTTAGTATGTCAATAACACTAAGAGACTTCACAGTTTTTTCACCTTCAATAACTGGTATTTACTATTTCTTCCATCGTTTCATATATTTGTAAGTTTTCCTTGGTTTTAGGAAAATTTGGTAACGAAACAAAGGTAAACTGGCGACTAATGGAGAAATCTTTGGCAATTAATTGCTCTAAGCTCCCTTCTTTTAAAA
>DXHJ01000156.1 GCA_019113475.1 Candidatus Dorea intestinavium | reverse complement strand
AAGGATCCGGTTTTAACGTTGTTCACTTCTTCCATCATAATCTCGGCATTTTTTTCAGGACTTAAAGCAGTAGAATAGCTAATAACCGCAGTTACACCTTGAGGAATAGTTTTTGTTGGAATTACAATGATATTCTTATCAGTTGTTAATTCTTTTGCTTGATTTGCTGCCAAAATAATATTTTTATTATTCGGTAAAATAAAGATGGTGTCAGCATTTACCTTGTCAATAGCTGTCAACATATCTTCCGTACTTGGGTTCATCGTTTGACCACCCTCAATAATGTAATCAATACCTAGTTCATAGAAAATATTGTTGATGCCTTCGCCAATTGAAACAGAAATAAATCCTACTTCTTTACGTTTTTCATTTTTCTTGGCTTCAAGTTCTTTTAAAGCTTCCATTTTTAGTTTTTCTTCATGTTCTTCTCGCATATTATCAATCTTCATACGCGACAAGGAACCATAAGTTAAAGCTTTTTGAATAGCTAGCCCTGGATCATTAGTATGTACATGAACTTTTACTACGTCATCATCAGCAACACAAACAATAGAGTCACCTATGGTAGTTAAATAATCTTTAAATTTATTTTCTTCTTTTTCTGGAAATTTCTTTTCAAGATTTATAATAAATTCTGTACAATAGCCAAATTTAATATCGCCACTTCCTGATTCCTTTTGTAGAGATATGGCCGGTGAAGCTGTTTTTGCTACGATTGTACTATAATCAATTTCTTTTCCTAGGAAGGCATCATAACCGCCTCTTAAGATTTCCATTAATCCTTGTCCACCTGAATCAACAACTCCTGCTTCTTTTAAAACTGGCAACATATCAGGTGTTGAATCTAAAACTTCCTGTCCATATTCTAAAATAGCCGGAAGCATCACTTCAAAATCATCAGTCTCTTCCAACAATTCGGTTGCTTTTTGAGCAATTCCCGCTGCTACTGTTAAAATAGTCCCTTCTTTTGGCTTCATTACAGCTTTATAAGCCGTTTCCTTTGCTTTATTACATGCTGCTACAAAAATAAAGGCATCAATTTCTTCTTCTTCACGAATAGTCTTAGTAAAGCCTCTAAGAAGTTGTGAAAGGATAACACCTGAGTTTCCTCTTGCACCTCTTAGTGATCCAGATGAGATTGCCTTTGTAAGAGTCTCCATATTAAAACTGGTTAATCCCTTGACTTCCTCAGCTGCTGACATAATAGTAAGTGTCATATTCGTTCCAGTGTCCCCATCTGGGACAGGGAATACATTTAGTTCATTAATATAAGATTTATGTGCTTCAATGTTTTTAGCACCAGCCAAAAACATTTTAGCTAATAACTCTGCGGATATAAATTTAACGGCCACCTAAAAGTTCCTCCTTGGTTAATCAATAATTCGCACGCCATCGATATATACACGTATTTTATCAATTGGCATTCCTGTGAATTCTTCTACTTTATATTTAACGTTACTGATTAGGTTATCAGTAACTGTTGGAATGTTTACGCCATAAGAAACGATCACATGGAAATCTAGTGAAATGTGATTATCTTCTGATATCAATACTTGAATTCCTCTTTTAAGGTTTTCTCTTTTAAGTAAATGAACAATTCCGTCTTTCATTCCCATAGCTGCCATTCCTACAATACCAAAGCATTCTACTGCGACAGTACCTGCGTAAGTTGCAACTACTTCCGGGTCAATAACTATAGTTCCTAAATCATTACTAAGTTTACCCTTCATATTATAACCTCCATTACTGTTATTTTTTCTATTTCTTACAAACTTCTATTAATAATAGTATACGTCACTCTTTTTAAAAAAGCGAACAGTTATACTAATTCCATACGTAAAAAACCCAGACTCCCTAGAAAGAAATCTGAGTTTCATATTATGCTCTTTCTACTCTGCCTGATTTAAGACAAGAAGTACAAACATACATTTTTTTTGTAGCTCCCGCTTGTGTCTTCACTCTTACGGATTTAACATTTGATTTCCACATCTTTGGTGTCTTTCTATGAGAGTGGCTTACACTGTTTCCAAAGTGAGCACCCTTTTCACAAATAGCGCATTTTGCCATGACTGCACCTCCTAACCATAATACAAGTCCTTCTATTTGAACTCGCAACATTAGTATTTTACCAAATAGATTTAAAAATTGCAAGACTTTTATTCTTTATCTAACATCTCATATATATCTTCCTCTGTCATCTTCGTTTCATCCTTCTTAGAAAAGCGATCAATGAGCTCTGGAATCATGTCTAAAATTTTGGTCATTGTATCTTGATTCTTGATATTTACAAGCTTTGTGTGACCATTTTGAATGACTAGCATCGCACAAGGAGTAATCTTTCCCCCGATACCACCACTGCTTTTTTCTTTAGAATCGACAGTCTTAGCATTTTGTGCCCCTGCACCAATTCCAAAAGAAATATCTACTAGTGGGATTAATATGGTATCTCCAGCATAAATTGCCTCTCCTACAACGGTTTTTGAGGATAAGATACCGTCTACTCCTTCAAACAATGCATCTACCGTTCCTTTAAAATTATTAGTTGCCATCATAAACCTCCTATTTCAATTTGAAATTGCGCACATCTTTAATGCTTTGTCTTATTTCTTTTTTTATAATTAAAGAAAGAGCAAAGAAAAGGAAATATCCTAAAGTGATTTTTCCTTTTACGTAAATCTGACCTTCTAGAACCTCTTCTTCAAAATCCATGTGTACTTGAAGTATTTTTTCTAAATAAGGATAAAAACTACTGTAAATTGCTGCTAAGTACCCAGTTAATGATGGATCTTTAAAGCCTATTTCCCCTTTTAGATTGAATTTTTTAGGTTTGATTCTCTTTAAAAGCTTTAATCCCTTTATCCTAATAATTTTTAAAGCTCTTTTATGATTGTTATCGCTTAAAAAATCTAAAACCTTCTCTTTTATTTTTAAGAACTCATTTATTTTATCATAGATCTTTTCCAGAGTGAAATTTTTTTCTTTATTTTTCTTAGATATTTTGGGTCCTTTTTCAACTTTCTCTTGAGCGGTTTTAGTACTTTCTTTTGCAGTTTCCGTAAAATCTTTAGCTTCTTTAGGCGCGCTTTTCTCTTCTTCATGATTTTCTTCTATTCTTTCTTCTTTATTATTTCCTTCTTCTTCGTTTACTACCTTTGGTTTTATCTTTTTTTCTTTAGGAGAGACCTCTCTCCTTTTCTTTCTTTCCTTTTTATTAAGAATATCATAGCCAAATATTTTTAAGGAAGGCTCCACTTTTTCATTACGAGAAATCAAACGAAAACTAAGGGCATGAAGCAAATAAGTAACCTTCACCCTTGCCTTAAAAGTCTTCTCTTCTTTTTGAAAGTCACCCTTTGCTTCATAACGAATCGGCACAAATAAAATCAACAAAATTAGAAGCAATAAGAGTCCTAAAATGCTTAGCAAAGCAATCCCTATGAATTTTAAAATAAAAAGCAAAATAGAAATCATAATCTCTCCTAACTTACTAATTTTTAAAGGTGGTTAACAAAATAAGATCGTAAATCTTGGGCTACACCTTCAACATACACCTTTTGACTAACCTCTTGAAGCAAATCAAATACTTCCTCTTGGTCTCTAAAAGCCCCAATAATCCAGCCCTTTTGTTCCTTAATTCCTGTTTGCATAAAAAGCAAAGAAGGAATGATTTCTAGCTGCGAATGATTGTTTTCTAGAACACAAAGCAAGTAAAGATTTTTATGTAATTTCCCCGATTCGATAGTTTTACGAATCTTTTTTTCTTTTTTTCTTAGACTGTCACTTACTAATAACCTATCTGAAATTTCCATATTATTTTTTCCTTAATTATAATAATAAGCATCAAATACAGCCCCTGCTATAGCGCTTGCTACTGCATTTCCATCTGAAGATTCAATAATGACGCTAATTGCTACCTCCGGATTATCAGGGTTCGTAAAGCCAATAAACCAAGAGTGGTTCTTTTCTTTATCTGAACTATACTCAGCTGTCCCCGTTTTTCCCGCTACATCGTAACCATTTCGGCCAAGGTTAGTTGCCGTACCATGATCTACTACATCTGTCATAGCTGCTTTTAAAA
>DXHJ01000155.1 GCA_019113475.1 Candidatus Dorea intestinavium | reverse complement strand
ATTCAAGTTTCCCAGTTAGTAAAGATTATTGTGGGAACGTTATTAGTTGCTTTAGGAATTACGTTGATGATTACGAGTCAATTAGGTGTTGATACTTTAAGTGTTGCCCTTTTTGGTGTGATGAATTTTATTCCCTGGAAATTTGGTTATCTAACTTTATCTTTTAATTTAATTATTTTAGCTTTTGCTGTATTTTTTGACCGTCAACAAGTTGGCCTAGGTAGTTTTGCGAATGCCTTTGGGGTGGGTCTCACTGTGAATGCCTTAACACCCATCTTAACAGCCAATGAATTTTTAACTAGTCATACGTATTTAACGATGATTTTAGGAATTGTCGTTTATGGATTAGGTGTAGGAATTTATGTTGCTGGTAATCTAGGCTCAGCGGCTGTCGAGTGTTTAACAATGATGGTTGTGAAAGCGACGAAATTTCCTTTACGTTATGTACGGATTAGTTTAGATGCTTTGATGGTGGTTATCGGTTTACTATTAGGTAGCCAAAGTTTTGGTATCGGCACCATTATTTGTGTGATTACCACCGGTCTAATTATGGAGCGAGTGTTAGTCTTTTTTGAGAGATTAGAACAAAAAGCCCAACGCAATCTTATTTCTCAAACAAAATAATAGATAAGTCAAAGAAGTCTTGATAGTTTTCAATTTTGATTGCTGTCAAGACTTTTGGTGTATATAGGAAAATACAAAAAAATCTAGCCCACAAAAACGAGCTAGATTTATGTAACAATCATATTAAGCTTTGTTGATGTGATCAGTGACATCGAATTTGAACTTCTTACCTTCTGAAATATCTTCAATTAACTGTTGAACTAACTCGATTAATTCTTCGCGTGTTAATGTGATGATACCTGCAAGTAACATGGTAACTAGACCATTTACGACAATCCACGCTTCTAAATGCAACAATTCAAAATCTTCTTTTGGTAATTTACCGAAACGACGGCTTTCTTTGGATAATTCTTTGTAGAACTCTACAGAATACTCATACATAATTGGTCCGCCGCCCTTAGGATCAACGAATAAAGCTTTGAATAATTTTGGTTTTTTAATAGCAAATTCAACGTAGTGAACTGGTGCATCAACGGTTAAATCGCCAGTGATAGGTTGACTCATAAATTTACGGGTCAAGTCTGTTTGGATTTTATGTAACAGTGTGCGTTTTAAGTCTTCCATGTTCTTAAACTCAAGATAGATTGGTTGAGTAGAAATCCCCATCTTCTTAGCTACGTTACGAGCAGTAAACTTTTCAAAACCACTTTCTAAAACAACTTCATGTGCCGCTTTTAATATCTGATCTTTGGTATAAACTTTACGACGCATAACATTCACCTCTCATGCTCTTTTCTATATTTTAACTCAAAACATAATAATTTGTAAAGGAAAAACATAAATAAAGGAGTTATTTAAATGAATTTCGAGCTAGTAATAAACATTGATATAAAAATGTTTAACTTATTTTTGATTATTTTGGAATTGGTTTCAAATAACTTTCTAAAATTTAGCGTTAAAAACTTATGATAAATATACCTGAATGGAGAAAATACATTAAATAATTGTTAGGATAGGAAGGATAACCTCGTTGTAGTGCGAGAAGATGATTAGACTTGATAGAAAAGAGAGATGAGTCATCCTAAACGCTTAGCTAAGGAAATGCTGAAACGAATGAGTTGTTTTAATGTTTTATTATTGTCTATTATAAAATAAAATATTAAACGCTTTAAGTGAAAGGTGAAATTATATTCTTGTATTATTTAAAAAGAAAATTGCCGAACATAATAACCGCTTGTTTTTTTGAGTTTTTATATATTTATCATCATCTTTGGTTTTTGTTATTATATGTTTGGTGCATCGATGGCTAACGCTTCATTAACAAGTTTGTATTATTGATGAAGTGGGTTGTTCGTTCGTTTATTTGTTATTCGAATTTATTTAGTTGTGATTTAAAAGTGAATGATGTTTATTTAAATTTTAATCTTCCTTTAAATATTGAAATACATTTGTTTTTATTTTATAATCCTTTATTGAATGAATTTATGAGTTGACTATTTTTTGGTCAGTTTAAATTTATTCGTTATTTAACTATACGGAGCGATGCCTGCGAGCTTTTGTTTAGGAAGGAATCTGCCACATTGACGTATATAAACGAAGCACAAAATGGGCTTTGCGTTGCGTATGGATAAATATTAGTAAGGGGGAAGATCATGAATTACAAAAAATGGACAAAGTGGACGACTTGTTTATGGTTAATGCTTTCGATGGTCAGCTACTTTGCTTCAGGAATATGTGTAGTGCATGCACAGGAGGAAGCACCACCACTCACTATTTCTAGCAAATTAACCAACAACGGTTTTGTTTTAAATGAGACGGTAAATTATCAAAAGTTGGATGCAAGCAAGACTTATATTCTAACTAGTAAACTAATTGATGTTGCTACGAAAAAAGTAGTAGTAACAGATAAAAGAACGAATTTGCAAGCCGATAGTACAGGGAATGGTTCGTGGGAAATAGAATTAAATTTAGGACGTAAAGTAAAGGGTGGCCAAACCTATGATGTAGAATTTCAGATTCGTTCTACTGATGGTGCGGTTAATATGTCTGCAAAAGGGACCCCATTAAAGGTGAATGATTATTTTGGGTATGATGTTAGGAGAGATTATGATCAACAAAACTGGGAGACATTTGGCGTAACTTATCCAGCGTTGGCTCTAATGCACAGTTATGACTTAAATGGTGAAAAGCAAGAATTTGCAGAAGTTGTGTATTGCTTTAATATGCCATATAGTTTTCCTGAAGAACTTCACACAGAAAAGAAAGTGAAGTATGAGCGCTATACCTTAGAAGAAGTACAAGCGCAGAATTTAAAGTATTGGGCAACTAAGCCGTTGAGTCAAGAAGATATTGATAAAATTATGCGCATTATTTATTACACTACGGCTAAGAAGAAGGAATTGGTGCAGACGTATTATTTAGATCGTAATGTCAAAGATAAAGATGCAGAAGATAATATTGATGCAGATATTGATTATACGGTTGATTTAAAAAATAAGTGGGTTAAGCCAAATGGTGAAAAAAATGAGAAATTAGTTGACCAAAAAACAAATGCGCGATTGTATAGAATAGCACAATATGCAATTTGGCATGTGACAGATGGATTGGATTTTGATAAAAACGGTGCTGTTAGCGAATCCTTTAGAAATACTGAAGTGGTTGAACACCTACAAGGCTATGAGAAAGACAAACCAAATAAACAGTTTTTGAAGAGTCACGCTTTTGATGATGTAATTGTTCGCTCCATAGCGCAAAAAGCTGGAATACCGATGGAAGATAATTCAGATGAAGAAGAGAGCAGTGGTGGCATTTTCGGTGGTTTAGGCGGTATTTTTGGCGGAGGATTAGGTGGTAATATCATTGGTGGTATTGTCGATGGTGCTAAGGACAAACTGAAAGAAGAAGCGTATAAGAGAGTTATAGCACAAACAGGGATGGATATTTCGGGTGTTAAAGAAGTCGAATTATATCATTTCTTAATCGGCAATGCTCAAGTGGCAGGCGTGAATGAAAATAATAAAGTAGATTTAGGTGCTGTACCAAAGGATAGAGTATTGAATTTATATTTATCTGATGATGATGCTAATGGTACTAGATATGAGCCTTGGTTTGGAAAATACTTTCCATACCAAAACCTTCTAAGTGCTAGCTTCATTTTACCTCAGATGCCAGAACAGCCCGAGGTCGAAGAGAAAAAAGAAGTTGTCTTTAGCAAACAAGATATCGCAGGCAATGAAATTGCAGGTGCGCAAATTCAAATCAAACAAGGTGAAGAAGTTGTAGAAAAATGGACTTCAAAAGAAGGACAATCGCATCAAATCAACTTAGCACCAGGAAGATATACCTTCCATGAAGAAACAGCACCGAAAGGTTA